>NZ_JBANLK010000017.1:0-113607 GCF_054968425.1 Paraburkholderia sp. AV2
TGATGGACATGGGCGAGACGGTGGCGCGGCTCACCCAGGCGCGACAGCAGCATGAGGAACTGTCACAACTCGCACAGAAGCATGGTGCGCAGACGGTGACTTCCGGTCAGGCCGAGGCCGCCCGCACCATCAAGGCGCAGAACGAGGCGATCAGGGGCGGGCAGAAGACGGCGGACAATCCCTCGCCGGAACTGACGCGCCCGGATGTGGTAGTGGCCAGTGCGGCGGGCATTGCGACGACGGCGACGGACAGCACGCACATGGCGAGCGTGAACGACCACGCGGTGACGGCGGGGCGAGACTACAGCGCCTCGGTTGGGCGTTCATACCACATCTCGACGCGCGGTTCGATCTCGCTGTTCGCCTACCAGGACGGCATGAAATTCTACGCGGCGAAGGGCGCGCTCCAGATGCAGGCGCAATCCGGGCCGATATCGCTGGCGTCGTTCGGGGACTTCACGATCAGCAGTTCCAGCGGAACGGTCATTATCAACGCGAAGACCGAGGTATGGATCGGAGCGGGAGGCTCGTACATCCAGATCAACGGCGACGGGATCATCAACGGCTCGCCGGGACCGATCCTCGAAAAAACCCCGGACTGGGACGCGCCTGCCGCGTCGTCCATGCGCCTGCCGCTACCCGCGATGCCCGTGACACCGATGACACAGAACGCGGAAGAACTGTATTCGCAGACGTTCGATGTGAGTACGGTTGCCGCAAACCGGGGAGACGGTCTGACGCTCGCCAACCAGCCCTACCGCATCTACCTGCCGGACGGCACGCTCGGGCAGCAGGGCATGCTGACCGATGGGGCAACGCTGACAGTCAGCACGGCGGAACCGGTGAAGGTGAAGTGCGAGGTCGGGGCCGGAGACTGGGGCGTCGTGGAGGACGCCTACGACCATGAAGAGCTTGCCGACGGCTTCGCCTGATATCTGCCGTTTTTTTAAAGTGACTTGTCAAAGGTAACACATGGCTCATCCGCATCACCCGCAGCAACCCGCCGCGCCCCAAACCCCACCATCGCCCTATGTGCAGGTGACGTTCGTATTCAGGGACACCCTGCAAAAGCCGATTGAAGGGCTGTCGGTGCAGATCAAGGGCGGCACGGGGACACCCGCCGCGCCTGCATGGACATTCGGTCAGGCCACTGACGGCTCACCGGCACCGGACCCTTCCGTGCCCCTGGTGGACAACAAGACCGAAGTTGCCACGGACGCGGACGGTTACGCCATGACCATCCAGAACGCCGCGCGCAACCAGCCGATTGACGTTCTGGTGAAGAACCGGCGCGGCGAGTATGTCTGGAAAGCGACGGTGACACCCAAAAAGGATATCAGCGCGTTCACCATCGTCAGCCCCGAGTACCACATCGAAGCGACGACGAAGCTGACGCCGAAGGAGGAACTGGAGCAGAACCTCGATCTTCCGGTGGTCAAGGATGGCGAGGTCATGACCATCGAGCGCCTGGTCCACGACTTCGGGCCGTACATCGGGTGGTCGCAGAAGGTGACCGAGCAGGGGAAGGTCAAGAAGGATTTCCCGGAGAAGCATAGGGAGACGACGACGGATGACAAGACCGGGAAGAAGAAAACGACCACCACCATTGAGCACCACTACAAGGTCGTGGATAACGGAAAGCCACGAACCGTCGTGCTGAATGTGCTGGGGTCACGATTAAATTATCCGAATCCTGCCGCGTTCACTGAGGATCATTTCAACTATTTGGCGACATCTTTTGGATGTGAGGCAGCAGCAGTAAAGGCGTTGACAAAACAAGAGACGATTGGAAAGGGTAAATGGGTATTGGATCATGGATTTGATTCCAATGGTCTACCGAGAATTCTGTTTGAGCGGCATCATTTTTATGATTTTACGGCCCCTCCAATTGATAAAAAAACTAAAAAACGCCCACCACACCCTTACGCCTTGAAGTATCCGGATATATGCAATCCTAAAAGCGGAGAATTTGGCGCAGAGGGTCTTCACCAATATGAACGATTTGTTAGAGCGACAAATCTAGACTTGGATGCGGCGATTATGTCGTGTTCTTGGGGGGGATTTCAGGTTTTGGGTGAGTACTATGAATCATGTGGATGCGACTCACCAATTGAATTGGTAAATGAGTACATGAAAGGAGTTGATGCTCATGTTCTTATGTTTGAAAAATTCATGAAAAAAGAGAAGGCATTGGCGATTCATGGATTGGCGAATAAGAAATGGGAGGAGGTGGCGTCTTCCTACAATGGCACTAAGTGGAAGATTCATAATCCGAATTACGCTGCCGATTTGGAGGAATTTTATAATGAGCTCAAGTAGATTATTTGCGGGATTGATTTGCATTTTATTGGCGCAGATTGCAAGTGCCGGGACGTTAATTACCTTTAGTGATCCGGGGCTCGTGATTTTCGAGTCTGAGCATGGGATTCAGGGCTACTATGTGGCAACTGAAAAGGGAAAGACGTGTGATTTTTTCATATTTCAGGCACCGGGCAGTGCTTGGAAAGATATTGGGGGTGATGGACGTTCCATTGAGGTAAATACATTCTCTTTGGAGATTGGGCAATTTCAATATGAGCAGCGGAATTCGATATATGATACTCGCGGCAAAATAAATAAAAATCAAGATGAATGGACTATGAGAACAAACGTGGAGCCTCCGGGATGTGGGGGGGGAGTTGGTGTTTTTTCTAGGAGTGGAAAAATTCCTGATTACCGATATTTTGAAAATAAAAAAATCCAAGCGACTGGGATTCGAGTTGTTAGAAAAAAGACAATTTTGCATAATGAAATTGATGGCCGATATATCAAACGAAGTGGTTATTTGACTCAAGATGACATTGTTGCGCTCGTGGAGACGCGGGATGGCTTTTCCTATGTTCGTTATTTCGATCCCGATTATTTCAGTGAGTCTGTCGGCAAAGTTACAACCGGCTGGGTTCATACCGCCGACCTCGTAGATCCGTTCCCACCCGCAGCCGAACACTAAGGAGAACTTGCATGATCGATCTCATCCGGCTCGGTGACACCACCGACCATGGCGGCGAAGTCGTCACCGCCTCCAGAACCATGCGCTACAAGGGCGTCCGCGTTGCCCGCAAAGGCGATGAGGTGAAGTGCCCGCAGCATCCCGACGTAAGCCCGAACGTGATTCTCGAAGGCGATCCGAAGATACGCGACAAGGGTGTACCGGTTGCGCGGCAGGGGCATCACGCCACATGTGGATGCAGTCTGATATCGAGCCTTAAATGACTTGTCCGGGCCGCTGACGCGGCCTGATTCCACCAAGGGAAATTGATGGACCGGACCAAACTCACCGTTGCCCTCCCAGTCGAACTGATTGACTGGTTGCAGGCCACGCCCTGGAATTACGGGTTCCTTGCGCTGATGCGCCGGATCAATGCGAACCCGGCCATCGATCCGGCCGGCACGGCCAGCCTGCCTGCTACGGAACCCTTCAGGGTCGGCCAGAAGCCGAGCCTGATTTTCGCGCCCAGCGAGATCGCGGACGCGAAGGTCGTCAACGGCAAGCTGCGCATCCGCCTCTACAGCCTGGGCATGCTGGGCCCGAACGGCCCGCTGCCGATTCACGTCACGGAAATTGCCCGCGAGCGCGAAGAACTGCGGGGCGACCCGACGCTCAGTAACTTCCTCGACATCTTCCACCACCGCTCGCTCACGCTGTTCTACCGCGCCTGGGCGTCAACGCAGTCCGCCGCCAGCCTCGATCGGCCCGACGACGACCGGTTCTCGCGGTACGTGTCGGCACTGGCAGGCCATGTGCTGTGGCGCGAGCGGCCTGCCCCGCTGCCCGTGCATGCGCGCCTGTCGGCTGCGCCGCACCTGGTGCGCCAGAGCCGCAACCCGGACGGGCTGCGCAGCACCCTGGCCCGCTATTTCGGCGTGCCGGTGGAGATCGTGGAATGCGACCCGCACTGGATGCCGATCGAACCGGAGTGTCGCAGTCGCATGGGCGGGAAGCGGATGTCGTCATGCCTGGCGATGGGGGCGATGCTCGGGGATATGGTGCCCGACCGGCGACAGCGCTTCCGCATCGTGATCGGACCGCTCGACATGGCGGACTACCACCGTTTCACACCCCGGGGTAACGATCTGCTCAAGCTCATCGAGTGCGTGCGGGTATTCGTGGGCCGGGAATTCAGCTGGCAGCTGGACCTGAAGATCAAGCCGCAGAGCGCCACGCCTGCGGTGATGGGCGACTCGCACCAGCTTGGCTGGTCCACCTGGCTGGGCGCGTCCCTCGGAGATCAGCCCGTGCAGGGCATGCTGTTCGAACCCGAAAGCTATGTGCCGCAGTTGCGGGAAAATGCTGCAAACCGGTCGGGCAGCGTTGGGGGCGCAAAGCGATAGCCCTGACATCAATGGCGTGGAAAACCCGTTCGGTGTTCCCTTTGCCTTGACGTGTGTGATGCAGCATCCCCAATCCACCTGTCGACGTAATTCTCCAACAGGTGCCTGGCCAAAATGGCTAGCCGGAGGCCACTTGCTCGAACGTTTTACAAGACATCTCTTTAGCGAGAAACAAGTGCTGATAACGTAAATCGTAACGACGGGATGCCCTACCCCTCCCCTTCCAACATCATCGTGTTCGTCAACGCCCGCACCGCACCGCGGTACACATCGCTATTGCGCCCGCCACTCAACAGCGCGTCCAGCAGCCTGCGCTGCAAAGCCGTGCGCACCTCGCCAGGCGGCAGGATGCCGTCGAACCCGGCGAGCGAGGTCACGAACGCCGGCGCCTGTGCCGGAGGGGACTCTCCCGCCAGCCATGGCGCAACGCCGGGAACGGCGGCGATCAACGCGACGCGCTCCTCCCAGATCACGAAGCGCGCGAGACGTGCAAGCAGACTCTCGCCCGGCGGAGCATACGGGCAGGGTGGCCGCCGCGCCATCCACTCGAGCAGACGAGCCGCCTCCATCGGCCGCGCGATCGCGTAGCCCTGGGCACCGTCGACGTCCAGCACGGTCAGCGCGCGCAACAGATCAGGCGAATCGATGCCCTCCGCCAGCACGAGCTTGCCCAGCGCGTGGCCCAGCCGCGTCAACTGATAAATGAAGCGCAGCACGTCGAGCGCGTCGTCGCGGTCGACCCGCGCGATCTCGCGGTCGATCTTGATCGAGTCGAACGGCAGCTCGCGCAGCCGTGCAAGCCCGCTGTGGCCGGAACCCAGATCGTCCTGCGCCAGCAGCACGCCAAGCTCGCGAAAGCGCGTGAGAATCGCCCGTTGCCCCTCGCCGAGCGATAGCGATTCGTTCTCCAGAACTTCCAGCGTGAGGCGAACGGGGGGGCAGGCATGCGCTTCGAGCGCCGCCCGCGTAGCCTCGAAATAGCGGATGTCGTTGAGCGCCGAGGGCGGAAGGTTGATCGAGATTTCCAGGTCGAGGCCATCGCGCAGCCAGCGGCCACGGTCGGCCAGCGCTTCGTCGACGCCGCGCGCGTAAAGCGCAAGCAGGTCGTCGGAGGCGAGCGCGCGAAGGAACTCGTCGGGCTGAAGCAGGCGTTCGCCGTCGCGCAGCCGCGCCAATGCCTCGACCTTGACGACGTCCCAGGTGCGCAGGTTCAGGAGCGGCTGATAATGCATTTCCAGCGCCCCGGTGCGCACGAGCGCCGCCCAATGCTGGCGCAGGCTCACCGGCACGGCCTCGCTGATGCCGTCGTGGGTCTGGATGCGCAATGCCGCGCAGCCCAGCAGCGTCTGCAGCAGATCGATGAACGCCACCTGGTGAGGCCCGATGAATCCGCCGGGAAACGCGCTATACAGCATGAGAATCGCGATCGGCGGCTGGCCGGGCGCGGCAAGCGGAATCGCCACGGAAGAGCGCAGCCCCAGGTCCTTCGCCACGTTGCGCCACTGCGCCACGAGCGGATCGGTCTGATAGTTGACCACGCGCTCGGGCTTGCCGCTGCGCCATGCCCGCCCGATCGCCCCCTGCCCCTGCGCATGATCGGCGCGCACGCTGACGGCGCGGCCCGATTCGGTCAGCAGCTCGATCAGCCCTTTGGGCACCCCGGCGCCCGTGCCCGCCTCAAAGTGGAAGATGCCCAGACCATCGGGCCTGCCGATGGTGCACGCCGCGGTTTCCTCGTGACCGGAAAACGCCTTGACGAGATGGTCGATGAAGTCCGTGTAGCCATCCGCTTCCCACACGATGCGCGTGACGCGCAACAGCACCTCCTGCTGCGAATCCTGCACCTCCTGATAAGCCTTGAGCTGCCAGGCGAGATCGGAAGTGAGACGGCGCGCGTAGAACGAAAGCGCGTGCCCGCTCACCTGGGTGCCGATCAGCTTGTACAGCAGCTCCTGCAGAATGCCGCGGCTGCGCGCGAGCTCCTCCTTGTCGAGCCCCACGATCGCATGGATGCGGCCGATGCGCAGCGCCATGTCGGCATGGTCGTGCGTGGTGAGGCCGGGGTTCGCCAACGCGAGGAGATTCTGGATCTGCTTCGACTTGAGATGGTCGAGCTCGTCCGCCGACAGCATTTCGAGGATGCGCCGGGACTTGGGGAGGCGGGCCAGCTCCTCGTAGAACTGGTTCACCACGAGGGCTGCATAGCGATGCAAAGCCTCGATCAACGTTTGCATTCTTCGAACCTTGACGGGTCCTGACTAAGTCCTGGGTGGCGGACGGGCACCACGCTGGTGCGGGTTCCTTGCCGGATCTGGGCGACGCAGACGAAATGATAAGGCATGGCCCCGGTCGGACCGGCGGGTTTTGGGGGCGAAGCGTGGGCTGCCCGACGTAGCGGGACGGCAGCCCATGGGCAAATGAATCCTGCCTCCGCATGATCTGCATGCGCCAGGAGTGCGCTACCTCCCTGATCCGGGTGGGCCGCCCCCTCGCGCCCCGCCCTTACCCTGCATCGACGCAGCCCGGGGCGCGCACGAGACTACCGTCCGCTGCGCGCGGGTCAGACTTGCGCCTTCGGGAGACAAACGCGAGTCGGACCGCTTCATGGCACCGGGTTCCTTGAAAACAACAGAAGCAGGACAGGCGAGCGCGGGCATGCGCAAGCCTCTCCATGACAAGGCCCACATCATGCATGCACAAACCGCACTTCCCGTGGCAGGCGAATTCGACTATCTGGTGATCGGGGCCGGCTCGGCCGGTTGCGCCGTGGCGGGCCGCCTCAGCGAGGATCCCACGGTGCGCGTCGCCGTGCTCGAAAACGGCGGCCCTGACGATCACTATCTGATCTGGACGCCCATCGGCCTCGCCAAAACGGTCGTCAAGCCGGGCCCATACAACTACGGCTATTACACCGAACCTCAGCCGGGCCTGAACGGCCGCAGCAGCTACCAGCCGCGCGGGCGCGTCCTCGGCGGATCGTCGTCGCTGAACGGGATGGTGTACATCCGCGGCCATCGCAAGGACTACGACGACTGGGCGGCGAACGGCTGCGCGGGCTGGGGCTTCGACGAGGTTCTGCCCTACTTCAGACGCAGCGAGAACAACCGGCGCTTCGCGGGCACCGACAACCCCTGGCACGGCACCGAAGGCCCGCTCTACGTCAACGATCTGCGCTCGCCCAATCCGTTCAGCCGGCAGTTCCTGCTTGCCGCCCAGCAGGCAGGCCACACGCTGAACGACGACTTCAACGGCGCCGAGCAGGAAGGCTTCGGCTTCTACCAGGTGACGCAGCACAACGGCGAACGCTGGAACGCGTCGCGCGCCTACCTGCATCGCGGCGAAACCGCCGGCGGGCGCTACAACGGCGGGCGCGGCAACCTGCACGTCCTGACGGGCACCCAGGCGCTGCGGCTCGTATTCGAGGGACGCCGCGCCGTGGGCGTGGTCGTCGTGCGCGACGGCGTCGAGACGACCCTGCGCGCTCGCCGCGAAGTGATCGTGAGCGGCGGCGTCTTCAACTCGCCGCAACTGCTGATGGCCTCCGGCATTGGCCCCGCCGCGCACCTGCAATCGTTCGGCATCGAAGTGCGCCACGACCTGCCTGGGGTCGGCGAAAACCTGCAGGATCATCTCGACATCGTCATCAACATGCAGCTCGACAGCAAGGACCTCTTCGGCGCGACGCTGGGCGGCGGCCTGCGCCTCCTCAGGGAGATCCGCCGCTACCGGCGCGAGCGCACCGGCATGCTCACCTCGAACTTCGTGGAAGCGGGCGCCTTCGTGAAGAGCCGCCCCGAACTCGACCGGCCGGACCTCAACCTGGTCTTCACGGTCGCGCTGATCGGCAACCGCAACATGGGCAGCCGCCGCAAGCTCGGCCACGGCTATTCCGGCCACGTCTGCGTGCTGCGCCCCGCAAGCCGCGGCCATGTGCGCCTGCGCTCGCGCGACATGCGCGAGGCGCCGCTCATCGATACGCGTCTTCTCAGCGCGCAGAGCGACATGGAAACGCTCATCGCCGGCATCCACATGATGCGCAACGTCTTCAGCCAGCCCGCGCTCAAGGACCTGGGCGGGCGCGAGATGAAGAGCGAAAGTTTCGCCGACGAAACCAGCCTGCGCGCGTTCGTTCGCGAGCACGCCGACTGCCTCTATCACCCGGTGGGCACCTGCCGCATGGGCAGCGGGAACGATCCGCTTGCTGTCGTCGATCCCCAGTTGCGCGTGCACGGCTGCGAAGGGCTGCGCGTGGTCGACTGTTCCATCATGCCGAGCCTGATCGGCGGCAACACGAATGCTCCGGCGATGATGATCGGCGAAAAAGCCGCCGACATGATCCGCAAGTCGGCACGCTGAACCCCCAACCCTGCATTGCCCACACGGCACGAGAACCAGGACAATCCGCATGACTACTCTGCATGACGAAACGTTTCGCCCAGGCGTCGATCCGCTGCCCGCCACCGCCGCCACCATCGCGGCCCACGAGCGCGCCTTGCGCGAACTGCCGCCCGACGACCCGCTCGAAGAGGCCGACGCGTCGCGGGGCTTCATCGGCACGATCCCGGATGCGGAAATTCGCGGCGCCTATGGCAATCTGGTCTGGAGCCTCGCGGACTACGCCTTCCTGGATACGCCGCAGGCGCCCGACACGGCCCACCCGGCGCTCTGGCGTCACGCCCGCCTCAACACGCTGCACGGGCTCTTTCGCGTGACGGAACGCATCTACCAGGTGCGCGGCTTCGATGTTTCCAACATCACGTTCATCGAAGGCGAGAGCGGGCTCATCGTCATCGACCCGCTGACCTGCACGGAGACCGCCGCCGCCGCGCTCGCGCTCTACTACGCACACCGTCCGAAGCGCCCGGTCGTCGCCGTGCTCTACAGCCACAGCCATGCCGACCACTTCGGCGGCGTGCGCGGCGTGGTCGACGAAGCGGACGTGCTGGCTGGCCGGGTGAAGATCTTCGCGCCGTCCGGCTTCATGGAGGCCGCCATTGCCGAGAACGTGACGGCGGGCACGGCGATGGCGCGCCGCGCCCAGTTCCAGTTCGGCCACACGCTGGCGCGCAATGCGTGCTGCCAGATCGACGCGGGCATGGGCAAGAACATTCCGCGCGGAACCATCACGCTGCTCGCGCCCACGCATCTCATCCGCGAAGAGACGGAAATCCACGTGATCGACGGCGTCGAGATCGTGTTCCAGCTCACGCCGGAAAGCGAAGCGCCGGCGGAAATGCACTTCTACTTCCCGCAGGAACGGGCGCTCAATCTGGCCGAAAACGGCACGCGCTCGCTGCACAATCTGTGTCCGCTGCGCGGTACCCAGGTGCGCAACGCGCAACTCTGGTCGCGCTATCTGGGCGCCTCGCTCGATCGCTACGGACGTCAGGCCGAAGTGGTGTTCGCCCAGCACAACTGGCCGACCTGGGGCAACGCGCGCATCGTCGACTATCTCGAAGCGCAGCGCGATCTCTACAAGTTCCTGCACGATCAGACCGTGCGGATGATGAATCACGGCCTCAATGCGGCGGAAATCGCCGAACAGCTCCGCCTGCCCGACGCACTGCACGCGAAATGGCATACACGCGGTTATTACGGCACGCTCTCGCACAACGTGAAGGCGATCTACCAGCATTACCTGAGCTGGTACGACGGGAACCCGGCCAATCTGCACGCCTTGCCGCCCGAGGCCTCGGCCGTGCGCTACGTGGAATACATGGGCGGCGCGAGCGCCATGCTGGAGCGCGCGCGGCGCGACTTCGAACGCGGCGCATACCGCTGGGTCGCACAGGTCATGAACCATCTGGTGTTCGCGCAACCCCAGTTGCGCGAGGCCCGCGAGCTGGGCGCGGCGGCGCTGGAGCAAATGGGCTACCAGGCCGAATCGGCCACCTGGCGCAATGCGTTCCTGCTGGGTGCGCGCGAACTGCGCGAGCGTCACGATACGTCGACCCAGTTCGGCGCCCGCAGCCGCGACATGATCTGCGCGATGACGGCGCCGATGTTCTTCGATTACCTGGCCGTGCGGCTGGACGGGCTCAAGGCGCAACATCTGAAGGCATGTATCGTGTGGCGCTTCACCGACGTCGACGAAACCTGGACGCTGAGCCTCAAGCACGGTGTCCTGAGCTGCTCGGCCGTGCCGCCGGGCGGGCACCCGGAGCTTGTCGTCACCATGACGCGCGAGACCCTGAACGCCATTCTCTGCGGCGAAACGGGCTTCCAGGAAGCGGTGAAGGCGCGCGCGATCGTGCTCGAAGGCGATGCGGGCGTGTTCGGCGCCCTCTTCGGGGCGCTCGACCAGTTCGACGGCGGCTTCAACGTCGTCGAGCCATGAGGCGATGAGGCGGCCGCAAAAAGCCTGGCTCCCGCCGCGCCGTCCTTTTACGTCCCTCGCCGCCGACAGCCCTCACACCGCCGTCACATAACGCGGCGCGGGCGGCGTCACGCGCGGCGCGGGCCCCACGGCCTCGCCGCGCGCCCGGCGCATCTCGTCGGCCGGACTCAGGCCGAACAGGCGCTTGAACTCGCGGCTGAACTGCGAGGCGCTCTCATAGCCCACGCGCGTCGCCGCCGCGCTCACATTGAGGCCGTCGTGCGCAATCAGGAGGCGCGCGTGATGCAGGCGCGTCGTCTTGACGTACTGCATCGGCGACGTCGATGTCACGGCCTTGAAGTGCGCGTGAAAGACCGCGAGGCTCATGCCCGCCTCGCTCGCGAGCGTGTCGACGTCGAGCGTGCCGCAGTAGTCCGCGTGAATACGCCTCAGCGCCTTCGCAATGCGCCCGAAGTGGTGCTGGTGAGCCAGCGCCGCGCGGATGGCATCGCCCTGCACGCCCGTCAGCACGCGATAGATGATCTCGCGCACGATCGAGGGCCCGAGAATGCGCGCGTCGCACGGCGCGGCGAGCGCTTCGACGAGACGCAGCACGGCGTTGGAGAGCGGCGCATCGAGTTCGGTGGCGTAGATGCCGCGCGGCTCCGAAACCGCGTTGCCGCGCGATTCGTTCAGCGCCATCAGCAGCTCCGCGACCATCGTGAGATCCACGCGGATCGAAATGCCGAGCAGCGGCTTGTCCGGGCTCGCCTCGGTCTCGCATTCGAACGGCAGCGGCACCGAAAGCACGAGGTACTGCTGCGCGTCGTACACGAACACCTGCTCGCCCAGAAAACCGCGCTTGCGTCCCTGGCAGACGATGAAGATGCTCGGCTCGTACATGACCGGCGTGCGCGGACGCGCCACGCTCGCGCGCATGAGGGTCACGCCTTCGAGCGCGGAGGGATTGGGGCCGTCGCGGTGCGTGAGCCGCGCGAGCAGCTCGACCGTGCGGCGGTGCGTGGTGTCGCCCGTCGGGTCGACGGGTTCGTCGTGGGCGGGGTCGCCGGACGGCGCAATCAAAGCCTGGATCTGTGCCATATCGTATGTGCCCCTAATGCAAAGGCGTAGCAGAGGAACAGGCTCGAAATCTATCACCAATCTCGCGCTTACGCCGACCGCCAGGAGAATCAGGCAAGTCTTCGATAGATTCAGGTATTCCCTGGGTGGGTCCCGGTCCTTAGGATGGGAACCCTGCCGCCACCCCCGGCGCACATGCACCAACAGGAGCGCACCTACATGTATCCGACTTACGGTTATGCCGCCAGCAACGCCAGCACGCCACTCGCGCCGTTCGAATTCCAGCGCCGCGACCTGCGCGAGCAGGACGTGCGCATCGACGTGCAGTTCTGCGGCGTATGCCACTCCGACCTGCACCAGGCGCGCAACGAATGGCGCAACTCGATCTATCCGGTCGTGCCGGGCCACGAGATCGTCGGCCGCGTGGCCGAAGTGGGGCCGGGCGTCCAGCGTTTCAAGGTCGGCCAGCTCGTGGGCGTAGGCTGCCTCGTCGATTCGTGCCGCACCTGTGCAAGCTGCGCCGAAGGCCTGGAACAGTATTGCGAAAACGGTTTTGTCGGCACCTATAACGGTATCGACCGCGTGAACGGCGAAACCACCTACGGCGGCTACTCGACGCAGCTCGTGGTCGACGAAGCCTTCGTGCTGCGCGTGCCCGAGAACCTCGACGCCGCGGCTGCCGCACCGCTGCTCTGCGCCGGGATCACGACGTACTCGCCGCTGCGCACGTGGGGCGCGGGGCCCGGCAAGAAGGTCGGCGTCGTTGGCCTGGGCGGTCTCGGCCACATGGGCGTGAAGCTCGCGCACGCCATGGGTGCGCACGTGGTGCTGTTCACCACGTCGCCTTCGAAGATCGAAGACGGCAAGCGCCTCGGCGCCGACGAAGTCGTGATCTCGAAGGACCCGGAGCAGATGCAGGCGCACGCGAACAGCTTCGACCTGATCGTCAACACCGTGGCCGCGCAGCACGACCTGAACCCGTTCATCGAGCTCTTGCGCCGCGACGGCACGATGGTGCTGGTTGGCGCGCCCGAGCACGATCACCCGTCGCCGCAGGTGTTCAACCTGATTTTCAAGCGGCGGCGCCTCGCGGGCTCGCTGATCGGCGGGATCCAGGAAACGCAGGAGATGCTGGACTTCTGCGGGCAGCACGGCATTACGTCGGACATCGAAATGATTGCGATGCAGGACATCAACGCCGCTTACGAGCGCATGCTCAAGAGCGATGTGAAGTACCGCTTCGTGATCGACCTCGACACCCTGCGCGCTGCTGCCCGTTAAGCAAGACCGACACCGCCCGACCTGCCGGGCCGTCGGTTCCTGACGGCCCGCCCGCCTCCCGCACTCCGCCCGGCGCCGCGCGATCCCGCGTAGCGCCGGCGCCCGCCCCCTCAACCGCCGCGCGCCCTTCTCCGCAGACGCCGGCACCGCGACCCGCTCCATTCGCTTCGCGGCTCAGCGCTTTCTCGCAGCACTGCGGATCTCTCAAGTCAGTAACCAGGAGCTTGCCCGTGATCGACCGTATCCAGGCGATGCGTACCTTCGTTCGCATCGTCGACACCAACAGTTTCACGAAAGCCGCACAGTCGCTCGACATGCCGCGCGCGAGCGCGACCACGATTCTGCAAAACCTCGAGGCGCTGCTCGGCACCCAGTTGCTCGTGCGCACCACGCGGCGTCTCTCGCTCACGCCCGAAGGCGCCGCCTATTACGAACGCTGCGCGCAGATCCTCGCCGACATCGACGAGGCCGAGGCGAGCGTGCGCCAGTCGCCCGGCGGCATCACCGGACGCCTGCGCGTGGAAATGCCGGGCCTGATCGCCAACGCGATCGTGCTGCCCGCGCTCGACGATTTCCACGCGCGCTATCCGCAGATCGACCTCGTGATCGGCGTGAGTCTGCGCAACGTCGACCTCGTCGGCGAAGGCGTGGATTGCAGCATCCAGCTTGGGCGCCTGCCCGACTCGGGGCTCGCGGCGCGCCGGCTCGGCGTGCTCGAGCACGTGACCTGCGCGAGCCTCGCGTACCTCGAACGGCGCGGCTCGCCCGGCTCGCTCGACGAACTTGCGGCGCATCAGGTGGTGAACTTCCTCTCGCCGCTCTCGGGCCGCCCGCTCGAATTCGACTTCGAGGTGGACGGCAGCGCGACGAAGGTGAAGGTGGACGGCTTCGTGCACGTGAGCGACGACCTCGCGTACCTCACCTGCGGGCTGCAGGGGCTCGGCCTCGTGCAGCCGCCGCGCCTCGCGGCACAACCGTATCTGGACAGCGGCTCGCTCGTCGAGGTGCTGCCGCAATGGAAACCGCTGCCCACCCCGGTTTCGGTCGCCTACGTGAAGACGCGCCAGGTGTCGCCGCGCGTGCGCGTGTTCGTCGACTGGCTCGCCGAGCTGTTCGAAGGTGCGGGGCCGATGAACCGCGATCTCTCGCGGGTGCGCCAGTTGCTGGGTGGATTGCAGTACGCGTGACAGATGGCCATGGCCCGCGTAGCCGCCTCGCGGGCTCATGCAAACGGCGCGCGTCAGGCGGGCCGCGTGAGCGCCATGCCCCGTCGCGCGTGAAAGCGCGCGACGGTCTCGTAGGGAAGCCACGCATCCGCCTGGTAGGGCGCCACGCCCGACGGATTGTGAAACCAGACCCCGCCATCGCCGCGGCCATGCAGCAGGATCAGATGGCCGCCGCGCTCCTGGTTGGGACGCTCGGGCCGGCGGATTTCGGCACTAACCGAAACGATGGCCAGCGTATCGGCCGAAACGCGCGCGGCCGTGTCCTCGATCGCCTCGTCGGTCATCACCTCGACGCACACGCCGAATTCTGCCTCCACCCAATCGGCAAACGGACGATAGATCAGTCCGTCCACACCGCCGTCCTCCCGCATCCGATAAACGCCGTGCCGTAAAGCGGCTTCGAGCAGATCGGCACGCGTGCCGTGCGCGATGCCCCAGTAGTCGAGCGCCGATTCGAGGCAGGCGAGCCCGCACAGACGCTGCGCCCAGAAACGGTAGGCATTGGGTTCGTCAAAGCCGCTGCGGCGCCATTGCGGGTCGCCGCACGGATCGACGCCATCCTCGGCGATGCGTGCAACCCACCCGGGGCTGCCCCACTGACTGAAGTAGGGCACGCCGTGATTTCGCACGGTCGTTTCGTCTTGAACAGGATTCACGCGGTTGGCACGCCCGAAGGCGCAGGAAAGTCGGAAACACGCATAGTCTCAGCGAGTCTGCCTCGCCGCAACACCCAAGTGCAATTATCCTGCAGACAGCAAATGTTTCACTTACCAAAAGGAGTCTTACAAAAAGCCGCGACGGCGGCAAATTATGCGTTTAGAATATTGTCTCCGCGATGCCGGCAGCCGGCATCGCGGTCGCGGCAAGCACACCGCCGCACGCCACTACTACTCAAAAACTGAATCCACGATTTCCCCCCCAAGGCATGTCGAACGTTGGACATTCACCCGACTCGGCCACGGTTGCGGAGCGCGTGCGCGAGCTGATGAGCCGTCATGGCATCGGCAAGCGCCAGCAGACAACCGAGCTTTGCCGGATCCTCGATCTCAGCTTTTCGCAAGGGCACCGCAAGCTGCGCGGCAACAGCCCGTGGACGCTCGCGCAAATCAAGAAGGTCGCCGAAGCATTCGGCGAACCGGCAGGCCAGCTCTTCGGCGCCCAGTTGCTCGATCCGGGCGTGGTGGGCGCGACCGCCCAGGAAGCCCTGCTTTGCGTGAGCGCGGCCGAACTGCCGTGCACCGCGTGGATCGGCATACCGGTCGAGGCGGGCAGCCGTCCCGAGTTCGTCGCGTACGAGAAGCAGGGCCAGTGGCGCGTGGTGCGTCCGGACGGCGCGCTCTATCAGAACGCGCGTGAAGTCCACAAAATCGAGATCTATCCGCGCCGCGCCGAAGCCGACAAACCGACGATCGCCGTGGTCGACGACGACCGCGCCTCCGCCGACAACCTGCGCGATTATCTCGAACACACCGGCTATGCGGCCCAGGCGATCTACGGCCTCGCGGCCTTCGAGGAAGCACTGGAGAACCAGGTGTTCGACGGCGTGGTGATCGACTGGCTGTTCGGCTGCCAGACCGCCGCCGATGCGATCCGCCGGATCCGCGCGTCCGAGAATCCCGAAGCACCGATCTTCGTGCTGACCGGCGAGCTGCTCACCGGCAAGGCGAGCGAGTCGGACATCAGCCTGGTGGTGCGCCACTACAACGTGGCGTGCTACGAAAAGCCCGCGCGCATGGCGATCCTTGTCGCCGATCTTTCGAAACGTCTCAATCGCGGTTAGTCGCGGTTGAGCCGCGGCACGGCCAGCGCGCGCTGCAAGGCGCGGCGCAGTTCCTCGTAGTGAACGGGCTTCGTCAGATAATCGAAGAACGGGCTGACGTTGCCTCCTGCGGTAAGCGCCGCGACATCCGCGCTCACCACGATCACCGGCGGCCGCAAGCCCGTGGTCGCGCCGGCGTCGAGCCCCGCGACGAACGCATAGCCGTCGCGGCCCGGCATGTGCAGATCGAGCAGCACGACGTCGCATGACTGCGTCGACACCAGCGCGAGCGCACTGTCGGCGTTGGCGGTCGCGAGCGGCGCGTAACCCATGTGCGCCGCCATCTCGCAGAGCGACTCGCGCACGAGCGGATTGTCGTCCACCACGAGCACGCGCGGGCGGCGCGGTGCGTCGTCCGCCACGCGTCCGGTGCCGGCGTCGGCCAGCGCCTCCACGGGAGCAACCGGCAGCGTCACGGTGAAAGTCGTGCCTTCGCCCACGCGGCTGTCGGTTCCGATCGTGCCGCCGAACAGGGCCACGAGGCCGCTCACGATCGCGAGCCCCATGCCCGCGCCTTCGTAGCGGCGCGAGCGCGAACTGTCGAGCTGCGTGAACTCCTTGAAGATGAGCGGGATCTGCTCGGGCAGCACGCCCGGCCCGGTGTCGCTCACGACGATCGCCAGCGTGCGCCCCTCCAGCACGAACTCGATGCACACCTTGCCGCGCTCGGTATAGCGGATCGCATTCGTCACGAGATTGTTGGCGATCTGGCGAATGCGATGCGGATCGGACACGATCTGCTGCGCCGCCCCGCGCCACGCGTGCTCGAACGCGAGCCCCCGGCCCAGGGCGGCGGCCTCGTTCTGATCGACGATCGACTGCAGAAGCTCGCGCGGATCGAACGGCTCCTCGCGCAGTTCGAGCTTGCCCGCGCCCAGCCGCGCGTAGTCGGTGAGATCCTTCATCTGCGCTTCGAGCTGGCGCGCGGCGGTGTCGAGCCGCTGGATCACCTTGTGGTCCGCTTCGGAATGCGAATTGAAACCGAGCAGCTCGATCGACGAGACGATCGCATGCAGCGGCGTGCGCAGTTCGTGGCTGATCATCCCGAGGAACGCGTCCTTCGCCGTGCTCGCCTCGCGCGCGGCGCGGCTCGCCTGGTGCTCGGCCTCGAGCGCCGCGTGCTGCTGGCGCAAGAGGCGCGTGCGCCGGTAGCCGTTCATCACGAGCAAAACGGCCGCCGCGGCGGAAAGCACGAGCAGCATGAACCCCGCTGCGAAAAGCTCGCGGCGCCTCGTGATGAAGTCGCGGCGGATGTCCTCGCGCTCCATGATGTCGGCGTAACGGCGGTTCAGCGAGAGATCCGTGACCTCGGACCAGTGCTCGCGCAGCACCTCGACCATCGGCATGATGCGCGCGGGCTCGCTATCGAGCGCGGCGAGCTGCGCGTCGAACGACGCGATTGCCGCGTCGAGCGAGGCGAGGTCGGCCTGCTGACGCTGCATGAGCGCGGGCATGCCGACGAGCGAACGCGTCGAGCCCTTCATGACGTTCAGCTTTGACTGCAGCACGGCGTAGCGCAGCCGCAGCGTTTCGAGATCGAGGTCCGTGCCGTTCGCGTAGAGCAGCAGCTGGCTTTCGAGGCGCGCGTAGGCGATCTGAAGCTGGGCCGCATCCCAGTAGAGGCCGTCGTAGTTGCCGGTGATGCGCTGAACCACGCGCGGATTGAGCAGGTTCGCGTACATCACATAGCCGACCGCCGCCACTGGCGGCGCGAGCGCGACGATCCAGACCAGTAAATGCATAAAGCGCCGCAACCGCCGATGCATCACACCCCGCTCATTGCTTGATTGTCATCGACTTGATCTGCCAGGCGAACTTGGCGTCGCCCGCGGAACCGTCCAGTTCCTGCGGATACTGGTCGCGCGGATAGATCAGGAACAGCGGGCCGAAATCGCTCACCTCGAGGCGCTTGCCGTTCATCGCATAGGCGAGCACCACGCCATAGTGCGCGGCGTCGGCCACCGGCACGGTGCAGGTGTAGTCGTCGATGGTATGGATCTCGATCTCGCTGCCGTAAGCGCCCACGGCCTTGAGCACGTCGGAGAGCAGCGGTCCCGTGAAGGTGGAGCGCGGCGTCCAGGTGGTCGAGGTGGCGATCGCGTGCATCGGCAGCTTGAGCAATTGCGCCTCGGTGAAGTGATAGGCCGTGTGCGCCGCGTTGTTCGTCACGTGCACTTCGCCGTCGATGTCGAGCGAAAGCGGCACGAGCGGCGCGGCATGCGCCGCCGCACTTCCGGCCGCCAGCGCCATTGCGGCGGTCCAGCGCCGCCAGCCTGCAGGTCCCCACATCCTTTCAAACCCCTTGTTGCATCGTTCTTCGTCTGGCCGATTCCTGGCGCCCCCCGGCGTGCCAGCAGGCGCGCCCGAGCATAGGCATAATATCGTCAAACTTTGAACCGACAATAGCCGTCGCGGCCGCGCCACGGGTACGGCCCACCGGTTTGCGCCGCTATTTCCGCTTCCGAAGAGATGAACAAACCTGTCGTGCCGCTCACCTACGAACAACTCGATCACTGGGTCGAATCGCTCCAGCCGCTGCTGGTGGCAGAAGATTTCGCCGCCGTGATCGGCATCCTGCGCGGCGGTGCGCCGCTCGCGCTGATGGTCTCGCACGCCACGGGCGCGAACGTCGCCTTCCTGCGCTACGACCGCGAGACGCGCGAAGTGCGCTGGGACTCGACCCTGCCGCTGCCCGAGCCGGGCTCGAAAGTGCTGCTGTGCGAGGACATCGCGGGGCGCGGCAACACGCTCGTGGACTGCATCGCTTTTCTGAGCGAGCACGGCCTCGTCGTGCGCACGCTCACGGGCGCCTACGACGACCTTTCGCGCCTGCGCCCGGACTACTCGATCGACGCGAGCGGCTACTTCGCGCTGTTTCCGTGGGAGCGCCAGGCGTACACCGACCGCTACCGCGCCGACTGGACCCGCGACGGCGCGAAGGAAGGCACGCTGATGGCCGACGACCACGAATACGCGGTCTACGCGATCGACCTGGACGGCGTGCTGCTGCCCGACCTGCCGCTCGAACGCTACGACGAGAACCTCGACGCCGCGCTCGCCGAACGCGACGCGCTGCTGCCCTTCGAGCGCATTCCCGGCGTCGACATGAAGCGCACGCGCGCGATCATCACCGGGCGGCCCGAAATGGACCGCATGCGCACGCAGGACTGGCTGGAGCGTTTTGGCTTCGGGCATCTGGAGCTCGTGATGCGCGCGCCCGACGAGCACGACGACACGCCCTCGGGCGCGGCCGAGCACAAGGCGGCCGCGGCGATCCGCTGCGGCGTCACGCATTTCATCGAAAGCGACCCGGTCCAGGCCATCTTCATCGCCCAGCGCGCGCCGCTCCTGCGCGTGATCTGGTGGAACGCGCACACGCGCACGGGCACGCTCATCGGCGCCTCGGCCTGGAGCTGAGCGACCGCGGGCGTTCCTTCCGTTCAGCCCTCGGCCTGCCCCCGCCCTTCTTCCAATGCCCGCGCCGCGCGCTGCGACGCCACGACGATGAGCTTCATCGTCGCGCGCGTCGCGCCGACAAAGAGCTTGCGCGCGGCGCGCTCGTCGAACGCGTCGAAATCCACCTCGGTCAGGATCACGCAGGGCGCGGATTGCCCCTTGAAGCGATAGACGGAGTCGAGCAGCACGTCGCCCTCGCGATACTGCGGGTTGCCGAACAGGTCGTACTGCCCCGTGAAGCTGCGCAGACGATGCGGCCCCAGATGGTCGAGCGCCGTGAGCTGCGAATGCTCGCGCCCGCGAAACGACAGCACCACGATGTCCTGCTTGCGAAACCCAAGCGCAAGCGCCTGGGTGATTGCGCGCTTGGTGGCCGCGGCTACGGGCGGCTCGCCGGCGGCGTCGGCCCCGGCGGTCTCGTCCCAGGCGGCGAGTGCGACCTCGGAGCCGTCGAACGGGCTGCCCGCCGCGAGTTCCGCCAGCGCGGGCGCGGCCGGGCCGGCGGCATCGCGCAGGAAGGCCAGGATATCGCGCGGGCTGCGGTAATTCGTGCTCTCGCGCAGCACGGTCCAGCCCGGCAATGCCACCGGTTCGCGCAAATAGAGGTTCTGCAACGGATCCTCGAGCCACCACCACGACGCGGCGAGGGCCAGCAATCGTTCCAGCGCTGCGACCCAGGCCTGCTGGAAGTCCTGTCCCTCGTCGACGATCAAGACGTCGAACCGCCAGCGTTCGTCGATGGGCGCCTGCGTGAAGCGACGCTCCAGTTCCTCGAATACGTTGCCGCCTTCGAAATCCGGCACGTGGCCGCCGTCGCGCGCCACCCAGTCGCAAAGCTGGTGATAGTTCGCCACTTTCGCCCCGGGCGGCGCGACCTTCGCGATATGGTCCGCGAGCGGCCGGTTGAAGCACACATAGAGCGTGCGCTGGCCGCGCGCCACCGCGTCTTTCATGACCTGCACCGCGAGCTGCGTCTTGCCCGAACCCGCCGTGCCGATCACGCGCAGCCGGAACGGCGCGAATTCGAGCCGCCGCGCCCAGGTGGCGAGCCCGCCCGCAAGCCGCGTGACGAGCGTGCCTGCCGCGCCGACCAGCGCGCTGGCGTCGGGCGCGAGCGAAAGTTCGTCGGCGAGGAAATGGTGGATTTTCGCCGCGCACGGCAAGCGCGGTTCGTCGGCGGGCAGCGCCCCGAGCACGATCGAAACGAGCTGCGACTTGCGTGCCGCATCGACGATGCGCGCCGGATTCACGCCCGCGATGGCCGGATCGCGCACGACATGATCGGGGCAATACAGAAGCTCTTCGAGGCAGTACGTGCCCGCCCCGAATGCGGCGGTGAAGCGGCGGTGCAGCCCTTCGACGGTGCGCGCGAGCGCGACGGCCACATTGCGCTCGGTCTGCAGATGCGCCTTCACGAGCCCGTTCGGCGTCTCGCGCAGAAAACCCGTCTTCTGTTCGACGATCATCACGCGGCCCGCCGGGCTCACGATCACGAAGTCGACTTCGCCGAAGACGGAAAAACCTTCGGCCAGCCGGGTCCAGTGCACGCCGTGATAAACCGTATAGCCGCCCGGCAGGCCGCGTTCGAGGAGCGCGAGCGTTTCGCGTTCGCGCGCGGCGGCGCCGGCGGCTTCGAGGTGTTGCCAGTTGTCGGGGACGATGCGGGCCATGGACGATCCTCGCGGCAGTTTGCTGGGGGTATTCTAGGGCCTGTCATCCGTTGGAAGTGGTCGTGAAGCGCCCGTAAAAAAACCGTAAGGGATGCGATCCGGCAAAGACCCTGCCGGATCGTGTATCGTTTCGCCCTGCGCTTATGACCTCAAGGAGAGTGCGCCCGATGCTTACGATCTGGGGACGCGCCAATTCGGTGAACGTCCAGAAAGTCCTGTGGTGCTGCGATGAACTCGTGCTGCCGTTCCAGCGTATCGATGCGGGCCTGCAGTTCGGCCGCGTCAACGAGCCGGAATACGTCGCGCTGAATCCGAACGCCAAGGTGCCGACGCTCGTAGACGGCAATTTCGTGCTGTGGGAATCGAATTCGATCCTGCGCTACCTCGCGATGGAGTACGGCCAGTCCAGCCTGCTCTATCCCGCCGAGCCGAAAGTGCGCGCGCTGATCGAACGCTGGCTCGACTGGTCGATCGGCACGCTCGCGCCGGCCGAGCGGCCGCTCTTCCAGGCGCTCGTGCGCACGCCGCCGGAAAAGCGCGACATGGCGAAGGTCGCCGACGACCTCGACCAGGTCGCCGCGTTGTGGAAGCTGCTCGATCGCCATCTGCAAGGGCGTTTCTTCCTGGAAAACGAACGCTTCTCGCTGGCGGACATCGTGATCGGCGGATTCGCGCGGCGCTGGTTCGGGCTCGAAGGCATCGAGCGCCCCACGCTGCCGAACCTCGAGCGCTGGTATCAGCGCATCGCGCAGCGCGAAGGCTTTCGCAAGTACCTCGCCCAGCCGCTCACCTGAAACGCGTCGGCGGCACGAGCTACAGCGAGGGCGGGCGCAGCCGCCGCCCGCCCCGTATAATTGCCGCATGAAGACAGCAAAACCGGCCCCGCACGATCACGGCCATCCTCACCACGAGCACGGCGGCGACGATCACGCCCACGCTCACGACGGCGTAGCGCCCGCGTCCATCGGCGCCGCGCTCGAAATGGCCGAGGCCTACTGCCGCGAGCGCGGCGAGAAGCTCACGCCGATCCGCCGCAAGGTGCTGGAACTGCTGCTGGCCTCGGGCCGGGCCACCAAGGCTTACTCGCTGCTGGACGAAATGCGCCAGATCCATCCCGGATCGGCGCCGCCCACGGTCTATCGCGCCCTCGATTTCCTGCTTTCGGCCGGGCTCGTGCACCGGATCGAATCGATCAACGCCTTCGCCGTCTGCCACGACCTCACGCAATGCCAGCACGGCATCCTCGTGGTCTGCCAGCAATGCGGCAACGTCACCGAACTGCACGAGCCACGCCTGCGCCAGGCGCTCGTCGCGCAGATCGAGGCGGCGGGATATCGCCTCGAAGGCGACGGCATCGAGCTAAAAGGCGTGTGCGCGCAATGCCGCGCGGCCGAACCCGCTCAGGCCGCCGCCGCTGCGGGGGGCGAAACCCGGGCCGCGGCGCAGTCCTCCTGAGAACCCCGCTCCGGGAACCTACAGCGACTGTCTCGCCTCGATCGCGTCGCTCAGCAGCGCCACGAGGGCTTCCGGCTCGGCCGGCTTCGTCATGAAGTGCTGAAATCCTTCGCCGATACTACGCAGGCGCCAGATTTCGTCGGTGTGCCCGGTTAACGCGACAGCGACCGTGGGGGCATGATCGCCGCGTATTTCATGATCGCGCAGGCGCTGGATCAGATAGAAGCCGTCCATGGCCGGCAGGTCCAGATCGCAAACCACGGCGTCGGGCAGCAATTCGAGAACCGCTTCGACGCCGGTTTCGGCATCTCCCACCGCCACCACGCGCGCTCCTTCCGACTCCAGCAGCGAGGCCAGCGACGCCCGGCTTTGCGGATCGTCTTCGACCAGGACGATGGTCGTCCGGTCGAGTTTGTGTACTGCATTCATCGTGTTTGCTTGAAACTTCCTGTTCGTCTGGCTTGCCGCGCCATGCGCGAACGCCGTCGCGGGCCGCCCTTCCAGCGCAAGTTTAATGCCGTCGCGCGCGGCGGCGCATGTCTCGTGCACGGCGCGCCGCGCACGATAGCCCGGGCGCAAGTCACGTCGATGAAACCGGCTTGCATCGCGGCTTTCATTACCTTACTCGCCGAGACTCGCGCATGCCGCCCGTTTTTTTGCTCCGTCCCTTCACTGACGCAAGCGAACGCTTCGAGGGGCCGCTGGCGAGCGAGTTCGTATTCGACGACAGGTTGGGGATAGTCGTTCCCGAAACGCACACCGGTCGAACCCGCGCTGCCGGTATCCATTGAAAAAATATTGAAAAAAAGCCGCTTCGGATCGTGGAATATCGAGGCGGATCAGCGGCCGCCCGGCACCGGCCCGATCCCCTGTGTAATCAGCGCCACCGCATGCTGCGCAATCTCGCGCGCGCCGATCTGGCGCTTGTCGGGATCGTTGCGCCACTGGCGCGAGGTGGCAAGCGGCAGCAGCGTGAGACCGAGCAGCGACTGAAACAGCAGCGACGGTTCGAGCGCCGGGTTCAAGCGCCCTTCGCGCTGCCAGCGCGCGATCGCCACCTGCGCCGCACTCTGGTGCGAATGGCCGAACCGCTCGTGCATGCGCTGGCGCAACAGGCCGCCTTCGCTGATCACCTCGCGCACCCACAGCGGCGCAAACCACGGATAGCGCGACCCCACCTCGACGAAACGCTCGGTCACCAGCGTGAGCGCCGCGACGGGATCGTCGGGATGCGCCTCGAAGATGCCGCCCATCGTCGCGCGCAGCGGCACGAAGCGCTCGTCGATCAGCACGTCGATCAACTGATCGCGGGTCTTGAAGTAGTAGTGGACCATCGCGGACGTCACGCCGGCCTCGCGGGCGATCGCCGCGAGCGTGGTGTCGACGATGCCCTGGCGCGCAAAGAGCGCGAGCGCCGCCTCGATCAACCGCGCGCGCTGCTCCGCTCCGCCCGCGCCGCCGCTCGGCCGGCCCGGCCGACGGGCGGGACGGCCGTCGACGGATTCGGGGGGGGTGGACGCGAGGGTATCGGGTTCGCTCATCGCTGCGCTCATCTCTGGTTACGTTTCAGTCTTTGACTGAATCCGGGAATTCTCCTAATATTAATCTCCAAGTTAATTAATTTCAAGACAGCCCCACTGCGATGGAATCCCCTATGGAACGCACCCTGCCGGTCCAGCCCGACGCCGCACCCGCGGCCAACCATCCGCCGATCCGGCTCCTTTTCCCCGCGCTGCTGCTCGTCATGCTGCTCGCGGCGCTCGACCAGACTATCGTTTCGACGGCGCTGCCCACCATCGTCGGCGAGCTGGGCGGCCTCGACCGCCTATCGTGGGTCGTCACGGCCTACCTGCTTACGTCGACCATCGTCGTGCCGCTCTACGGCAAGTTCGGCGACCTGTACGGGCGCAAGATCGTGCTGCAGGCCGCCATCGCGATCTTTCTCGTCGGCTCCGCGCTCTGCGGCATCGCGCAGGACATGATGCAGCTCATCGTCCTGCGCGCCGTGCAGGGTATCGGCGGCGGCGGGCTCATGGTCGTGACCATGGCGGCCATCGGCGACGTCATCCCGCCCGCACAGCGCGGCAAGTATCAGGGCATGTTCGGCGGCGTGTTCGGGCTCGCCACCGTCGTGGGGCCGCTCCTGGGCGGGTTTCTCGTCGAGCATCTGTCGTGGCGCTGGATCTTCTACATCAACCTGCCGCTCGGCGCGATCGCGCTCGCCGTGATCGGCGCCGTGTTCCGCCCGCGCGCCGCGCACGTGAGGCACGTGATCGACTACATGGGCGCCGCGTGGCTCGCCACCGCGCTTACCTGCCTGATCCTCTTCACGAGCCAGGGCGGCTCGATCCTGCCCTGGTCCTCGATGCAGCTATGGCTCACGCTGCTGCTCGGCGCCGTCGCGGTAGCCGGCTTCCTCCACGAGGAAAAGCACGCCGTCGAACCCATCATGCCGCTCGAACTGTTCCGCCACCGCACCTTCGTGCTGTCGAGCCTGATCGGCTTCATCGTGGGCGTGTCGCTGTTCGGCTCGGTCACTTTCCTGCCGCTCTATCTGCAGGTCGTGAAGGGCTCCACGCCTTCCGAGGCCGGCATGCAGATGCTGCCGATGATGGGCGGCGTGCTCGTGATGTCCGTCATCACGGGCCGCACCATCAGCAAGATCGGCAAGTACCGCATCTTCCCCATCGTGGGCACCGCGCTCGTGGCGATCGCCATGGTGCTGCTCGCGCGGCTGCAGATCGCCACGCCCATCCATCTGATGTATCTCTACATGGGCATTCTCGGCTGCGGGCTCGGCATGGTGATGCAGGTGCTGATCCTCGCCGTGCAGAACACCGTCGAGTTCCGCCATATGGGCGTGGCCACCTCGGGGGCGACGCTGTTCCGTTCGATAGGCGGTTCGGTGGGCGTGGCCGCGTTCGGCGCCGTGTTCTCGCACGGTCTGCAAACGCAGCTCGAAAAAGTGCTCACGCCCGGCGTCGAGCTGCCGCAGCCGCTCACGCCCGACGTGATCCGTCACCTGCCGCCCGCCCTGCACGCCGGCTACCTCGACGCGTTCGCCGGCGCGCTGCACATGGTCTATTTCTCGGCGGCGATCGTGGTGGTGT
Organism: Paraburkholderia sp. AV2; assembly: GCF_054968425.1. Lineage (NCBI taxonomy): Bacteria > Pseudomonadati > Pseudomonadota > Betaproteobacteria > Burkholderiales > Burkholderiaceae > Paraburkholderia > Paraburkholderia sp. AV2. Next base: position 25,785 of record NZ_JBANLK010000017.1, read on the forward strand.
TCTCGTTCGCGCTGGCCTGGCTGCTGCAGGACGTTCCGCTGCGCAAGCAGCCTTGACGTTGCCCGCTGCAGCACGCCCCTCACGCGGCCTGCGCGCTCAGCTCCATCGCGCGCTGCAGCGTCTCGTACACCTTCGGGCGAGCGCACTGCGAGACGTTGAAGCGCAGGAAGTCGCCCGCGCTGCGCGAGTAGCTGAAGACATTGCCGGGCGCGAGCACCATGTCCTGCGCGAGCGCCTCGCGCGCCACCTGTGCGGCGTCGAGTCCGTCCGGCAGACGCGCCCAGACGAACAAACCCGCCTGCGGCCGCGTCCACGCGGCGAGGCCGAGCGCCGCGAGACGCCGCAGCGTTTCGCCCATCGCGTCGGCCAGGCGCGCACGCAACGCATCGAGATGACGGCGATAAGTGCCGTCCACGAGCAGGCGATGCACGAGATCGGCCGCCACCTCGCCGTTGCCGAACGACACCGCGAGCTTCAGATCGACGAGCGCCTCGACCCAGTCGGCGCGCGCAGCGATGAAGCCGCAGCGCACGGCCGCCGACATCGTTTTCGAAAAGCTGCCGATCGTCACGACGCGCGCGAGGCCGTCGAAGGCCGCGAGGCGGGGGGCAGGGTCGGTTTCGAAATCGGCAAAGATATCGTCCTCGACGATCAGGAGATCGTGCTCCTCGGCGAGCTTGAGCAAGCGGTGCGCGACTGCCGGGGCGAGCGTCGCGCCCGTGGGGTTGTGAATCGCCGAATTGGTCACGTAGAGCCGCGGGCGATGCTCGATCAGCGCGCGCTCGAACGCGGCGAGATCGGGGCCGGTGGGCGTGTACGGTACGCTCGCCACGCGCGCGCGATGCGCGCGCAGCAGCGCCTGGAAATTGAAGTAGCAGGGGTCGTCCACGAGCACCGTATCGCCCGGCTCCAGCAGGAAGCGGCACACGAAGTCGAGCGCCTGGGTGCCGCCGTCGGTGAGCACGATCTGCTCGGGGCCGGCCTCCACGCCGTGCTGCGCGAGACGCCACGAGAGCTGCTGGCGCAGCGCCGGCAGGCCGAGCGGCGAGGCATATTCGGCCAGCGGCGCGTGCGGATCCCGCGCCTGAGAGCGCAACGCGCGCCGCACGGCGTCCTGCGGCAGCCACGAAGGCGGCAGCCAGCCGCAGCCGGGGCGCAGCGCGTGCGGATCGGCTTCGAGCGACTGGCGCGTAAGCCAGAGCGGATCGATCTCGCGGTCCAGACGTGGACCAAGCGCCGCGAGCGCCAGCGGCGGCGCATGGCCGGCGACGAAGAATCCCGAACCGCGCCGCGCGACCAGCACGCCCTCGCCGACCAGCCGCTCGTACGCCTCCACCACGGTGGACTTCGAAACCCCCATCTGCTCGCTCATGGCGCGGACCGACGGCACGCGCGCGCCGGCAGCCAGCGCGCGGCCGGCAATGCGCCCGCGCAGCGTCTCCATGACGTGCGCGACGCGCGTGAGCGTGCCGCCCGTGGGCGTTTCCGGTTGTAGTTGTGTTTGCCTTTGCGTCTGGCCGGTGTCCGCCATCTGCCCTCTCCAGTCTGTCCGGCATCTGTACTGCCCTGTATTCAGTACAGTTTTGATAAATTGTACTGATCTGTAGCTTACCCTTTGTGCGGCCCGCGCGCATCATCGCCCGGATGTCCTATGCCATCCGGCCAACTTCACGGCCGCCACGAACCATGCGCAAATCTCTCGACTCCACCGCCGACGGCTGGCTCTGCGGCCTCGCCGGCGTCCTCATCTTCAGCGGCTCGCTGCCGGCCACGCGGGTCGCCGTGCTGGGCCTCGATCCGCTGTTCCTCACCGGCGCGCGCGCGACCATTGCCGGCGCGCTCGGCGCCCTGCTGCTCGCGCTGCTGCGCGCCGCGCGGCCCGAGCGCCGCGAACTCGGCCCGCTCGTCGTGGTGGCGCTCGGCGTGGTGGTCGGCTTTCCGCTCCTCACCGCGCTCGCGCTGCGTCACGTGAACTCCGCGCACGCCATTGTATTTATCGGCCTCTTGCCGCTCGCGACGGCCATCTTCGGCGTGCTGCGCGGCGGCGAACGTCCACAGCCCGCCTTCTGGATCTTCTCCGGGCTCGGCAGCGCCGCCGTGGTGGCCTTCGCGCTGCGTCACGGCGTCGATGCCTCGCCGGCCGGCGACGCACTCATGCTCGCGGCAATCGTCGTCTGCGGGCTCGGCTACGCCGAAGGCGCGCGCCTCTCGCGCCGGCTCGGCGGCTGGCAGGTGATCTGCTGGGCGCTCGTGATCTCGCTGCCCGTGATGGCACCGCTCGCCTTCTGGCTGCGGCCCGCCTCGTTCGCCACCGTCGGCACGGCGGCCTGGTGGGGGCTTGCCTACGTGTCGCTGTTCAGCATGCTGATCGGCTTCGTGTTCTGGTATCGCGGGCTCGCGCTCGGCGGCATCGCCGGCGTCGGGCAGTTGCAACTGCTGCAGCCGTTCTTCGGCTTCCTGCTCGCCGCGCTCGTGCTGCACGAAGCCGTGCCGCCCGCGATGATCGGCGTGACCGCCGTCGTGATCGCCTGCGTGGCCGGCGCGCGGCGCTTCGGCCGGATGGCGCCTCCACCGCCGGCCGGCGCCGCCGCGCCGCGCGCGTGAGCCCAGGCGTTGTGCCCTGGATCGAAGGCCGCGCGCCGGTATTTTTGACAAACTTTCAATCCGCTGCCGTCCGAGGCATAGTGGAAGGCGCCGCCGCGAATACTGCGCCGGCGCCTTCCCAACCCCGACCCGAAACGCATGAATGCACCCGCCGTCGCCCGGCCGCTCCTGCGCGACGCCACGCCAGGCGACTTCCCCGCGATTGCCGCGATCTACGCGCATCACGTCCTGCACGGCGCGGCCTCCTTCGAAGAAACCCCGCCCGACCTCGATGAACTCCAGCGCCGCCATGCCGCCGTACGCGGCCACGGCCTGCCCTGGATCGTCGCCGAGCTGAACGGCAAGGTGGCCGGCTACAGCTACGCCACGCCCTACCGCCCGCGCGCGGCCTACCGCTATACCGTCGAAGACTCGATCTACATCGACGAGTCGTGCCGCGGTCTCGGACTCGGCCGCGCCCTGCTGGAGGCGCTGATCGAGCGCTGCGAAAGCGGCCCCTGGCGGCAGATGATCGCCGTGATCGCCGACGCGCGCGGCGGCTCGATCGCCCTGCATCGGAGCCTCGGCTTCGAGAGGGTGGGCACGCTGCACGCCGTCGGGTTCAAGCACGACGAATGGCGCGACACGACGCTCATGCAGCGCGCGCTCGGCGCCGGCTCGAGCACGGTGCCCGCCGCCTGAGCAAACCGGCAGCCCGCGGTCACAGGCCGGCTCCCCGCCCTTAAAATAGTCCGTTCGTCTCGCGCCGGCCGCGCGCCGGCGCGCCGAGCCTGAACACGCGCGCGCAAGCCACGCCCCAAACCGCGCGAGCGCGCGCCGACGACCAAGGACTACCCCATGCAACCGCTGCTACAACACATTCATCCGTCCAACTGGAGCTTCCTGTGGGACGCGCTCAGCTCGTTCGCGATGCGCCTCGTCGCGGCGCTGGCCATCCTGTGGATCGGCTGGTGGCTCGCGCGCCGCATCGGCCGCTGGCTTTCCGGGCAGGGCAGCATCGACGCGACGCTGCGTCCCATCGTGCGCGATTCGGCCAAGTGGAGCGTGCGCATCGTCGCGCTGATCGGCGCGCTGTCGCAACTGGGCATCCAGACCGCGAGCATCGTCGCCGTGCTCGGCGCCGCGGGCCTCGCCATCGGCCTCGCGCTGCAAGGCACGCTGCAGAACATCGCGGCCGGCATCATGCTGTTGCTGCTGCGCCCCTTCAAGGTGGGCGACTATATCGACGGCGGCGCGGGCGTGAGCGTGGCCGGCACCGTGGAGGAGGTCAATCTCTTCACGACGCGCCTCACGAAACCGGACGGCATCTGCGAATACGTGCCGAACAGCGGGCTCTGGAGCAACTCGATCCGCAACTACAGCCGCAACCCCACGCGCCGTCTCGACCTCGAAGTGGAAGTCTCGGTGCGCGACGACGTGAACCGCGCCATCGAGGTGCTGCGCGCGCTCGCCGACGCCGACCCGCGCGCGCTGCGCGAACCCGCGCCGCAGGTGATGGTGAGCCGCTTCGACGACAGCACGGCGGTGCTCAACATCCGCGTCTGGGCCAACACCGACGTGTTCTGGGACCTGCGCTGGGATCTCTCGCGCAAGGTGCGGCAGGCGCTCAACGACGCGCAGTGCTCGCTGCCGCTGCGCGCGCGAGAGCTGCATATCGTGCAGACGCCGCAAGGCCAGGAGCAGGCACCGCAGCAAGCCCAACAACACGTCGAACAGCGGGCCCAGTGATGCTGAGCGCGCTCCTGCGCCGCATGCGCGGCTTCGCCACGCACATCGTGCCGCACGGCTATCTGGCCTTGCTGCTCGTGGTCGATGGACTCATGCTGCTGCGCCCGGTCGCCGAAAAGGCCTTACTGCATGCGCGCGGCAACTGGTTCCAGGACTGGATCACGCTGATCGATGCATTCGGCCTGCTCGCGCTGCCGCAAGTCGTGGTTGCAACGGGCCTCGCGACCATGGCGATCGGCATCGCCTTGCGCGCGCGCGTGGCCTGGGTGCTCTCGCTGCTGCTGCTCGCCGCCGCGGGCTTCATCAGCATGTGGGGCGACTATCGCAGCGAGCCGCTCTTCGCCTTCACCGTGCTGCTGGCCGCCGCCCTGCTGTACTACTGGCGGCGCTTCGACCGCACGAGCCTCGCCGCAAGCTCATTGTTCGCGATCCTGAGCATTGGCTCGTTGCTGATCTACGCGGTGTTCGGCGCGCTTTATCTCGGCACGGACTTCGATCCGCCCATCCAGAACCTCATCACGGCGTTCTACTTCGCAATCGTTTCGATGTCCACGGTCGGCTACGGCGATATCGTGCCGCACTCGGATACGGCGCGGCTCTTCACGGCCTCGGTGATCGTGCTGGGCATCACCGTGTTCGCGACGTCGATCAGCGCCGTGGTGGGGCCCGTGATAGGCGGCAAGCTGAAACATATCGTGAAGGGAGGGATTTCCAACGTGACCCGCAAGAACCATTACCTGATCGTCGGCGCCTCGCCGCTCGCGCACAGCGTGTACGCAGGCCTGAAAAAGCGCGGCTACGCGGTCACGGTGATCGTGACGCCAAACACGCCGCACACGTATCCCGCGAACGCCGATATCGTGGTAGGCGACCCGAGCGACACGGCGACACTGCACAACGCGAGCGCGGAAACGGCGCTCGCCGTGCTGGCCCTGCGCCTCGACGACGCCGAGAACGCCTTCGTGATCCTCGCGATCAAGGAACTGGCGCCGAAGGTGCGCACCGTCGCGCTGGTGAACGACAGCCGCAATCTGCAGCGACTGCGGCTGCTGCAGCCCGACATGGTGTTCTCGCCGCAATTGCTCGCGGGCGAACTGCTCGCGCGCACGCTCAACAACGAAACCATCGACAACGACCTGGTCTCGCACTTGCTGTTCGGCAAGGAGCATGCCGCCGGGGCCGCGGCGCCTGAACGCAAATAGCGACTATCACGCGTACGCGCGCGCAACGCGCCCCGTATCGCCTATGCTCCACGCTCGACCCGATCCGCGCGGGTGCCGGCGCCCGCGCGCCCCGCGTTCGTCCGCGGTCATTTTTCGCCCTGTTCGCATCCGCATGTCCATCCGAGCGCAAGCCCACGGCGAAGGCGCCGCGTTACGCACCCTGTCAGGCACCCTGTTGCGCAGCGTCGGCCAGATCGTCCTGCAACGCCACGCCGGCACCGGCGCGTGCCTGCTCGCCGCGCTCGCCCTCTGCGACCCGCGGCTCGCGTGCGCCGCACTCATCGGCGCGACGACAGCCAACGTCTGCGCCGTGCTGGCGGGCCACCCCGACGACGCGATCCGCGGCGGCCTCGCCGGTTTCAACGGCGCGCTCGCCGGGCTGGCGGCCTTCACCTTCATCGGCGATGCGCCGACGGCGCTCGCCACGGCGCTGCTGGCCGCCGCGGCCGCCGGCTGGCTCGACGCGCCGCTCGCGCGGCGGCTCGCGCGCGCGGGCCTCTCCGTCTACTCGACGCCCTGTCTCGTCGCCACGTGGATCTGGCTCGCGCTGCGCGCGAGCGCCTCATCGGCACCGCCTTCGCCAGCGCATGCCTTCAACGCCCCGTTCGCGGCGGACGGCGCCGTACCGCACTCCCTGGGGCTCGCCCTCCGCGCCCTTGCCGGCGTTTTGAGCGGCGTCGCGCAAAGCGAATTCGCATCTGGCGCGCCCGCCGGCCTCCTCGTGCTGGCCGGCATCGCGCTCTCGTCGCGACGGGCTGCCGGCTTCGCGCTCGCCGGCGCGGCGCTCGCGAGCGCCGTCGAACTGGCATGCGGCACGCCGCTCGCCGACTTCGACGCGGGCCTCGCGGGCTTCAACGGCGCACTGGCCGCGCTCGCCACGCTGACGCTCGGCACGCGCACCGCGTTCTGTGCGACGATGTTCGCCGCGGTGCTGCATCTGGCCGCCGTGCGCTGCGGCCTGCCCGCGATGACCGCGCCGTTCGTGCTGGCGAGCTGGTGCGCCCACCGCACCACCTCCGTCGCTCGCTGAATCTTCGCCGCCCCCGGGAAGGAACCACCATGTCATTCGCCCACCGCCCCACGAGCACGGCCGCCGAAACCGGCCCGCGCTCCGCCGCCGAGCAGCAGTTGCGCATCGATCTGGCCGCTGCCTACCGGCTCATCGCGCTCAACGGCTGGGACGACCTCATCTACACGCATGTCTCCGCGGCGATTCCCGGCGAGCCGGGACGTTTCCTGATCAACCCGTTCGGCCTCGCCTTCGACGAAGTCTGCGCGTCGAACCTCGTGAAGATCGACACGGAAGGCCGCATCGTCGGCCCGAGCGACTATCCCGTGAACGCGACGGGCTTCGCACTGCACGCCGCCGTCCACCTCGCGCGCCCGGACGCGGTCTGCGTCATGCATCTGCACAACACGGCGGGCATTGCCGTCTCGATCCAGCGCGGCGGCTTGCTGCCCGCCTCGCAACACGCGCTGCGCTTCTACGGCCAGCTCGCGTGGCACGACTACGAGGGCCTCGCGTTCACGCCGGCCGAGGGCGCGCGGCTAACGGCGAGCCTGGGCGAACGTTCCGCGATGCTGCTGCGCAACCACGGCACGCTCACGACGGGCCGCACGATCGCCGAGGCCTATGTGCTCATGGCCACGCTGATCAAGGCCTGCGAGATCCAGCTTCAAGCCCAGGCCGGCGGCGAGCCGCTGGTGCTGCCGCCGCCCGAGGTGGCCGCGCGCACGGCCGAGCAGCTCTACGACGGCGGCGCGATCGAAGGCGAGCTCGAATGGCCCGCGCTGCTGCGCAAGCTCGACCGCCTCGACGCGTCGTACCGGAATTGAACCACCCCACCCTGCCTTATACGGAGACAACCCATGCCGACTTTCCATATCGAACTGTTCGAAGGCCGCACCGTCGAGAAGAAACGCGAACTGGCCGCCGCGCTGACGGAAACCACCTGCAAGGTGCTGGGCTGCGACCCGCAGAGCGTCGACATTCTGTTCGTCGACGTCAAGCACGAGGACTGGGCAACGGGCGGCAAGCTCTGGAGCGATCCGCGTTGAGCGGGCAAGCGCACGCATCGACGCTACCGCCTTCCTGGCATTCCTGATTATCCTTCCCTGCCATCGTCCCGGCCGTCGTGGTCCGGGACGGTTCTCGCCACATCCCCACCTCATCCCCGCGCGCTGCGCACCTGGTCAGGTTGACGCACCCATTCCGCAGCGCGGTGTATTGACGCAGATCCACGGGCTGCAAGCCTGATCTGCAAGCCCCGTCCATTCCATCATTGTTGATTTACATCAACGCGTTACCGAACGATCTCGACATTTGCTGATTGCGATGTGCGACATGCTGGCGCACATCGCGGCGCAGCAAAACCGCCTCCGTTCCCCTACGCTTACGTTCATCCGCACGAGCCGCAGCCGGCCTTTCCGGCGCGTCGATCGAGCGGCCCCATTCCGGCAAGCAAGCATCAGGCACGCACATGGACACCTCGCTCTCGGCCTTCGACCTGGCCCGGCTGCAATTCGCCTTCACCGTTTCCTTCCACATCGTTTTTCCCGCGCTCAGCATCGGCCTCGCGAGCTTCATCGCCGTGCTCGAAGGCTGCTGGCTCAAGACCGGCAAGACGTACTACAAGGATCTTTGCCTGTTCTGGTCGAAGATCTTCGCGGTCGCCTTCGGCATGGGCGTGGTCTCCGGCGTTGTCATGAGCTACGAGTTCGGCACCAACTGGGCCGGTTTCTCGTCGTTCGCCGGGCCCATCACCGGCCCGCTTCTCATGTACGAGGTCATGACCGCGTTCTTCCTCGAAGCGGGCTTCCTCGGCATCATGCTGTTCGGCTGGAACCGCGTGAGCCCGCGCGCGCACTTCGGCGCGACGCTCATGGTCGCCATCGGCACGCTCATCTCCACGTTCTGGATCCTCGCCTCCAACAGCTGGATGCAGACGCCCCAGGGCTTCGAAGTCGTGAACGGGCATGTCGTGCCCACCGACTGGTTCAAGATCATCTTCAATCCGTCGTTCCCGTACCGCCTCGCGCACATGGCCATCGCGGCTTTCATCGTGGCCGCCCTCGTCGTGGCCGCCACGGGCGCGTGGCATCTGCTCAAGGGACGGCGCGACCCCGCCGTCAAGACGATGTTCTCGATGGCGCTCGGCCTTCTGCTCGTGCTGGCCCCCGTGCAGGCTTTCGTCGGCGACCAGCACGGACTGAACACGCGCGAATATCAGCCCGCCAAGATTGCCGCCATTGAGGGCCTCTGGGACACCGAACAGGGCGGTACCGCGCTCAATCTCTTCGGCATCCCCGACATGCAGGCCGAAACCACGCTCTACGCCGTGTCGGTCCCGCACCTCGGCAGCCTGATCCTCACGCATAGCTGGGACGGCGAGATTCGCGGCCTGAAGTCGTTCCCGCCCGATCAGCGCCCCAACTCGACGCTCGTCTTCTGGACCTTCCGCATAATGGTGGGCCTGGGACTCCTGATGATCGTGCTCGGCGTGGCCGGCTGGGTTCAGCGCCGGCGCGGCCGGCTCTACGAGTCGCGCGGGTTCCAGCGCTTCGCGCTGGCAATGGGCCCCACGGGCTTCATCACGCTGCTCGCCGGCTGGATCACCACCGAAGCCGGCCGCCAGCCCTGGGTCGTCTACGGCGTGATGCGCACGTCGCAGGCGGTGTCGCCGCTCACGACGCAGCAGGTGAGCGTTTCGCTGATGGCCTTCGTGGTCGTGTACTTCCTCGTGTTCGGCACCGGCATCTACTACATGCTCAAGCTGATCCGTAAGGGGCCCACACTGCCGGACCAAACAGACGAGACGGGCCAGGCGGGCCATCGGCCCGAGAGCGGGCGGCCCGCCGCCCCGACCGGAAGCCAGACCGCGCGCCGTCCGCTCTCGGCCGCCGATCAACTGATCGACGCCTGATCCCCTTCCCTCGCTTCGTATCGATAGCCACGCAAAAGAGGCAAGCAAAAATGGATGTCACCGTCATCTGGGCTGCGATCATCGCACTCGGCATCTTCATGTATATCGTGCTGGACGGCTTCGATCTGGGCATCGGCATCGTGTTTCCGCTCTTCCCCGACGAGCACGAGCGCGATCTCATGATGGACACCGTCGCCCCCGTCTGGGACGGCAACGAAACCTGGCTCGTGCTCGGCGGCGCCGCGCTCTTCGCCGTCTTTCCGGTGGTGTATGCCACCGTGCTCTCCGCGCTCTATCTGCCGCTCGTGTTCATGCTCGCGTGCCTGATCTTCCGCGGCGTTTCGTTCGAGATTCGCGCGAAGGCCAACCGCACGAAGCATCTTTGGGATCTCGCCTTCATCGGCGGATCGGCAGGCGCCGCGTTCTTCCAGGGCATCGCGCTCGGTGCGTTCCTGCAGGGCATCCCGGTCGAGGGCGGCCGCTTCGCGGGCAACGCCTTCGGCTGGCTCACGCCGTTCAGCCTGCTCACGGGGTTCGGGCTCGTCGCCACCTACGCCCTGCTCGGCAGTTGCTGGCTCGTCGCCAAGACCGAGGGCGATCTGCAACGCCGCCTGCACCGGCTCGTGTGGCCTCTCACGATGGTCCTGCTCGTGTTCATCGCACTCGTGAGCGTCTGGACGCCGCTGCAGGACGCCAGCATCGCTTCGCGCTGGTTCGACGCGCGGCTCTTCTGGCGTCTCGCCCCGGTGCCGCTGCTCGTGCTGGCCTGTGCGTACTGGATGCATCGCGCCGTGCGTGCGCGCCATCACAACACGCCGTTCATCGCGGCGCTCGGCCTCGTGGCGCTCGGCTATCTCGGGCTGCTCGTGAGCCTGTGGCCCTACGCGATTCCGCAGAGCCTCACGCTCTGGGAAGCAGCCGCGCCGCGTTCGAGCCAGATGTTCACGCTCGTCGGCGCGGCGGTGATACTCCCCGTCATTCTGGCGTACACGACGATGGGCTACTGGGTCTTCCGCGGAAAGGTGCGTCATGGCGACACCCATCACTATCACTAAGCGGCGCACGCTGCCGGGCTGGCTCTGGTTCGTACTGCTATGGTGCGCGGGCGTAGCCGGGGCGGTTTCGTTGGGCTGGGCGTTCAAGATTCTGATGAATCTCACGCTGTTCGCGGTGAAATAAGCGCCATCGGCGCGCGGCGCTTCCCGACTCCGCGCTAGACTGTCGGCCATCTGTTACTCGAACGATAGCGACCATGCAACCGATGTCTTTCATGGAATGCGTGAAGCGCGCCTGGGCCAGCGCGCGCGCAGCCGCGACGCAGATGCCCCTGCTGATGCTCGGCGCCTTCGTGGTCTACACCGTGCTCGGCTGGATCGCCTTCGCCGGGCGGCCCGTGCCCGGCGAGGGCGAAATGCCGTCGGGCGCGCTCGTGCTCGCCGCCGATATCGCTTCGCTGCTGAACTCGATCGTCTATCTCGGGTTCGTCGTCAAGGTGCATCGCTTCGTGCTGCAGGGCGAGCACGCGGCGCCGCTCGTCCCGCTCGGCGGCAAGCCGCTCATGCGCATGTTCGGCGTGGGCGTCGTGCTCACCTTCGCGCTGATCGTCACCGCGCTCGTGCTTTACGCCGTGCTGCGGCCGCACTATGCGGGCGGCGTCGCGTTCCTCGGGTTCCTCGTCGGTGTCGTCTGGATCTACATCGCCGTGCGGCTGAGCCTGCTCTTTCCGTCGCTCTCGCTCGGCAACCCCATCGCACTGCGCGCCGCCTGGCACGACAGCCGCGGCCATTTCTGGAGCCTGCTGGGCGTGCCGTTCGTTGCCGTGCTGCCGCTCGCGCTGATCGCCATCGGCGCGGTCGGCATCACGCCCGCCATGCTCGACTCGCCTGCGCGGCTTCTCGTGCTCGCGGCCAGCCAGAGTCTCGCGAATATCGTCTTCGTGTTGCTCACTGCAGCGGCCCAGGCATGGCTTTACCGGCGCCATGCCGAGCGCTTGCCCGCGCCGCCCGAAGTCTGAGGCCTTAGGCTAAGCCAAGGCCCGAAGCCGCCGCGACGCGCGCCGCCCACAGCGGCGCACCGCGTCACCAGATGCCCGGCACGAAGCGATAACGCACGCGCTGCATATACTCGCGGTAGCCGGGCAGCCCCTCGGCCAGCACGCGCTCTTCTTTGACCGCTCGCCAGCCGATGGCCACCATCATGAGGGGCACGCCCGCGAGCCCCCACCACGAACCCAGCATCAGGGGCGTGCCGGCGAGCAGCAGCATGGCGTAGGCGTACATCGGATGGCGAATGTGGGCATACGGCCCGGTATCGCTCACCGCATGGCCGCGCTCGCGCTGGATCGCCACGACCGGCGCGGCGTAGCGGTTCGCGGCGAACACGCCGCGCGTGAGGTAGATGCAAAGGAAGATTGCAATGGCGCCCACCACGCTCAGCCAGAGCGGCACGTGCGACCCGCCGCGGCGCACGGCATCGACGCCGATCAGCACGAGCCACGCGCACCAGCCCACCGTGACCATGAGCATGAACACCCGGTCCCAGGTACTCTGGCCGCGCCGCGCATAAGGCGAGAGGCGCTCGGCCAGCAGCCCGGGATCGACGCGCGCAAGCCAGAGACCGAGCCAGAGGCTCGTGGCCGCGAACTCCGCCAGCCACAACCAGGCGGCGAGCCACGCGAGCGTCCCCGCCGCGCCGAACAACAGCGCGCCCATGAGCGCGAGCCACGTCACCGTAATCGCGATCATGCGACCGATCATTGCCGACTCCTTCGCCTGGTTTATCCGCGTTTATTCGCGCTCAGTCACCCGGCGCGCGACCCGCAATCCGCGCATACAGCGTACCTGCATCGAAGTCCGAAGCATCGATGCCGAAGCTCGCGTGCAGGCAACCCATCAGGTCGTCCGCGCCGGCAATCCTGCGCGTAAGCGTGCGGCGGCCGCTCGCATCGCGCTCGGTATAGCGGTCGTTGAACAACGCCATGCGGCCGCCCGCTCTTACGCCGCACGCGATGAGATTGCCCGCGAAAAACGAATCCGGCGACGTCGACGTGTACCAGTTCGCGACTTCGTAATCGACCCATTCGGCCGGCGTCGATTCGAAACGATACACATCGCTCCAGGTGTCGCCTTCCTGCACGGCGAGCTTCCACATGCCATCGGGCTGAACCGCGAGGCGCGCGAATTCGAGCGGGGTGGACTGCGGCGCCTGCGAAGCGAACGCGAGCGGCGCGCAAAGCGTCGTGCCGCCGAACCCGACGTCGGCGAGCCATGCCGCATCGTCCATCTCCACACGCAGGAGCATGTGCGTGCGCGCCGTGATCGCACCCGCTGGCCGCCCGTACAGCACGCGCGCGGCAAGCGGCGTCACGCGAAAACCGAGCGCCGCGAGTGCATGAGCGAAGAGCGTGTTGTGTTCGAAGCAATAGCCGCCGCGACGCGCATCGACGAGCTTCGCGACGATGTCTTCGAGCCGGATCGAGATGCGCCGGCCGGCGAGAACGTCGAGGTTCTCGAAGGGGATCGCGAGCGGATGAAGCCGATGCAAGACGCGCAGCACGTCGAGCGTGGCCGCGCGCGGCCCGTCGTAGCCGATACGCGCGAAATAGCGGTCGAGTCCGGCGCGCCCGTCGAGACGCGAATCAAGGAAAAAGTCGCGAGAAAAACCGGAAGCGGTCATGAGCAGTTCGTCCGATGAAAATGCGCGCCGCCGGGCGCGCACGGCCATTCACGTAGCGATGATAGGCGACTTCCGCCTCCCCGCCGATCGACGTCGCTTCTGACTGGCTGCAAGCCCAAACAATGCATTTCGACAGCCATTTGTAAACACACTGCATCCCCCAAGTAATTCTTATGAGAATCATTCTCATTTGTGTTGACTCTTGTATTCCTGATGGGTACGATGGGCCCCGTTCGCTGGCCTCCCAATGGCGGCGATAAAGAGAATTCATGTGCAGCGGTGTCCACATCGTGGACATCGACATAATCAATAAGGATCTCGATGAAGTTCTCCCGGTCAGTTCGTCCCGCCGCGCTGTGCGGCTACGGGATCCGGCGCCGTTTCCCGGCGCTGCGCAGGCTCGCCCTGTCCGTTGCGTTTGCGACCCTCGCGAGCGGCGCCGCCCACGCCCAGGCAACCGCCAACCCCGACGCCAATCCGGAAGCCCCGGAAGCCGACCTCGCCATCCAGGCGCAACCGTCCAACTTCTGGACCGGCATCTGGAGCCGCCAGAACCTGCTCGGCGACATGGGCGGCCTGCGCCCGTGGATGGGCCAGTACGGCTTCTCGTTCCAGCTAACCGAGACGAGCGAATATCTCGCGAACCTGCGCGGCGGCCTGAACCGCGGCGGCACCTATGACGGCCTCACCACGGCGACCCTGCAGCTCGATACGAGCAAGTACTTTGGCGTCCCGGGCGGCCTCTTCAATATCAGCGCGCTCAACATTCACGGCTCGAACCTGAGCGCGCTGAATCTCGGCACGCTGAACACGGCGAGCGGCATCGAAGCGCAGGACACCACGCGCCTGTGGGAGATGTGGTACCAGCAGTCGTTCCTCAACAAGCGCGTGGACGTGAAGATCGGTCAGCAAAGTCTCGACCAGGAATTCATGGTGAGCCAGTACGCGTCGCTCTTCGTGAACACGATGTTCGGCTGGCCGGGCCTGCCTTCGTACGACCTGCCCAACGGCGGCCCCGCCTACCCGCTCTCCGACCTCGGCGTGCGCCTGCGCGGCCAGATCAACGGTTCGCTCACCGGCCTGATCGGCGTGTTCGACGCCGACCCGCTCGGCAACGACCCGAACAACCTGAGCGGCACGAACTTCAATCTGCACAACGGTGCGATGGTGATCGGCGAGCTGCAGTACGCGATCAACCAGCCGGCCGAAGGCGATCTCGTGAGCGCCGACGCCAGCAAGAAGCTGCCGGGCACGTACAAGCTGGGCTTCTGGTACAACAGCGACTCGTTCGCCGACCAGCAGAATTCGTCGATCCAGCACAAGGGCGACTACAGCTTCTACGCCGTCGCCGACCAGATGATCTGGCGCCCCGATCCCGACGAGCCGCGCAGCATTGGCGTGTTCGCACGCGTGATGGGCGCGCCCAGTGACCGCAACGAGGTCAGCGTGAGCGCCAACCTCGGGATCGTGATGAAAGCGCCGTTCGCCGGCCGCGACAACGACAGCGTGGGTCTGGCTCTCGCCTATATCAAGGTGAGCAACGACGCGGCCGCGGCCGACCTGGCTGCCGGAAACGTTCCGCGCGGCAGCGAGACGGCCCTCGAGGCGACCTACCAGTATCAGGTCAATCCCTGGTGGCAGATCCAGGCCGACGCGCAGTACACGTTCAACGCCGGTGCGGGCCAGAACCCGGACAACCCGACAGAGGCGCTGCGCAACACGTTCGTGGTGGGTCTGCGCACCAACATCACGTTCTGACCCGACGCCCTGTCACAACCGATCGAAACCTGATCCCATGGCCAACACCAAGTCCTCGCGAGTCCTTGCCGTCATGAGCGCCCCACGCGGCGCACGGTTTGCTTGCGGGGCACGGAGATTCACGATGAAACATGCTACGCGCACGCTCCTGCAACGCACGGCCCACTTCACGCGCGCCGCGCTGGCGCTCGCCGCGGCGGCCACGCTCACCGGCGCCCCGCTCGCCGCTCACGCCGATTCCGAAGGCCTGCTGCCGTCCGTCCACAAGGACACCACGCTCATCAACACCGTCCCCGACAACGGCGACCAGAACCCGTACGCGATCGTCGTCGCACCGGTCAGCGCCGGCACGGTCAAGACAGGCGACGTGCTCGTGGACAACTTCAACAACGCGGCCAACCTGCAGGGCACGGGCTCGACGATCGTCGATTACCACCCCGACACGAAGCAGATGTCGCTCTTCGCGACGATCCCGCGCGACCTGAAGGAATGCCCGGGCGGCGTCGGCCTCTCCACGGCGATGACGATGCTCAAGTCGGGCTGGGTGATCGTGGGCAGCACGCCCTCCAACGACGGCACGACCGGCACCAAGGGCGCCGGCTGCCTGATCGTGCTCGATTCCAGCGGCAAGATCGCGAAAACCATCAGCAGCCCGAACATCAACGACCCGTGGGGCAACATGGCCGTGGTGGACAACGGCGACCATGCCACGCTGTTCTTGAGCAACGCCGGCTTCGGCGTGGGCGGCGCGGACGGCAACCCGCCCGTGTTCAAGCAAGCCACCGTGCTGCGCCTCGACCTCGACATCCCGAGCGGCCAGGTGCCGGTCGTGAAGAGCGAGACCGTGGTGGCGAGCGGCTTCGGCGCGCAGGCCGACAAGGGCGTGTTCCTCGTCGGACCGACGGGCCTCGCGCTCTCCGCCGACAACAAGCTGCTCTACGTCTCGGACGCAATCGGCAACCGCGTCAACGTGATCGAGGATCCGCTCACGCGCGACACGAGCGCCGGCGTTGGCCGTCAGCTCACGGCGGATGGTATGCTCCACCGCCCGCTCGCGATGATCATGACGCCGCAAGGTCACCTGCTCGTCACGAATGCGCTCAACGGTCAGGTCGTGGAGATCGACCCGGCCGCGGCGAAGCAGCTCTACGCACGCTGGATCGATACGGACAAGGCGCAGACGCCTCCGGGCAACGGCGACCTGTTCGGCATCGCGCTGACGCCGGCGGGCGACGGCTTCTACTACGTGGAAGACGACGTCAATACTCTCGTACTGGCAAAATAATCATGTCCTCCGAAGACCCCACAAACACACCCGAGCGCCCCACGCGCCGGGGCTTCCTGAAGGCCGGCGGCGCCGCGGTCGCGGCGAGCGCGACGCTAGGCGCCGGCTTGTCCGCGCCCGGTGTCGCGCACGCGGCCATGGAAGCGAAGAAGCACGCGGCAAGCATGGACCCGCTGCTCGCCGTCGAGCCGTTCTACGGCGAGCACCAGGGCGGCATCGCCACGGCGCAGCAGGCGCACACCTATCTGGCCGCATTCGACCTCACGACCACCTCGCGCGAGGACGTGATCAACCTGCTCAAGCAGTGGACAGAATCGGCCGCGCGCATGACGCAGGGCCAGCCGGCCGCGGCGCTGGAAGGCACCGGCGACGATCACCCCGCGCCCGACTCCGGCGACGTGCTGGGTCTCGGGCCGGCCGGCCTCACGGTGACGTTCGGCTTCGGCCCCGGCCTCTTCACGTCCGAAGGCAAGGACCGCTACGGTCTCGCGAGCAAGCGGCCCGCCGCGCTCGTGGATCTGCCGCGCTTCAACGGCGACCAGCTCGTGGCCGAAAAGACCGGCGGCGACCTCTACGTGCAGGCCTGCGCGAACGACGCCCAGGTGGCGTTCCACGCGGTGCGCCAACTCGCGCGCCAGGGCTACGGCGTCCTGCGCATGCGCTGGGGCCAGGCCGGCTTCCTCTCGGGCCCGAAGGGCCAGACGCCGCGCAATCTGATGGGCTTCAAGGACGGCACGGACAATCCGGCGATCGGGAATCCGAAGGAGCTGAACGAATTCGTATGGGCGAACGATGCCGACGCGCCCTGGATGCAGGGCGGCACGTACACGGTCGTGCGCCGCATCCGCATCACGCTCGAACACTGGGACCAGATGGAACTCGGCTTCCAGGAGCAGGTGTTCGGACGACAGAAGTACAGTGGTGCGCCCATCGGCAAGGAGAAGGAGTTCGACCCGGTCGATCTCGCCGCGCAGGACAAGGATGGCAATCCGCTGATCCCGGAAAACTCGCACGTGAGGCTGTCGCATCGCTCGACGAACAACGGGGCGCGCGTCCTGCGCCGTTCGTACTCCTACAACGACAGCGCGAACTTCTATATCGAGCGCTGGCCGCCGTGGCGCCAGGAAACCGAGTACGACGCGGGCCTGATTTTCATCGCTCACCAGGGCGACCCGCGCGCGGGCTTCATTCCGATCAACGAAAAGCTCTCGAAGTTCGACATGATGAACCAGTTCACGACCCACATCGGCAGCGCGATCTTCGCGTGCCCGCCGGGCGCGAAACCCGGTTCGTACATCGGCGCGGAGCTGTTCTCGGCCTGAGTGAATGCCCTGAGGATCGCCTGGGGAATGGATGACCCAGGCGCCTTTCTTCATCAACGGATAACGACACATCATGAAGCTTTCGTTCCCCGGCGCGCCGCTGCGCGCCGCCGCCCTGAGCGTCGCGCTGGCCGTGGCCGGCACGCTGCCGCTCGCCGCTCGCGCCGATTCGATCACGGTGTACAACGCCCAGCACGAGCAGGTCATGAACCAGCTTGCCAAGGACTTCGAACAACAGAGCGGCATCAGCGTGAAGGTCCGCACCGATGAAGGCCCCGCGCTTGCCGCGCAGATCGTCGCGGAAGGCGACAAGTCGCCCGCCGACGTCTACTTCACGGAAAACTCGCCCGAGCTGATGCTGCTCGAAGAGAAGAGCCTGCTCGCACCCGTGCAGTCCGCCACGCTTTCCGCCGTGCCCGCTCGCTTCAGCTCGCCGGCCGGCCAGTGGGTGGGCGTGACCGCGCGCGAAAACGTGCTCGCGTACAACACGGCGAAGGTCCAGCCGGCGCAGTTGCCGCAGTCGCTCATGGATCTCGCGAAGCCCGAATGGAAGGGCAAGGTCGGCATCGCGCCGTCCGACGCCGACTTCCTGCCGCTCGTGGACGCCATGATCGCCGCCAAGGGCGAAGCCGCGACGCTCGAATGGCTCAAGGGCCTGAAGGCCAACTCGCAGATCTTCGACGACGACGAAGGCGTGGTCGCCGCCGTGAACCGCGGCGCGGTTGCCACGGGCATCATCAACAACTACTACTGGGATCGTCTGCACGCCGAAGTGGGCGACGCCAAGACGCGCAGTGCCGTGGCGCACTTCGCGAACGGCGACATCGGCGCGCTCGTGAACGTCTCGGGCGCCGCCGTGCTGAAGTCGGCGCACAACGCCGACGGCGCGCAGAAGTTCCTCGCATACCTCGTGAGCGATCGCGCCCAGAAGCTGATGGCGCAGGACCACATCAGCTTCGAGTACCCGCTGCGCCCCGGCGTGGCCGCCGACCCGATCAACAAGCCGTTCGACCAGCTCCATCCGCCGCAACTGACGATCGAGCAACTGGGCGACGACAGCCAGGCCGGCAAGCTGCTGCGCCAGGCGGGTCTTCTGTAACCGTAACTGCAATACCGGCACTATCGTGAGTGAAGCTGTCACCACGGCGCCAGCCATCGAGGAGTCGGGCGGCCACGCGCCGCCCGCGCGGCGACGTGTGCCGCGCGCGCTGGTCGCCGCCGCGCTCCTCGGCCCCCTGCTGGTGCTGCTCCCGCTCGCGCTGACGTTCTGGCGCGCGCTTTCGTTTGGATTCGCCGACGCCGCCGACCTGATCTTCAGGCCGCTCGTCGGCGAACTGCTGGTCAACACGCTCTCCATCACGGTCTCCGCGACGCTGGCCTCGGCCGTGCTCGGCACCGCCGTCGCCTGGTTCGTCGAGCGCACCGACGTGCCCGGACGTCGCGTCTGGGCCTTGCTCGCCGCCGCGCCGCTCGCGATGCCCGCGTTCATCACGAGCTTCGCCTGGATTTCGCTGAGCCTCGATCTGCAGGACTTTCTCGGCGCCTTCATCGTCATCACGACGGCCTATTTCCCGCTCGTCTATCTGCCCGTGGCCGCCGCGCTGCGCGGGCTCGACCCCGCGCTCGAAGAAACCGCGCGCGCGCTCGGCTGCAATCGCTGGAACACCTTCGTGCGCGTGGTGCTGCCGCAATTGCGCCCCGCCCTTCTCGGCTCCATGCTGCTCGTCGCGCTCGGCGTGCTGGCCGAGTTCGGCTCGTTCCAGTTGCTGCGCTTTCGCACTTTCACGACCGAGATCTACGCCGAGTACCGCACGAGCTTCGACGGCGGCGGCGCGTCGCTGCTCGCCTGCGTGCTGATCCTGCTGTGCCTCGTCGTGCTCGCGCTCGAATTCCGCGTGCGCGGCCGCGCACGCTACGAGCGCGTGGATCGCGGCACGCGCCGCGCCGTCACGCGCCATGCGCTCGGGCGCTGGCGCTGGCCCGTCGCAACAGCCTTCCTCGGGCTCAACATCGCCACGCTGGGCGTGCCGCTCGGCATGATCGGCTACTGGCTCACGCAGCCCGGCGCGGCCGCGATCACGCCGGCCGACGTCTCGCCCGAACTGCTCTTCGAGACCACGTTCGCTTCGCTGCGCCTCGGCCTCACGGCCGCCGTCGTGACGACGCTGCTCGCGCTACCGCTCGCGTACCTGCTCGCGCGCTATCCGGGGCGCCTCGCCACGTTCCTCGAACGCACGACGTTCGTGGCGCAAGGCGTGCCGAGCATCGTCATCGCGCTCGCGATCGTCTCGCTTGCCGTGCGCGTGCTCACGCCGCTCTATCAGAGCACGACGCTCCTGATCGTCGCCTACGCCATGCTTTTCCTGCCGCTCGCGCTCGTGAGCGTACGCGCCGCGCTGCTGCAGGCGCAGCAGCGGCTCGAAGACACGGCGCGCTCGCTCGGTCTCGGCTGGTTCGAAACGCTGCGCCGCGTGGTGCTGCCGCTTGCTGGCCCCGGGCTCGGCGCCGCGGCTTCGATGGTGTTCATCTCCGTCGTCACCGAACTCAACGCGACGCTGCTGCTCTCGCCCATCGGCACGCACACGCTCGCCACCCAAGTCTGGAGCGACACCGCCACGCTCGCGTTCGCCGCCGCCGCGCCCTATGCCGCGCTGCTCACGGCGCTTTCGCTCGCCGCATCGGGACTGCTGTTCGCATTCGCGGGCAAGAGCGCGCTCGCCGCGCATTCGGTCACGCCGCCCGAAGTGACCTCCTGACCGCCTCCACCGTATCGCCCATGAGCACTCTTCGCATTTCCGGCCTGCAAAAGGCGTTCGACGGCCACCCGGTGCTGCACGGCATCGATCTTTCCGTGAAATCGGGCTCGCTGCTCGCGCTGCTCGGGCCTTCGGGCAGCGGCAAGACTACGCTCCTGCGCGTGCTGTGCGGCTTCGAGCGCGCCGACGCGGGCACGATCGAAATCGACGGCCGGCGGGTGGCCGGCGAGGGCCAGCATCTGCCCGCCGAGAAACGCCAGATCGGCTATGTGCCGCAGGAAGGCGCGCTCTTCCCCCACCTCACCGTGGCCGAGAACATCGTGTTCGGCCTGCCGCGCACGCAACGCCGCGCGCAGCATCGCGTGGCCGAGCTGCTCGAACTCGTCGGCCTTCCGGAGTCCTATGCGAAGCGCGCACCGCAGCAGCTTTCGGGCGGCCAGCAGCAGCGCGTGGCGCTCGCGCGCGCGCTCGCGCCGTCGCCGGGTCTCGTGATGCTCGACGAGCCGTTCTCGTCGCTCGACGCCGCGCTGCGCATCGAAACGCGCGAAGCCGTCGCGCGCGCGCTCGCCGCGGCGGGCGCGACCGCCGTACTCGTCACGCACGATCAGGCCGAAGCCCTCTCGCTGGGCCACGAGGTCGCGGTGCTGTGGCGCGGGCGATTGCTCCAGACCGCCGCGCCGCAGGCGCTCTATCGGCGCCCCGTCACGCGCGAGCTGGCAGCGTTCATCGGCGAGGCCGTGCTGCTGCCGGGCACGGTGGCGGACGGCCGCGCGCGATGCGTGCTCGGCACGCTGCCCGTGGTGGAAGGCTCGATGGCCGCCGACGGCGACGTCGACGTGATGCTGCGCCCCGAGCAGATCGACGTGCTGCCCGAAGACGCGCAGCGCAGCGGCGCGCTCGACGCCCTTGTGCGCGACATCAGCTTCGAAGGGCAGGACGCGGCGCTCACGCTGCAATTGCTCGATTCGCCGACCACGGTGCGCGCGCGCGTGCCGGGCTACCGCACGCCGCGCCCCGGCGAGCGCGTGCGCCTCGCGGTAGGCGGCGAAGTCAACGTCTACCCGCGCTGACGCCGCACCGAAAGATCCTGCACCATCTGCTGTGCCAGGTAATCGCAGGTAGGCCGGTTCGACTTCACGCTGCGCGCGACGATGATGTCGAGCGGCTCGATCTTCGGCAAGCCCTCGTCCTCGCCCAGAATCGCGAAGCGCGACGGCACGCTGCAGCGCGTAAGCGCGACGACGGCGATACCCGCCTCGACCGTCGCCATCAGCCCCATCAGGCTCGCGCTGCTATAGGCGGCGCGATAGCGGATCTGCGCCGCATCGAGCGCCGCCACCGTATGCGCGCGCGCCACGCTGCCATGCTCGTAGAGCCCCACCGGCAGCGGCGACATGGCGAGCGGCGCGGGGTCCTCGGCCGAGCCCACCCACACCATGTCCTCGCTGCGCACGAACTCGCCGCGCAGCTTGCGGTCGCGCGTGACGAAGGCGAGATCGATCTTGTTGTCCGCCAGCATCGGCCCTAGCGCCACGCTTTGCGCGCAGACGATCTCGATCTCCACATGCGGATAGAGCGTCGAGAAGCGCCGCAGCACGGGCGACAGCAACGCCGCCATGTAATCGTCGGGGGCGCCCAGCACGACGCGCCCCGTCACCTCCGGCCGCACGAGCGCCGACCAAGCCTCCTCCTGCAGTTCGAGCGCGCGCCGCGCGTATTCGAGCAGCGTGCTGCCCGGCCGCGTGAGCGCGAGATTGCGCGTATCGCGCGTGAAGAGCGTGGTGCCGAGCATCTGCTCGAGCCGCTTGATCTGCATGCTCACGGCCGCCTGCGAACGGTGCACCGCGACCGCGGCTCGCGTGAAGCTGCCCGCGTCGGCCACGGCTACGAAGGTGCGCATGAGGTCGAGGTCGAATTCCGGGGTCATGATTCATCAGCGGTATTGATGGAATTGTTCAATTTAATTCGTTTGCCTGCGGTCTGCAACTGACGAATACTGGGGCGGTTTTCTTCCCTCTTTCGCGTCACGAACCTATGCAAACCGCGAGCCCGACCCACCGCCAGCAAGGCGCCCTCATGCTCGCGAGCGGCGGGCTGCTGATGGGCACGATCGGCGTCTTCGTCGAAGAAGCGCGGCTGGGCGCCATGACGCTCGTGTTTTTCCGCTGCTTCTTCGGCATGCTGGCGCTCGCGGCGTACTGCCTGTACAAGGGCTGGCTCTCGCCGCGCCAGTTCACGCGCCGCACGCTGGCACTCGCGGTTTTATCGGGAGTGCTGATGGTTACGCAGTGGGTCGCATTTTTCGATGCAATTCACCGCACGAGCATTGCCGTCGCGACGGTGGTGTTCCATGTGCAGCCGTTCTGGGTCGTGCTGATCGGCGCCGCGCTCTTTCACGAACGCCTCGGCGCGGACCGGCTGGGCTGGATCGGCATCGCGTTCGCGGGGCTCGTGCTCGCGTCGGGCGTGCTGGCCGAGGGCGCGTTGCAAGGGCATCAGCGCTATCTGATCGGCGTGGCCGAAGCGCTGGGGGGATCGGTGCTCTATGCGAGCGTCACACTGATGGCGAAGAGCCTGGGCGGACTGCGTCCGCATCTGCTGACGCTCACGCAATGCGCCGTGGGCGCCGTATGCCTGCCGCTGATCGCCCCGTTCTTCGCGCCGCTCGAACTGGCGCATATCTCGGCCGCGCAATGGGGCTGGGTAATCGGCATGGGGGTGCTGCACACGGGGCTTTCGTATGTGCTGATCTACGGCGCGCTGCCGCAGCTCACGACACCGGTGATCGCCGTGCTGCTGTTCGTCTACCCGCTCACGGCAATCGCCGTCGACGCGCTGGTGTACGGACGCGCGCTCAGCGTGCCGCAACTGGGCGGCATGGCGCTGATCGTGGTGGCCAGTCTGGGCGTCAATCTCGGGTGGCGGCTGTTTCCGCCGGTGATGGCGCGGATGCGGCGGTAGGGTCGACGGGTTCATGGAAGAAGCCTGCATTCCCGCTGACTTCCTCCCTATTCGGCGAAGACCTCCTGCAACGTCCGCAGAGTGTGCCGAAGCGTTTCTTCGGGGACCGAACCCTCCTTCTTGACCAATCGCACCTTGTCCACTGCACGAACCTGATCGAGAAGGACGAGACCCTGCTTCCGCTTGAACGTAACCGGAATTCGAAACGGTGCCGGACGGCCCTTCGAAGTCATCGGAGCAACGATGACTGTCCGTAAATGATCGTGCATTTCAGACGGGGAAATCACGACACAGGGGCGCGTCTTTTGAATCTCGCTGCCCAGTGTCGGGTCGAGCGCGACCAGCCACACTTCCCCTCGCACTACCATTCAAGCTCCGCATCGTCGGCATTCGGAAACTCACCCATCACAAGCGCATCATCGCCACTCTGGGCGAGCGCTTTGCTCGCCTCCGCCCAGCCTTCACGAGCCGGTTGCCGCGGCCGCCTCAGCACGATTGCGTCGTTTTCGATTTCCATTTCCACTTCGTTCTCCAATCCCAACTGTGCCAGAACGGGCTTCGGGATCAGCACGCCCTGCGAATTGCCCATCCTGCGGATTGTCGTTTTCATGACCTCACCGTAATCACAATGTTATTCCACGCCCTCATGAGACGTCAACACAATGTTATTACATTGCTGCGCTCGCGTCACCCCGGCAATGCCTCGCCCTTCGTCTCCGGCGCGAACGGAATAATGAACAACCCGGCTATGAACGCCAACGCCGTGAGCGCCACTGGTACACCCAGCGTGTGCATATGCAGCACCGCCGCGCCGAGCAGGAAGTTCACCCCCGCCCCCACGAAACGCCCGAACGACGTGCAGAACGCGAACGCCGTGGCGCGCACGCGCGTGCCGAACTGCTCCGGCAGCCAGAGACTGAACAGCGCGAAGTTGCCGCCGAAGAAACCGAGCACGAAGAGCAGCACGATGAACGGCACGAGCCCGTTCTCGAGGTAATAAGCCCAGCCGAAACTCGCTGCAATCGCTATCGCCATCCCCGCAAAATAGATCGCGAGCGTCCACTTGCGCCCCACACGCTCCGCCATCGGCGGCAGCACGAGACAGCCGAGGATCGTACCGATGGAGAGGAGTCCTGTCGCAATCGAGGCCGTGCGGATCGCCTGGGCCTTGCTCGCACCCGCACGCGTCGCGAGCTGGATCACGGCGGAAGGCTCGTACACCGCGCCCGCCCACAGGCCGATGATCGCGATGGTGAGCAACGCGCACGCCACGATGGTGCGCCGGCGATAAGCGGTCCCGAAGATCTCGCGCAGCGGGCGGCCTTGATGCTCGTGGCTCGCCTCCGACTTCTGCCACTTGTCCGGCTCTTCCACGCGCAGCAGCACGAGAATGGCCACCACCACCGGAATCGCGCCGGTGAGGAACATCGCGCGCCAGCCGAAGTGCACGCCAATGGTGTAGTTCAGCGCCGCGGCGATGAAGAAGCCCGCGTAGTAGCCGGTCTGCAGATAGCCCGCACCCATCTTGCGGCGGTCCTCCGGCCAGGACTCGGCCACGTAGGTGCCGGCCAGCGCCCACTCGCCGCCTATGCCGACGCCCGCGAGGAAGCGGTAGATGGCGAGCGCCCACACGCTCTGCGCCGTGGCCGAAAGGCCCGTGAAGATGGCGAACATGAAAATGGTGCCCGCTAGCACGCGCGTGCGGCCGAAGCGGTCGGCAAGCGGGCCCCAGATGAACGAGAGCCCCCAGCCGACCAGGAACAGCGCAAAAAGAATCGAGCCCGCGAGCCCGATGTTCGATGGAGTGGCCGCATAGCCCGAGTGCGGCAGCAACTCGGTGAGCGCGGGCGTGAGCACGAGCGCGTAGATGAACGAGTCCATGCCGTCGAGCGTCCAGCCGGCCCAGGCGCCCCAGAAGCCTGCGATCTGCGAACGGTTCAGCGGTGTTTTGGGCCGCGCTCGCCGCGCCGCACCGGTAATCGAATTCATGATGCTCCTCGTCCCATGCAAAGCAATCGGCGCGGTTCGTATCGCGACGATTCGTCTGAAGAAAACGCTGCTACTTCCCCGTTTACGGCACCTTCTCGTTCAGCTTGATGGGGCTTCCACCCTCGCTGTTTTATATATAATATTTGATCTCATGAGCGACGTAACGGCTGGTTTTCCCCTGGAAGGCGACACGACGGCGACCGGCCTGCCGGCCGCGGCGGCACCGCGCCCCAGCACTTCCCACGTGATCGCAAACGCCCTGCGCGACGCCATCGTGACGGGCACGCTCGCGCCCGGCGCGCCGCTGCGCCAGGACGCCATTGCGCGCCACTTCTCGGTGAGCGCCATTCCCGTGCGCGAAGCGCTGCGCCAGCTCGCCAGCGAAGGCTGGGCGCGTATCGAGCTCAACCGGGGGGCAAGCGTCGCGCCGCTCTGTGCGGACGAAGCGCGCGAGATCTACGAGATGCGCTCCGCGCTGGAGAGCCTCGCGCTCGGCCTCGCCATCCCGAAGCACACCGCGCAGTCGCTGCGCGAGGCGCGCGCGCTCGCCGACGCTGCAAAACGCGAGCGCGATCCGTCGCTCTACGTGGCGCGCAATGAAGCGTTCCACACGAGCCTCTATGCGCCCGCCGGCCGGCCCCACCTGATGGAGACGCTCGCCTCGCTGCACCGGCGCGGCGAGCGCTATCTGCGCCTGAAATTCGGCTTTCCCGAGTACAAGGGCGAGTCCGACGCCGAGCATGCCGAGATCCTCGCGGCCGTCCAGCGCGGCGACATTCCCGCCGCCCAGGCGCTCGTGGCCGCGCATCTGCTCGGCACGGGTGAATTGATCTATCGTTTTCTCACCGAGCGCGCCGCGGCACTGCCCGCCGCCAAAAAAGCGCGCTCTTCGTCTTCCCGCTCACGGAGCTGATCTGCCGATGAAGCCTCTCGCCGCCGCACCCGAATCACATCCTCCCGCCCTGGCGCCGCGCTCGTGGACCACGCGCCGCGACGAAAAAACCCGTCGCCTCGCCGCCGTTGCCGGCTGGCTCGAAGACGGTGTCCTGCCCGCCGCGCGCATGACCGACGCCCTCGAACTGCTGATCCGCCCGGGCGACCGCGTCGCCCTGGAGGGCGACAACCAGAAGCAGGCCGACTTTCTCTCGCGCTCGCTCGCAAAGGCCGATCCCGGCAAGCTCAACAACATTCATCTGCTCATTTCGAGCATCAGCCGCCCCGAGCACCTCACGCTCTTCGAGCGCGGCATCGCCCGGCGCGTCGACTTCGCGTTCGCTGGGCCGCAGAGCCTGCGCGTGGCGCAGTTGCTTGAAGACGGGCAGCTCGAAGTCGGCGCGATTCATACGTACGTCGAACTATATGCGCGCATGTTCGTGGACCTGATTCCTCAGGTCGCACTGCTGTGCGCCGAGAAAGCCGATCGCCACGGCAACCTCTACACGGGTCCGAACACCGAGGACACCCCCACCATTGCCGAAGCCGCCGCCTTCAGCCAGGGTATCGTGATCGTGCAGGTCAACGAGATCGTCGACGAGCTGCCGCGCGTCGATATCCCCGGCTCGTGGGTCGACGTGGTCGTACAGGCCGACCGCCCCTTTGCGGTCGAGCCGCTCTTCACGCGCGACCCGCGCCATATCGGCGATCTGCAGGTGCTCACCGCGATGATGGTCATCAAGGGCATCTATGCGCCGTACGGCATCACGGCGCTCAATCACGGCATCGGCTTCGACA
Source organism: Paraburkholderia sp. AV2 (assembly GCF_054968425.1). Classification (NCBI taxonomy): domain Bacteria; kingdom Pseudomonadati; phylum Pseudomonadota; class Betaproteobacteria; order Burkholderiales; family Burkholderiaceae; genus Paraburkholderia; species Paraburkholderia sp. AV2. The sequence continues at coordinate 52,740 of NZ_JBANLK010000017.1, forward strand.
CCGCTGCGATCGAGCTGCTGCTGCCCACCTACGGCGAGTCGCTGGGCCTCAAGGGCAAGATCTGCCGCAACTGGACGCTCAATCCGCATCCCACGCTGATTCCCGCCATCGAGTCAGGCTGGGTGGAGAGCGTGCATTGCTTCGGCAGCGAAGTGGGGATGGAGGCGTACATCGCCGCGCGCCCCGACGTGTTCTTCACGGGCAGCGACGGCAGCCTGCGTTCGAACCGCGTGCTGTGCCAGCTCGCGGGGCAGTACGCGGTCGATCTCTTCATCGGCTCGACGCTGCAGATCGATGCCGACGCGAACTCTTCCACGGTCACGCGCGGGCGCCTCGCCGGCTTCGGCGGTGCGCCGAACATGGGCCACGATCCGCGCGGCCGCCGCCATGCGAGCGAGGCCTGGCTCAAGCTGCTTAAAAATACGGGCCCGGTCTCGCGCGGCCACAAACTCGTCGTGCAACTGGCCGAGACCTGGAAGAAAGGCGGCGAGTCGACCTTCGTCGACGAACTCGACGCCATCGCCGTGGGCGAGAAGAGCGGCATGCCCGTCGCGCCCGTCATGATCTACGGCGACGACGTGAGCCACGTCGTCACCGAGGAAGGCATCGCGCATCTGCATCGCGCGGAAGGCGTGGAAGAGCGGCGCGCGGCGCTGGCCGCCGTGGCGGGCGTGACGCCCATCGGCCAGCGCGCGAAGCCGGAGAAGACCGGCGAATTGCGCCGCCGCGGCATCGTTCAGTTCCCCGAAGATCTCGGCATCCGCCGTGGCGAGGCGAAGCGCTCGCTGCTCGCGGCGCGCAGCATCGACGATCTCGTGACGTGGTCGGGCGGGCTCTACACGCCGCCCGCGCGTTTTCGTAGCTGGTGAGCGCGATGCGCACGCTTGCGTTCGATACCCAGGCCACCCTGGCCGAGAGCAACGGGGCACCGCTTGCGCGCGATCCGCATGCCGCCTTCGCGGCACGCGACGAAGCCGCCTGCCCCGACGCTCAACTGGCGCGCTTCGCGCGCGACGCGCTGATCGACGAGGCACGGCTCACGCCGAAGCCCGGTCTCGTCGACGCGCGCGGCAACGGTGCGCACAGCGACCTCGATCTCGCGACCATGCTGCGCTCCGCGCATGCGCTCGAACCGACGTTCCGCGCGCTCGCGCGCGCCTCGCGCGGCGCGACGCCCGGCGTCGCCCTGCGCACCGATCTCGCACGCATCGGCCGTGCCGGCGAAGCCGCGATGATGCGCGCGACGAACGGCAGCAATACGCATCGCGGCGCGATCTGGATCATCGGTTTGCTCGTGGCGGGCGCGGCCATCGTGCATGCGCCGCCGGACAGCGATGAATCGGCCTGCGCCCACGCCTCGCGCATCTGCGAAACCGGCGCGCAGATCGCCCGCTACGACGACCGCTTCTACGATCCCCACGCGCGCCCCACACTCAGCAACGGCGAGCGCGTGCGCCGGCAATACAACGTAGGCGGCGCGCGCAGCGAAGCGCAGGACGGCTTCCCGCACGTGACGCATGCAGGCCTGCCCGCCCTGCTCGAAGCGCGCGCGCGAGGACAGGACGAAGGCACCGCACGCGTCGATGCGCTGCTCGCGATCATGGCCTCGCTCGACGATACCTGCGTGCTGCATCGTGCGGGCCACGCCGGCCGCGAAGCCGCGCAAGCCGGCGCGCGGCGCGTGCGCGAGGCCGGCGGCATCGCCACCCCCGCGGGCCGGGCCGCGTTCGATTCGCTCGAACGCTCGCTGCTTGCGCTCAACGCATCGCCGGGCGGCGCGGCCGACCTGCTCGCCGCCACGCTCTTCATCGACAGACTCGTTCAGCACCGCATTGGCGGAGGAACAACATGGAACAACTGACTTTCGACTATCCGGCGCAGCGCGCCGTCACGACGCGCGCGCACGTGGGCGTCGTCGGCTCGGGCGATCTCGAAGTGCTGCTGCAGCCCGCCGGCGACCTGCGCGCGCGCGTGACCGTGCATACGAGCGTGGACGGCTACGGCCACATCTGGAAGAGCGTGCTCGACCGCTTCTTCACGCGCTACGACGGCGCCGCCGAAATCGAGATCAACGACTTCGGCGCGACGCCCGGCATCGTGGCGCTGCGGCTTGCGGAAGCCGTGGAAGCGGCCGAGGACGCGGCACAAGGAGCGCAATCATGAACGCCGTACCGGAAAGCACGCCGCGCGCGCTGCTGCGCGAGAGTTTCATCGAACTCACGGCGCGCGAACGCGCGCGCGCGCTGCTCGACGCGGGCTCGTTCCGCGAACTGCTCGGCCCGTTCGATCGCCTCGAATCGCCGTGGCTGCCGCTGCAGGGCATCGTCTGCCAGGCCGACGACGGCGCGGTCATCGCGCGCGGCACCATCGACGGCGAGCCCGCCGTCGTGGCGGCCATCGAATCGGCGTTCCAGGGCGGCAGCATCGGCGAAGTGTCGGGCAGCAAGATCGCCGCGGCGCTGGAACTCGCGCTGGCCGACTGCGAGCGCGGCAAGATCGTGCGCCCCGTCGTGCTGTTCGAAACGGGCGGCGTGCGTCTGCAGGAAGCGAACCTCGGTCTCGCCGTGATTTCCGAAATCCAGGCCGCCATCGTCGCGCTGCGGCGCTACGTGCCGGTCGTGGGCGTGATCGCGGGCATGGTCGGCTGCTTCGGCGGCATGTCGCTCGCCGCGGCGCTGTGCTCGTATCTCGTGATGACGAAGCAGGGACGGCTCGGCATGAACGGCCCCGAGGTGATCGAGCAGGAAGCGGGCATCGAGGAACTCGACGCGAGCGATCGCCGCCGCGTGTGGCAACTGATCGGCGGCGAGCAGCGCGCGCGGACCGGCTACGCGGATGCGCTGGTGGAAGACGCCGTGGACGACGTGCGCGCCGCCGTGCAGGCGGCCTTCGCGCGCGGCGTGCCTGCTGCCGCGCGCAGCGAGCAGGTCGACACGTACCTCGCGAAGCTCGCGGCGATCGACCCCACTACGGTGGCGCCCGAAACGATGCGCGCCGTGTTCGGCGCGACACCCCTCAGCTCCGGTGGAGAAACGGCATGAGCGATACGATTTCGAGCCGCGGCGCGCAGTGGCTGCGCGCCCTCGCAGGCGACAGTGCCGCCCGGGCCAACGGCGGCGCGGTGCACTACGCCGATGCCCCGCTCGGCGACGAAACCGCTCGCTTCATCGCGGTCGTGCCCGATCCCGACAACCGCTTTCCGCGCGCGCGCGATAACGTCGTGGGCCTCGAACAAGGCTGGCGCCTCGCGCAGACCGTGCGCGAAGCGATCGCCGCCGATGCCGCCGGCCCGACCCGCCGGCCCATCGTCGCGGTGGTCGACGTAAAGAGCCAGGCCTATGGCTATCGCGAGGAAATGCTCGGCATTCATCTGGCGTGCGCCGCCGCCGTCGACGCCTACGCGAGCGCGCGGCTCGCGGGCCATCCCGTGGTCGCACTCATCGTCGGGCCGGCCATGTCGGGCGCGTTCCTCGCGCACGGCTACCAGGCCAATCGCATTGTCGCGCTCGACGCGGAGGGCACGATGGTCCACGCGATGGGCAAGGAAGCGGCCGCGCGCGTCACGCGGCGCAGCGTGGAGGAACTCGACGCGCTAGGCGAAACGATCGTGCCGATGTCGTACTCGATGGCGTCGTTCGGCAAGCTCGGGCTGCTCGACGAACTGATCGAAGGCGTGGATGCGGACGCACCGAGCGCGGAGCAGACTGCCCGCGTGCGCGACGTGCTCGCGCGCATGGTGGGCGAGGCCCGCGCAGACCGGCGCGATCTCTCGCACCGCCTGCAAGGCGATGCCGCGCAGCGCACGCGCGCGGCGTCGATCGAGGTGCGCAAGCGCCTCGCGCATCAGTGGGATGCGAGCTGATGCGCGTCTGCGCCGCGCCACCGTTCGCCGCCGACGCCCCGCGCGTCGCGGATGCGCGCTGGCGTGCGCACGATCTGCTGCGCGTGTTGCGCATCCCTCGCGCGCATGACGAGCCCGAATGGGTGCATACGGCGCTGGAACGCGCGCCGTGGGCAGTCGTCAGACGCGCAGAAGCGCCGGCGGGCTTCGTTGCGGCGGGTGTGCGCGGGGCGGCGCGCGACCAACGATTCGGAACGTGGCTGCATCATCAGGACATCGAAGCGGTTTGCTCGCCGGAAGACCTGTTGCAGAGGGAACCGCAGGCCGGACGCAGCACCCTGCCCGCGTTCGTGGCCCTGGCGCTGCTGCGCGAAAGGGTGTCGCCGCTACACTCGCTGGCCTGGGGCCCGACTGGCAGCACCGGGTTCGAGCTGGCCTCCGGCCTACCCACGCTATCGTCCTCGAGCGACCTGGACCTGCTGATCCGGTTGCCCGAGCGCAGCGAGGCCGCCCTGCTCCGCACGCTTGCCGACGTGCTCGCCCACGCCTCGGCGCGCGCCGGTACGCGTGTCGATGCGCAGGTGGAAACACCCCTGGGCGGCGTGGCGCTGACCGAACTCGCCGCGGGCAAGCCACGCGTGCTCGTGCGCGCGAGCGACGGCCCGCGCTTCGTCGCCGATCCCTGGTTTGCGTCATGACACTCGCGCTAATGTTCCCCGGCCAAGGCGCGCAAAGCCCCGGCTTTCTTCACCGGCTGCCGTGGCACGAAGCCGTGGCGGCGACGCTGGACGAAGCATCGGCGGTGCTGGGCCTCGACGTGCTCACGCTCGACAGCGCCGATGCCCTGCGCTCCACCGTGGCCGTGCAGATCGGCCTCACGGTGGCCGGCGTCGCCTGTGCCCGCGCGCTCGCGCACGAAGGGCTCACGCCGCAGTTCAGCGCCGGCCTTTCGGTCGGCGCCTTTCCTGCCGCGGTCTCCTGCGGCGCGGTCTCGTTCGGCGACGCACTGCGGATGGTCCGCAAACGCGCCGAACTGATGGAAACAGCCTGGCCAAGCGGCTATGGCCTGACCGCCATCTCGGGCCTCACCGAAACGCAGGTCGAAACGCTGGCGCGCGCCCAGCTTCAGGCAGGCGGCGAACCCGTGTACGTCGGCAACGTGAACGCGCCGCGCCAGATCGTCGTGGCCGGCGCCGATAGCGCCCTGGATGCGTTCGCCGCTCGCGCGCTCGCCCAAGGCGCGAGGAAGGCGCAGCGCCTCGCGGTATCCGTTCCTTCGCACTGCGAACTATTATCGGACGCGGCAGAGCAGCTTGCGGCATGGGCGCACGGCATTCCCTTTCGCGCGCCGCAGAGCGTCTACATCGACAACCGGGGCGGCCGCCCGCTCCACACTGGCGACGCGATCCGCGCGGATCTCGCCACCAACATGCGCCACACCGTGCGCTGGTTCGACGCCCTCACCGTGATGGTCGAGTCGGGCGCAACAGTGCTGGTAGAGGTGCCGCCGGCGCAGGTGCTCACCGACATTGCCCGCGAGCAATTCCCGGACGTGACCGCGTTGAGCGCTTCGACGCTGCCGCTCGAACGGCTGATCCCGATCGTACGGCGACGTCTGGGCGAGGACGCGTGAATCGGACGAATACGTTGTTTATGCGCATAAAGTGGTATTCGATTTCCTTCAACCGGGAGCCGAAGCCAGGCACAGCAAGTCATACCGGTTAATTTTCGCCAATACGGCAGGCATTCCGCCGTCATTTGCGCGCAATTACCGCCTCCCCCGCAACTCCGGCATCACGACCCGGAACGTGAGGTTCAGCCGCTCGCCGCTTACCGCCGGCTCCTTCGGCACGCGGTGCCGCCACTGTGCCTGGGTCTTGCCGCGCATCACGAGCAGGCTGCCGCCCGTCAGGCGGAACGAGCGCGTCACCCCTGTCGCGTTGTGCCGCAGATCGAAGCGTCGCGTCGCGCCGAGACTCACCGACGCAATGACAGGCTCCGGACCCAGTTCCGGCTCATGGTCGGCATGCCAGCCCATGCTGTCGGCGCCGCTGCGGTAACGGTTGAGCAGCACGCTATTGAAGCGAGCGCCGCACAAGGCCGATACGGCGTCGCGCAATTCCGCCACGGCCGGGGTCCAGGGCTGGGGCACGTTGCGTATGCCCGAATAGATATAGACGGCGTCGGGCTCGCCAAGCCAGGCCGTCAGGCGCGGCTGATCCACCCAGCCGCCCGGCGTACGGATGCGTTCCTGACGCCAGTCCGTTTCGGCCACGATGCGCGCGAACAGGATCGTGGCCTGCTCGGGGGCGAGCCAACCGGGATGCCACGCCACATCGGGTTGCGGCGCGTCGTCGAAAAGGTCGAACATGAAAGAGATTGCGTGGGCGAAATCAGACGAATAGGTGCAGTGTTGCACGGAATGCCCGCGTGCGACGCCACCCGCAAGCATGCGCACGCGCTACCTGCTTTCGGGATGCAGCACTCAGGTAAAGAGTGCGATATAGAAAACGATCGCGCCGACAAGCGCGCCGATGAAGCAGAAGCCTTCAGACGCGGCGTCGGTCGTGCGCGAGCGCAGCCAGCCGCCAACGGCACCGAACAGCCCCGCGATGCCCAGCGTGACGAACACCATCACGACATAGAACAACGCGGTACGGCCAAGCTCCGAGATATCGACGTGCCTGACGAACAGGTAGAGTGCCAGCGCCATGACCGATAGCACGACGAGCGGCAGCATGACGTGACTGCCCTCGTAACCGACATGGCGGCCATGATGCTCCTGGCCTGCAGGCTTGATGGCTTTCATGACCTGTCTCCCCCTTGGCGTCCCACATACTGCGCGGGATCTGATTTGAGCATAGTCCACCGGCTGGTCGTGTTCAATGGACGTTTAACAGTACCGGGCCCGCGCGAGCCGCCGGGAATGACCGAGACAAGATTGTGCCGCGCTGAAATGAGGGGACGCACCCGCACCGGCTTGATGACTGCTTTGCACTCTGCTTTTGAGTGCGTGGACGGCGCGGAGATTGACCGTTAGTTGCGTTAATTACAAACCCAATGTGCGGATTAGCCAAGGGTTTTATCAGGCAATCAATAATAAGTAGTCCGATACATCAATCTCGCCCCCTCTCCCATCCCACGCATGGCCAAGAGCCCCCGCGTGCCGGCCACACACCGGCACGCAGAAGCTTTGCCATGGCGTTCAATCCCGTGCCATCAGAACATCAAGGCGCACCGGAACGGAAAAGTGCGCGCGCCGTCCAGCGCCGCCACCAGCCGGCGACCGCCAGCGGCGGCGCGGCCGGCCAGCCGCTTTTCGGCGGTTCCGGCTCCGCGCGGGGCGGCGCGGAGCCGACGTCCCCGCTGTCGTCCGGGGTCGCATACGCCCAATACTCGTAAGGATGCAAGATCCGCACGAGCGACAGGGGCGCGGAGAACGTCCCGCGCGTATCGTGCAGCGTCGAAGTTTCGGTTCGGGGCCGGCCCGCGCGCCGGGTTGGATAAAGCGCCGCGTCCTGGGTGTCGCGGCGGTCAAGCGATGGCTTCTTCGCGTTCATGTTCGTCTCCGTTGAGGGATGCCGGGTAGTGGATGCCGGCAAACGGAGACGCCACAAAAAGAAAAGGCCTCATCCGTATCACCGGCGAGGCCTGTTGAGCTTCACTTCCTGGATCTAACGCAAACAGGCCTCCGCTGGCACGCCCGAGCAGGCGCCCATATGGCCTCGATTGACGAAAGTGAGAAGGTTGAAGGTCAACATGGGATCGAGTTTCAACGGCTTGGGTTGCTTTGTCAACAGAGTGCCTGTCGCTCGACAGCGACAGGCCGATGGCGCATCGATGCTCAAAGCCCCAGGTCGTCGATCACCTGCTCGCCGAGCGCAAACCCGGTGGAGGCCCCTGTTCCGCCCGTCACCATGACGAGGCGAATGTGATCGTCGGGCCGGTCCACCAGCACGCGGCGTTCGCTCGACGACACATAGCAGCCGGTCCAGCGATTCGCCACCGTACGAGCCGGCAGATCGAACACGCGATCGAACTCGCCGAGGATCAACTCGTCGAAACGCGCCTGCGCGAACGGTGCCGGCGCGTCGCCGTACACGTGGCTGTCGCCCACGACGAGCGACCCATCGGCAGACTGCACCGCGATCAGGTGAATGCCCGCGGCGCGGTATTCGCTCTCTTCCTCGTCGAGCCTGCGAATCAGTGCTTGCGCCTCGGGCAGCGCCGCGAACCCCTCGTAGCGCGCGAGGCTCTGATCGGACATTACCGCCGCGCCAAACGCTGTCCGCGCATCGCCGGTTACGAGCCGCAACATCTGGAGCGTGCAGATGCGCAGACCGTATGGCGCAATGCGTTCGGGAAAGAGCGTGGAGAGATCGTCGCCGGGACAAACGACCACGGCATCCGCATGAATGGAACCGCGGCTCGTTTCGACGCGCTTGCCGTCCACCGCGAGCACAGCCGTATTCCAGTGAAACACGACGCCGTGCTGTTGCGCGAGCCACGCGGCAATCTTTGGCAGTGCTTCCGATGATTCGACGCGCAGTTCGTGCGGGCTGTAGAGAAGCTCACTGACCGCATCGAGCCGCAGAGCCGGCACGATGGCTGCCGCCTCGTCGCGCGAGATCAGTTTGCAGCCGGCCGCCATCTCCGTTTCCAGGAAGGCATGCAGCACGTCGGCCGCCTCTTTCCGCCGCGCGGGAATCACCGCGCCGCGATGCTGGACGGCTATGCCCGCCTCTTCGGCCACCTGCATCCACACGTCGCGGCTGCGCATCGCGCGCGCCCAGTGATCGCCGGCTTCCTGGCCCGTCACGGTAACAAAACCGAAATTGCGAATGGAGGCTCCGGTGGCCCGCGCACTCCGGTCGAGCACCGCGACGCGTTTGCCCTTGCGTACCGCCGCCAGCGCGACTGCCAGCCCAACAATGCCGCCGCCGACCACGGCGACGTCGAAATGACCGTTCATGCGAGCCTCCCCACCGGACGACCGGAAAAAGCAGGATGGGATGCGCCGCTGCGCGCAGGGCCGCGGAACGGGACACACAGGACCCGGCGGGAAATCGACATGAGCATGGTTGCGGGATGGGACGTGAAGAACGGGCGCGCGAATCTACCCGATTCAGAAGACATCCATGTGACAGACACGGCAACCCGTCGATGAGCCAGCGCCTGCTCCTCTGCGTAACACCGGTCGGGCCGCTGCCTCGGCAACGAAGATCGGGATGGACGAGACGATTACACGAGATTGCGCAATATTAATGTTATGTTATAACATACCTCTCCCAGCACCGACGGTTGCCAGTCGCCTCCCATGTTTGACGGCGGATGTTCGACCGGCGGCGGCAAGACGCTCTCTCAACCGATTACAAGAACATGAAACGCCACACTCTCATTTCAGGCGCTACGTTGCTGCTGTTTGCAGAGGCGTTCTCGCTCTCCGCCATGGCTGCGAGTTCCTCCCTGACGGGCACCGTCACCGACGCACAAGGCCACGCGCTCGACAACGCGACCATTTCGGTCCAGGACGCGGACGGCCACACGCTCGCGCAAACCCATACCGGCCACGACGGTAGCTTCGTTGTGCAAAATGTCCAGCCTGGCACCTATGCCGTCACGGTCGACGCGAATGGCTTCGGCACGCACACGAGCATCGCCACCGTCGACAAGAGCGTGCCGCCGCCCATGAAGGTGACGCTCGAAAAGGGCAGCACAATGGACGTGAGCGTTCAGGCGCAGCGGCTGAACGAAGCCCGCAACGGGTTGCAGCCCGACATCGGGGCAAGCGTCTACCGCTTCACGCAGGAGGACATCCAGAACCTGCCGCAAGGAGAAAATACACCACTCAATCAGGTGCTGCTGCAGGCGCCCGGCGTGGCCAACGACTCGTATGGCCAGTTGCACGTGCGCGGCGACCACGCCGACCTGCAGTACCGGATCAACGGCATCATCATCCCCGAGCCGATCAGCGGCTTCGGGCAGTCGCTCGACACGCGCATCATCGACCAGGTGAGCCTGATCACGGGCGCACTGCCGGCCCAGTACGGCTATCGCACCGCCGGGATCGTCGACATCACGACCAAAACCGGCGACCTGGGCAACGGCGGCTCGATCGACGTCTATGGCGGCAGTCACCAGACGCTGCAGACGAGCGCCGACGTTTACGGTTCCCAAGGGGCGCTCAGCTACTTCTTCACCGGTACGCTCGGCGTGAACAACCTCGGCATCGAAGCGCCGACCTCGGACCCGGATCCGCTGCACGATCACACGCGCCAGGGCAACGGTTTCGGCTACCTGTCGTACCTCATCAATCCGCTCACGCGCCTGAGCGTGATGTTCGGCACGGCGGCGAACCAGTTCGAACTGCCGGACACCCCGGGCCTGCCGACCAATTACGCGCTCGCCGGCCACACCACCTTCAATTCCGCGAGCCTGAACGAAACGCAGTCGGAGCTGAACAACTTCGGCGTGGTCGCGCTGCAGGGCACGAACGGCGGCGCGCTCGACTATCAGGTCGCCTTCTTCACGCGCTATACGCGAACGCAGTTCAACCCCGACGAAGTCGGCGACCTGATGTTCAACGGCGTGGCGTCGGACGACTTCCGCAGCAACCAGGCGGAAGGCGTGCAGGTCGATACGACCTGGCGGCTCAACGACGCGCACACGCTGCGCGCCGGCCTGATGGCGCAGCAGGAACACGCGGTGTTCAACGACAGCGTTGCCGTGTTCCCGGCGGACGCGAACGGCAACCAGACTTCCGATGTCCCCTTCACCATCAACGACTCGGGGTCGCAGACCGGCTATCTGTACAGCGCCTATGTGCAGGACGAATGGAAGCTCACGCCGAAGCTCACGCTGAACTACGGCGTGCGCTATGACGGCATGAACGAGTATGTGACCGCCCACCAGTTGAGCCCGCGCGTCGGCCTCGTGTACCAGCCGACCAACGCGACCACGCTGCATGCCGGCTACGCGCGCTACTTCACGCCGCCCGACTTCGAGCTCGTCTCCGCCTCCACGATCACGCGCTTCAACGGCACGACCAACCAGAGCGAGGTCACGACGGACAGCCCGGTCCAGCCCGAGCGCGACCACTACTTCGACGTGGGCATCTCGCAGCGCCTCACGCCCGCGCTCACCGTGGGCGTCGACGCCTACTACAAGATCGCCTCGAACCTGCTCGACCTCGGCCAGTTCGGCACGGCGCTGATCTATACACCGTTCAACTACGCACGCGGCCGCGTCTACGGCATCGAATTCACCGGCAACTACAAGGCGGGCAACATCAGCGGTTACCTGAACGTCGCGCTGAGCCGGGCCCAGGGCGAAGATGTCACGTCCGCGCAGTTCAACTTCGGCGCTGACGAGCTTGCCTATATTTCGAACCACTGGGTATATCTGGACCACGATCAGCGCGTGACGGTCTCGATGGGCGGCGCCTACGACTTCGGCCAAAACACCGTCACCGCCGATGCGATTGTCGGCAGCGGCCTGCGCAGCGGCTTCGCGAACACCGACAAGCTGCCCTGGTACGGCCAGCTCAACCTGGCGCTCATCCGCCACTTCAACGAGCCGATCGTCGGCAAGTTCGATGCGCGCGTCGTATTGATCAACGCCTTCAACAGCGTGTACGAACTGCGCGACGGTTCGGGCATCGGCGTGGAAGCGCCGCAGTACGGGCCGCAACGCGCGGTCTACGCGGGCATCACGAAGCTGTTTTGATAGTGATCCTCAAGGAATCCGGACATGAACGACTGGACCGCCCTCTCCGACTCCGCGCGCCTTGGCGGCTGGGCCATCTACCCGCTCACCGTATTGGCGATCGCGGCTCTCGCCATCACACTCGATCGCGCCTACGCGTTCTGGCGTTTCGGCCGCATGCCGCGCTGGGCCGACGACGCGTCCGCAGCGCCGGCAGGCGTGGACCGCACCAACCGCGTCGCCCAGCTCGTCTCCGCGCTGCCGCCCCGTCACGCGCTGGGCCGCATCGGCCGCCTGCTGACCGACGCGCAAGGGCCGCTCTGGCGCATCGAAACGCGCGTCGAAGCGGCCGCGGCACAGATCGAGCGAGACATGAGCCGCGGCCTGTGGCTGCTCGAAACCATCGTCACCGCGGCGCCGTTACTCGGGCTGCTCGGCACGATCGCCGGCATGATGCACTCGTTCAGGCTATTTGGCGGCAACGGTCTCGTGAATCCCTCGGGCGTCACGGGCGGCGTAGCCCAGGCGCTGATCGCCACGGCGATCGGCCTCGTCATCGCACTCGTTGCGCTGTTCGCGTTCAACTTCTTCTCGCGGCGCATCGACCAGCTCATGGACGAGATCGAGTCGTTCGCCAACGAAGCGCTCAGCGACCTGCGCCTCGCCACCGAACGCGCCGGACTGCCGTCATGAAGCTGCGCCGTTCGCGCCGCTCGAAGCGTGGCCGCATCGAGATCATTCCGATGATCGACGTGATGTTCTTTCTGCTGGCCACCTTCATGCTGGCTTCGCTCGCGATGCAGCGGCTCGACGCCGTACGTCTCGACCTTCCGCAAGGCCACGCCGAAGCGCTCACGCAGGACGAGCCGCTCACGCTCTCGGTCGACCGGTCCAACCAGGTCTTCGTCGACCGGCAGCCGGTACGGCTCGACGAAGTCGCGCCCGCCATTGCGCGCCGTTTGCATCCCGACGGCAACGTGATCGTCGCCGCCGACGATCACGCCTCGCACGGCATCGTGATAGAGGCCATGCTGGCCGCGCGCCAGGCGGGCGCCGTGCACTTCCTCGTCGCCGTGCATCGTGAGTAGCGGTGCCCGCAAGCTGTTCGCGCTGGCCGACCGCGACGCTGCGCGCCTTGCCGCGGCCGTCGTGCTTGCCGCAGCGCTGTGTCTCGCGCTGCTGGCTCATGTGGCGGGCTGGCTCAGCGTGCGCGAACGGGTCGCGCCGAGTCCGGCGATAGAGATGCGCCTCGTGGAAATCGCGCCGCCAGCGCCGGCTCCTGCACCAGTAGCGCGTCCTGCGGCAGAGCCGCCCGCGGCCGTAGTGGCGAAGCATATCCCTGTCCCTACACCAACCCCACCAACGCATGCGGCTGCACCGCACGGCAATCCGCCGCCCGTCATGACCGCGCGCGAAGCAACCCGTGCGGCCAACGCACCCGCTGCGCAAGAAACGCCCGCAACCCCCAGCACAACGCCAACAACCCCGGCGGCGCAAACTGCACCGGCCATAGCGGCCACCGCGGCTTCGTCGAACGCCACCGTATCCGGCAACGCGTCGCCGGGACCGGCCGGCAGCGCGCGGGCCCGCGTGCTGGCGCAGCCCATGCCGGTCCTGCCCGACGATCTGCGCGAGCAGGGCTATGCGCTCACGGCCGTCGCCCACTTCAGGATCCATCCGGACGGCAGCTTCGACGTCGAGCTCGCGAAGCCCACGCAAAATCCGCGGCTCAACCAGATCCTGCTCGAAACCCTGCACCGTTGGCGCTTCTTCCCGGCCATGGAGAACGGGCATCCGGTCGAGAGCGAACAAGACGTGCGGGTGCACTTCGTGGTGAGCTGAGCGGCGTAATGGCCTCCCTGGCGGCGATGTCTGCCAGCGGGCAAGCAGGTATCGCGTGCCGGGGAGTAATCGCTTACACTTTTGGTTCTCCTGACTCTCCCCGCGCGCCCTTCGGGCGACCCCGCCATGCCTCAGCCCACGCGCCGCCGTCTCATGATCGCCAGCGCCCTGGCGGCGGTCGCCGCCGCGTGTCCGGCGGCGCGCGGCGACGAGCGAACCTACAAGATCGGCCTCGTGCTCAAGGGGCTCGACGACCCCTACACGACCGCGATGATTACGGCGGCCAACGTCTTTCAGGCTCACTCGCCCTACCCGTTCACGCTGGTCGTGCGCGGGACCGCAGGACAAACCGATGTCGACCGGCAGATCGCGCTCGTCGGCGCGCTGGCCAAAGCAGCCGTGAACGCCATCGTGCTCGCGCCGACCGATTCGCGAGCCCTCGTGCCCGCGGCCAGCCAGTGTATCAGGCGCGGCATTCTCGTCGTGACGATCGACAACCCGCTGGATACGGATGCGCAACGCACCGCCGGCGTAATCGTGCCGTTCATCGGCCCCGACAACCGCCGCGGCGCGCGACTTGCCGGCAACTATCTCGCCCGCCTCCTGCATCCGGGCGACGAGGTCGCCATCATCGGCGGCGTCTCGACGGACGGCAATGCGCTGCAACGCAACGCGGGCTTTCGCGACGCCATGCAGAGCGCCTCCGCGCGAATCGTGGCGGTCGAACCGGGAGACTGGGAGTACGGCGCCGGGCGGCTTGCGGCGGCAGCGATCCTCGCGAAATACCCGCGCCTGCGCGCCCTGCTCTGCGGCAACGACAACATGGCGCGCGGCGCGGTCGACGCGATCCGTGCAGCCCATCTGAAAGGCCGCGTGCTGGTCGTCGGCTATAACGACAGCGCCGCGATCAAGCCGATGCTCGCCGACGGACGCGTCCTCGCCACCGTCAACCAGTTCGAGGAAAAGCAGGCCGTATACGGAATAGACGTGGTATTGCAGGCGCTCGAAGAACAGCATACGCAGGCAGACCTGCCGGAATTCTTCGAAACGCCAACCGCGCTCGTCACGCGCAACGGGAAATAGCGGTACAGCCTTCCTGCGCAGGCATCGCGAGCACCGGTCTCTCAGCCTGCGGGATTCTCCTCTTCCAGATGCGGTGCCGCGCCTCCGGCGGGCATGCCGATAATGCTGATCTGGAACGTCGATGTGGCCGCGAGCGATTCGAGGCTCGTGTCTTCAGGATACCGAAGCAGCAGCGGCAGGAACACCGACCCGCCGATCACGGCGCGGCGGCTGTTGTCCGCAGGGCGCAGCCCCCAGACGTCCTGGTAGACAAGCGGTACGGTATGGCCGTCGCGCTGCGTGTTGCCGACATAGAGCATGACGTGGCCGCCGATGTAGATGAGCGTGCGCATCGGCTTGCCGTGCCGGGCCAGGTAGTCGAGCCGCGCCGCGGGCGTGAGCGACGAGAGGTCCGTCATGTTGCCGGCGCTCATCTGCGTCGACGAATGGCGCGGCAGCCACACGCCGAAGGCCGCGAAGAGGCTTTGCAGTTCCGCCGAGCAGTCGTTGTCGAAGTTCGTGTTGCCCCAGCCGTACGGACGCCCGATCAGCGCCTTGATGAGCCACGCGAGATGGCGCGGTGTTGCGGCAAGCGGCGCCGGCGCGATCGCCGTATCCGCCAGCGCCGCCAGGCGCACGGCGGCACGGCCGTCCGTATCGCGCACCGGCACCGCGGCAATGCGCGTGCCGGCCGGGGGCGAGCCTTGCAGCGGCAGCAGCGTACCCGCGGGCGCGTCGAAGCGAAACACGCCACCCGTATCCCGCACGCCTGCGAGCGCTGCGATGACGACACCGGGCGTCTGCCGCGTCATGGCGCGCCAGCGTGCGACGAATGCATCGTCGACAACAGCGAGGCCGTCGCTCTTCACCCAGCCCTGCACGTCGGGCGTCTGTACGTAGGACCAACTGCCGTCCGCGCTCGTGCCGAGCACGTAGAGCGGTGTGCCGGGGCGCGTAGCGCTCACCTGCAGGTTGTCGAAGGGATAACCCTCGCCGGCCAGGTGACGGCTATAGAACGACGGATCGAGCGTCGGCAGCTCGCGCACGAGCAGCGCGCTCGTCGCAATGGCGCGCTTCGACGCATCGTATGCCGCCGCGCGCTCGAACTGCGCCAGATCGATCTGCTGCGCGATGGCGTCGATCCATGCCTTCGTATGCGGCCGGAAATTCATGCCGTAGCCGATGCGGCGTGGCGACTGGCCGGTGTTGTCGTAGGCATCGAGCCGGCGTGTCTGCAACGCGGCGATGTCGCTGCCTCCCTCGCTGTACACGCGATTCCGGATATAGGCCGGATTCCACGGCGAAGGATCGTCCGGGCCGTTGCCGAAGTAGCGGGCGTAAAGCGCGTCGAACTGGGCGCGCTGCTCGTCGGACGACAGGAACGGCGTGTCGTAACCGGGGCTCGACGGATCGATCCAGTGGTCGACGTTCTGGTCGTAGTTTTCCAGCGGGAAAAGCGTGATCGGATCGACGGGCGGGGTCGCCGACGCTTGCGGCGCGGCAGCGGGACCTCCGGCGCAGCCGGTCAGCGCGCTGAAAATGACCAGCGCCGCGGCGAGTGCCCAGATTCCCGCGTGCAAGGAGGAGATGCGGCGCGCGGCATTTCCGGAAGAACGATCAGAGGAACGAAAAACGGCGTGCATGAATGACAGGATGTATCGACGAGGTGCCTGACCGCTAGTTTAAGTGGGAGATCGTGTACGGTGTTTCAGGAGGCTCCGGTCGGCCGTTCCGATGGGGTAGTCAAAGTATCCGTGAAGTGATCTCATCCGATGCGCAAAGCGGGCTGACCGGATACTCGTTCTTGTAGTCCGCTCAACGAGCATTCGTGACGTTTGAACTGTCGCCTGCTATCGGTTCGCCGAACGCAACTGAACTCATTCCTGCGCCGATAACCAGAAGCAGCATCCCCACTGGCAACGCACGAGACACGTCTCCCCTCTTTGATATGGGATGGCCAGCGAGGGCTTCAGAAAACCATGCGTAGCCGCGGGCGAGCCGGCGAATTCACGGCACGATCCCCGCCACCACGCCGGGGTGGGCGCGCAGCACCGACCACGGCAGTATCCACGTATTCGTGCATGACTCGATCGCATGCGGCAGCGTGGGCGTAACGCTCATTCCTTTGGGCGTCAGCAACCAGACCGGGAACGTCCAGGTATCCGCTTCGGCGAGCGGACAGTCATCGTCGGTCTTTTTGAAGGTGGCGGGATCGAGCGCGGTCAATTGCTGCAACAACCACGGCGCGAGATAGTGCTGGCGATAGGCGTCGAGCGCATCGAAATCCGAGCCCGGGTCGCCACCCGGTTCAGCAGAGTGGAAGCGCATCGGCTTTCCCGCGCCCACCCACAACACGTCCTCCAGCGTCAGCGCACGACCGTCGCGAACGTCGAGCGTAAGCGGTGCGCTGTCGACGTCCGGATGCGCGCCACCACAAAAACTGTCGGTCGTGATGTCGAGGCTGATGACGCGATCGTTCATGAGGCTCGGCGTGACGGTTTGCTCGACGCTGCCACCGGAGCTGAGCTTGCCCCCCGACATGCAGTCGAAATAGCCGCTGACCTCCTGCCAGAGTCGCGCGCGCAGCACCCGGTTGATCGTCTCGCGCTGCGCGTCGGGATAGCCGTCCTCGACGACGGGAAAGGTGATATGGGACACGGGCTCGACCCGCCATTGCAGCGTGTGCCCCATGAACACGACGCGCTTGCCGTCCTGCAACTTCAAGCCGGCAAGGCGCAGGTATTCGTAGAGATCCTTGTGCTCGAGCATCACGAGATAATCGTCGGCGGGCGCGGTGCCCGGCAACGTGGCCGGCGTCAGCACGACGGGCAGGACCTTGCCGTTGCCGCTCGTCCATTGACCGCGCAGGCTGCCGTCCCCCTGACGGTCAAGATCGATCTGCGATTGGTGCGTGCCGTCCTGATTGTCGTCTTCCGTGAGCGACACGTGACCGTTTTTTTCCTCGCGGCCGCTTAGCGGCAGATCGAACCGAAACTTCGCATAGAAGTACTGTCCCTGCAGCGTGGGCGCGTCGCCATCGTGCGTGAGCTTCATGACGACCGGCTGCTTGCCGATGGTGCCGGTGTAGACGTGTGTCGGTGCCGCGCCGCCCTCCGCGCGCACCGACAGCGGCAGCATCAGGGCCAGCAGGGCGATGCCGACCGTCATCCTCAGGCGGGGGAAAAGCGCGCTGGCGAGAAGCATGGTAAGTGCAGTACTGCAAACCATCCATCAATGAACCGGCAGAACCAGGGTCTGGCCAACGAGTATCAAATTCGGATTCGGAATGTTGTTTCGCTTCTGGATTTCGCGAAACAACTGGCCATTGCCAAGCTGCTTTGCGGCAATCAGATTCAGCGTGTCCCCCGAACGCACGACGTAGGTATGCTCGCCGGCGGTCGCCGTGAGGGTCACGGCCTGATTGCTGATGAAATACTTGCGCAGCAGATCAAGATACGCCGGCGACTCCTTGACCTTCGCGATAGCTGCGTTCAGGTAAATCAGCAGGCTTTGATCCTGTGCCCGTACGCCGATCTTGTAGGCAATGTTCGAGCCATCGAGCTTCGTGACGGCAAACTTCAGATCCGTGCCCTTGATCGAGTCCACCGCGAACGGATAGTCGTAGATGAACGCATCCACCGCGCCGCTATCGATGCTCTTCTGGATAAAGGCCGAATCGGAATCGTCCTCTTCCACGAAGGTTGCATTCGGGTACTGGCTCGTCACGAAGGCGCGCACGTCCGGATCGCCCTTGAGAATCCCCACGCGCTTGCCAGCGAGATCGGCCGTGGTGCGGATGGGAGACCCCGTTCGCACGATCAGTGCATAGCCGAAATCATCCACGTAGGGAATCGAGTAGACGACGCCGGACGGCGTGTTGTCCGGGAACGTGAGCCCATCCATCGCAATGTCGACGACCGGGTTGCCGCCCGAATCCGTCGCGAGCAGTTGCTTCGGTACGCCCGCGTAGGTGTCGACCTCGTGATGCATGTCGACCGTCATCGGCCTGCCGCCCTTGTTGAAGGACGGATCGGCGAACAGGAGCTTCGTGAACTCGACGTTGAAGCCGTGCGGCGGGGCGCCGTTCTCGTCGCTGTAGAACGGAGCACTCGGATTTTCGACCGACACCCGCACGACGCCGTTGTCCAGCATCGCCTTGAGCGTGTCCGCATCGGGCTTGCGATCGCTCGCAACCGCCGGAGTTGGAGTCTGAGCCGGCGCCACCGCATCGACGCCGGTGGAGCCGCTCGCGGCCGAAGCGGCAGCCGTTTGCGGGTTGCCGCCCAGTTTCGAAAAACCGCCCTGCTGCCAGACCCAGGCAGCGGCAATGATCAGAACGAATACGACTGCGCCGAGAAGCTTTCCGATGTTATTCAATTTTTTCCTCTCTATTTCGCCGGACACCGGCTCACTGCTGTTGACGCGGCGACGACGGCAGGCCGACTCGCGGGTCCGCTGCGATGGCGGCCTGCTGCGCCTGCTTGACCTCGGGGTTGTCGAGCAGCGCCGTTTCCATCTGGCTGAAAGCCATATTCACCGATTTCATGACGGAGTCGATCGACGCATCGGTCTTGATCTGCTCGAACGTGTCTCCCGATTGCTGCCCCGCCACCTTGTTCATGCGCTGCGCGGCTTGCGACATGTCCCACATCGCCTTCGCGCGATCGATCGCATGCGCGAAATTTTCGAGTTCCGCGTTCACCTGCTTGTATCGGTCCTCGCGGAAATGCAGCAGTTGCTGCATGGTCTGGAGTTGGGAACGGAAGCGAGGCGCGTCGTCCGGATATTGCTTCTCGAACAGCGAAACCTTATCCTGGAAGTTCTTGACCTCCGTGCGGAACTCCGTGATCCGATCGGCAAAATCGGCGGCGGCGCGGCGCTTGTCCGCCAGTTGATTGAGCAGCGTTTCGATGGGGTTGGACTGGGCTTCGGCAACGATCAGCTTGACCTTCGCATTGCGCAGCTTCATTTCGACGACGGGGCCGAGGTAGATGGCGGAGAGGCCGACCACGCCCGCCACGATCAGGGCCACCAGCCCCTTCAGCAACAACAGCGCCGCCGGGGCCGCCACCGCCACGCCGGCCGCGATGACGAGCCACTTCGCAATCTTCGCTTTTCGAATAGTTTCGGGACTTACGCTGGGAGTAACGGTATTCTGGAAGGTCATCTGTTACCTCGTCCGTGTGGATTCTGCACTTCGCCCCTCTCGTACGGGAGCGATTATCGGCGAAACATGCGAAGCCCGGTGTCTCTTAAAATCGGACCAGGCCGAATCAGGCGAATGCTCATTCTGTCAGCCCGTTTTACGATTTTATTTATGCCAATCCGGGCATGCCCGAAAACCCGCCAAGGATATCATGCCGAGGCGTCGGGTAAACTGGTCCGCCGGCGTGACAGGCGACGATCGCCACGACTACAGCAGCTTCGGCGCGGCCGGCTACATCCGGGAAGTGATTGCCGACGAGCCGGTCCGGATCGGGCGGCAGTGTTATGTCGGCAGGCTTCGCGAGGCAAACGAAGCGGAATCCGCGCAAATGTAATACACGACAGACATAATCGCAAAGACAACGAAACCGCTCACCTCGTGCGTCGCATTACCCCCTGGAATAAGCACATTAGCGCAATCGCTTTGCCCTTCGAATTATTAAAAATGGTTAGTATCGGTCATTCCATGCTGGATCGGATCGCCACCGGCCTCCTGGGATCATGCGCACCGAAAGTCGAGAGAGACAACGGCGCATAACCGCGTTTCTCCGGATCCCCCTTAAATCACCCGCAAAAAATGCATCCCGCCCCTTTCCCTTCCACCGCGAGCCGGATTCCCCCCGCGAGCCTGTCTTTCGACGACGGCCCCGGCCCCTCGACGCCGGCCTTGCTGGACGTATTGCATACCGCCTCGTGCCGGGCAACGTTCTTTCTGCTCGGCAAGAATCTGGAACGGGCGATGGAGATGGCCGCGAGGATGGTGCGCGAGGGCCACGTGCTCGGCAATCACACCTACTCGCACGCACGGCCGGGCGCGTTGTCGGGCGAGGAACTGATCGACGAAATCGAGGCGACGGACGCGTTGATCCGCAACGCCTGCCGGCTCGCCGGTTTCCCGGAGCCGGATACCATTCCCCTGCGCCTTCCGTATGGACTGGGCGCTTACGATAACCGCGAGCGCGTCCTCGCGCGCCTCGGGCGCCGCCATACGGGGTGGACTGCCCTGTTCGACGACTGGCGCCGACCCGCCCCGTCGCCGCAGGCGCTGTTCGAGGCCATGCGCAAGCATGTGGCCGCCGGGGCCGCGCAAGGACAACCCGTGCTGCTGTGCCTGCACGACAGTTCGCGTCATGCCGAAGCGCACCCGGCGACGGTCGACGCGGTGCAGCGGCTGCTGAACGATCCGGACTGCCGCGTCGGTCTGCTAGCGGCCGGACGAAACGCCCGCCCGTAGCTGGCGCAGGCACGCAAGGAATCCCATCCCCGGGCCTGGCGTCCACAGGCCGCGCTGCGCGGCTTCGAGATGAATCAGCGTCTGCTCGGCGCAGAACAGGTCCCTCAACGCGTCGCGGTTCGCGCTCATCCATCGGGGCACGTCGCCCGTTCCCGGCGCGGCGTACGCGGACAGCCCCGCGTCCCACAGCCGGACATCGAAAGCAAAATGATCTTCGACGGTCGTGTCGCGCGAAAGCGCGAACAGCGCAAAGGCCGCTTCGAGTTCATGCGAGCCCTGCCCGACGTCGTCGAAATCCAGCACGCCGCTCACCGTCCGGCCGACGAACAGCAGGTTGCCGGCGTGGTAGTCGCCGTGCAGCCATCGCGCGGACCCGGTCATCCACGCACGGGCCGCCGCGAGCTGTTCGCCGATACGCCGCAGCAGCGGTTCGTAGCACTCGCGCAAACCTGCGGACAACGGCGGAGCCGGGCGGGCAGCAACCCGCGCGTAGCGCTGCTCGATCCAGGCGAGCGGGCCGGATGCACTGGCGGGTATCGTCGCCAGCACCGCCAGCGCCGCGTGCAGGCACGCGAGCGTGCGCATGGCGTCGACGGCGCCCGACTCCGCGTCGCGAGGCAGGCCGGGGCTGCCGTCGATGTGCTCGAACAGATGCAGCCAGCGCCCTTCAGGAGTATTAACGAATGGCTGCGCGGCCAGGGTCGGCCGCAGTCGCGGCAGCGCGGGAAGGTTCGGCGTGGCGCCGAGGCCATCCAGCACCCAGGCCTCGCGCCAAACTTGCGCGGTGGATTTGCCGGGCCACGATACGCGCAGCACCGCGCGGCGCGCAGCGTCCTCGACGAGGTACGTTTTGTTAGTATGGCCCGACGACAACGCCTCGATTCGCGTCGGCCGGATGCCCCAGTGCTCGTGAAGCAGAGGTTCGAGCGTTTCCACGTTACTCCTGTTCATTGCATCGATCATGTCCGAGCGCATCGCAGCCCGCATGCGGGATGTCAATATCGAATGGCTGACCCGCGCGGCCGAATTCGATCACCTGTTTCAAACGCGCTGGCTGGGCGAGCGGTTCTTCCATCTGCCGGGCGACATGCTCGCGATCCAGGAACTGGTCTGGCGGGTGCGTCCCGAATGTATCGTGCAGACGGGCGTCGCGGCAGGCGGCGGCGCCGTGTTCTGTGCGTCGATGCTGGAACTGGCGGGCGGCGAAGGCCGCGTCGTCGCCATCGAACCGCGTCTGCGCGACGAGGTCCGGCAGCGTCTGCAAGCGCACCGCCTCGGCCACCGCATGACGCTGATCGAAGGCGACTCGTGCTCGGACACGACCCTCGCCGCAGTCCGGGAGCGAATCCGCGGCCGCGCTCCCGTGATGGTGATCCTCGACCTCACGCATACCCACGACCACGTCCTGCGCGAGCTGGAATGCTATGCCGGTCTGGCGACGCCGGGCAGCTACGTGATCGTCATGGACACCATCATGGAATACCTGCCCGCGCGGATGTTCGAGGGCAAGCCCTATGGAAGGGGCAACAACCCCGCGACCGCCGTGCAGGCTTTCCTCGCTCACGACGACCGTTTCGAGGTCGACGGCGACATCGAGGACCGCGTGCTCATGACGCTCTCGCCGGGCGGCTTCCTGAAGCGAGCTCGCTGATCCGGCGCGCGGCCTGCGCGGACCCGTCGCGCGCGTAGCTCGTGCGAATCCGCGCGACGCGCTCGCGCAGCGGCCCCGGCCGCAGCAATCCCTCCACCGCATCGGCAATCTCCCGCACGGACGCGCGCTGCAGATCCAGGCAATAGCCCGCGCCGGCCCGCTCGACGAAGTGGGCGGAATGAAACTGGTCGTTGCAGAACGGCGACAGCAGCATCGGCACGCCGCATGCCAGCGCCTCCATCACCGAGTTCGCTCCGCCGTGGCTGATGAACGCGTGCGTGCGGCGCAGCAGCGCCAGTTGCGGCGCGTAGCGCACCGCGACGACACGCTCGTCCGTCGCCGGCAGCAGGTCCGTATCGACCAGTTCGCCCACCGAGAGCACCAGTTGCGCGGACGTGGCGCGCGTGGCCTCGATGACCTTGGCGAACAGATCCGGATGGTAGTAAAGCTGACTGCCGAGCGACATGTAAACGAGCGGACGGTCCGCGTCGATACGCTCCCACGGGAACGGCGTCTCGTCGCCGCGAGGGCCTGCCGGCAGCGCGGGACCGACCAGCTCGACGCCCGGCGGCGGCGGGCCGACGAGATCCTCGGTGGCGAAAGCGAGCGTCAGATGCGGAGACAGGATGTCACAGCCGCGAAAGCGCGCCTCGAGTCCGTAGCGCGCGAACAGCCGGTCGCGTTCGGGCGCCAGCCACCGCACGGTGCGCAGCAGTTCCGAGTCGAGATCGTCCGGCAACACCGGATTCAGCGAGTTCGACATCGCGACCCACGGCAGTTGCTCCAGTTCCGCCGCGATGGCCGATGCGTAGAGCAGCGGATCGATCACCACTACGGCGGGTTGCCAGTCGCGCAGCACGGCGCGAATGCCGTCCACCTGCGCGGGCGTCTCGTCGATCAGCAGCGTGCGGATCCAGCGCCGCAGCCACGCGGCATCGCGAATGTTCGAGGCAAAGGCCGCGCCGCGCGACAGATCGTGGCGTTCGGGCGTGCCCCGCGGCCCGACGAATGCGAAAGCGCCGGCTACGTCGAGCTGCGCGCTGATGTCGGCGGGCGCGTAGAAAGCGATCTCGAAGCCCGCGGCCCGCAGGTGCTGCGCGGCGCCGATGCAGGGGTTGACGTGTCCCTTCTCGGGCACCACGCAGAACAGGATACGTTTCATGGTCGGGTCATGCCGGGCAAGGTGTTGCGCCCAGGTAGTCGAGGATCAGCGTCAGGGTCGTCCACAGCACGCGCTCGGTGTCGGCTTGCAGTGCGGGAGCGGGAAGGTTCAGCGCGCCGGCCAGCGCGCGGATGCGGTCGGGGTCCAGCAGCGGGCCGAGGTCCATCGCCGGAGCCAGCCGGCCGCGCTTGGGGCCGTGCACGAGCCGGTCGGGCAGGTTCAGGCGGGCGCCCAGGTCCCGCAGGCACTGCTTGTCGGGGTCCGGCGCGATCTGCGTCAGGTGCGCGACGACGGCCGCGTCGACGAACGGCGGATGGAGACGCACCGAAGCGGCGTCGAACAACGCATGGCACAGCGGCAGGTAGTTGGCCGACTGGTCGCGGCGTAGCACCTGATCCGCGCCATCCCCCGAGATCGCCAGCTCGATGCCGTCCCCGGCCATCGCTTCGGCAAGCAGCAGCTTGGCGACCGGGTGCAGGTTGAACATCGGTTCCTCGACCGCATGCGTGGTCCTCGGCAGCGCGGCCACGAAGTCGGCTTCGCACGCGCGTACGACTTTCACGCGAGCCTGCATCCGGTTCGCCAGTTCGAGTGCGGCGTCCTCCTCGCAGTAATCGGGCATTCCGGTTGCGAGGATGTACGAGGTCACGTGCTGCTGCGCCCCGAGCTCGCGCAACAGCGCAAGCAGGAGTGCGGAATCCAGTCCGCCGCTCAGCGCGAGCGCGACGCGCTTGCCGCTGTCGAGTGCGCGTTGCAGCGCATCGCGCAGCGCGGTCTCCAGATCGCTGCCCGCAAGCGGATCGCGCGCGGGCCGGACCTCCAGGCCCTGCGGCGAGCGGAACAACGCATGGCCGGGAGGCACGGCCCGGACCTCCCGCAACACCGTGCGGCCAACAAGACGCTCACCGCTCAGGTAGCCGGCGATAGCCTGCGCATCGGCCTCGCCCGCGGCCTGGCCGGCGGCCCTCAGCACGGACAGGATGCTGGTTGCCCACGCGCCGCTGCGCGGGTGATAGTGCAGACGCTCGAAGCCGAAGAGATCTCGTGTGCCTACGATCATGGATAGCGTGCCTTCAAGGTATCGACTTCGATGCGCCTCATGATCCGGTGCGGCGCCTGCGGCGCGCTGCCGCCGTGACAATGCAGGCAAGCCTCGAGCGGCGTTTCCCGCTGCAGGTAGGCGAGCAGCGCGTCGAGCATGCCGCCGTCGTCGCGCAGCGGCAGTCCGTCGGAATGGAAATTCCCGTCGCCGCCGTACAAGGTATGAAAGTGCGCCGGACGCGTGCAAGTGTAGAACATGCCGTCGCGGATCATGTGGCATCGCTCGCGAATCCAGCAGTCCTGATAGATCCGCCGCGCCTCGTCGAGGTCGGTACAGGGCTGCGCGCGGTTCATGACCGTGAACGTGTCCTGCGCCTTCCAGTTCACGCGCACCGAGAAGCGCGCCGCCTGCGTGTCGACGTAGGCGATCAGGTCGGGCGCGAGGCGCGGCTTCGGGTAGAGCGAAATCGTCAGCGCGTCGACGGCTTGCCAGAACGCGTCCGGCATTTCGCCGAGCTTCAGTCCGTTCGTCGTGACGGAGATGATGGGAGCGATGCCGGTGTCGCGCACGCACCCGATGATGTCGACGAGTTCGGGATGCAGCAGGGGCTCCCCGCCCACCAGCTTGAAGATACGCGGTTCCAGGACCTTGACGGCCTTGCTCAGATCGGCGGCCAGCGCATCGGGACTGGCGTGCCACGCGGGCAGCAACGGCGACAGCGAACAGCATTCGGCGCACGTCAGATTGCAGTGGTCGACGATATGCGCCTCCAGCGAACGGGTCTGCACGCGTCCGGCATGGACGCGGTAGCTGCGCTCCATCGGCGGCGGGAACACATGCCGCCGCTCGCCGGCCGGCGCGGCGTTCGAGGGAACGTCCAGGTTCGGATCACGATTCACAGGCACCTCGGCCAGCCGCTTCCATGCAGCGGGAAAAAAAGTCGATCATGCGCCGACGCGCCCCGACCATCGTCGACGCCATCTTCGCCGCCCCATGCAGATGCGACGCAAAGCGCTGCGGGTCGTCCAGCCAGCCCTGCACGACCCAGAGCTTGAGCGCGTGCTGCAGGCAGGCCGCATCGACCGCCCATGCGATGTGTCCGGCTCGAAGCGGCCGGACCCGCAGATACGCGAGCACGAAAACCTCGGCGAGGCCCGGCGCTTCCAGCGGCAGATGATTGAGACAACGAACGAGTTCGAACTCCCGCGGCGCGCCGATCGCCGCCTCCCAATCCAGGATGAGCGGCGGCAGCCTGCCGTCGAACAGGTAGTTGAACTGGTTGTAGTCGTTGTGGATCGGCCGCTGCGGATCGTCGGAGGGAAACGCTTCGACGCTGCCGGGATAGTATTCGTCGATCAGGCGCAGGCAGGCATCGACATAGGCGCGCAGGCACGACGTGTCGCTTGCCGACGGCGCGCGGCCGGGCGCTTCGATCAGACTGCGGCGCACGCGGTCCGCGTCCACGAGGGCGAGCCGCGCCCGGAGCGTGTCGAAGGCCGGTATGCGGAGCCCGTCCAGGCTCAGATGCAAAGCCGCGAGGCTCGCGCCGAGCGCGTCCCATTCGGCCGGAGCAAAGGTGTCGTAGGTCCTGCATCGTCCGGCTTCCCAGCGGGTCGCCATCGCGCAGACACCGTCGCCCGTCCACAGAAGTTCGCCGGCGGCCGTCCGCCGCAACGCCTGGACGCGAAAGCGCGCATCGCCGTGCGCTTGCAGATGCGCGAGCACGGCGGCTTCCTTGTTCGCCCGCTCATGCTGTTCGCTCGTGTAGAGCTTGACGGCCATGCCGCCGCAATCGGTCGGCAGGTGCCATACGCGCTCGCTGACCTGGCGCGGCGGCCCGTTTTGCGTGAGTGCGTAGGCGTCGCGGATCGCGGCAAGGGTGCCGTCCCGGTGGTCCATTCAGATATGCTCGGCAGGCCCGTGGCGATAGGGATGTCCGCTCACGAACGTGTTGTGGCCCACGTAGCGCAGCTTGTACATCGCCGGACGGAACAGGACGGAAGGGTCATTGTTCGCGATGCCGAGAAGCGGATACAGATCCCGTCTCACGAAGAATGCGTTGTTGCCCATGTCGTCGCAGCACACCAGTTCGTAACCCTTGCTCTGGCCGAGACGATGAAGCGACGCCAAGCTGGCGCCGTAATAGGTCGAACCGTCCCATTCGTGATCCGGATTGAAACACATGACCCAGCGCTCGGGCGGCGTGTAGTACGGGTTGTATTCGATGACCACGATCCGGGGCTGGAAGGCTTGCAGGCCGCGCCAGACCCAGTAGTCGTTCCCGTCGATATCGATGGAAAGCAAATCGGGCTCTTGCGGAACGCCGGCGGTGGCGAGCAGTTGGTCCACCGTATCGGGCTGCACGCGCTCGTGGCGCAGGCGCACGCATTGCGCGCCGCCGTAGTTCGCCTCGAGCTTTTCGTAGCGGTAGCGGCTGGCCTCGACCAGCAGGCCCTGCCAGCCGCGCTCGCGCAGCAGCAGCGCGGTATTGCTGTTGCGCAGGCCATCGCTCGCGCCGATGTCGACACAGAAGCGGTGGGCGGGCGCGATGCGCTCCATCACGCGCGACAGGATGCCTTCTTCGCTTCCCTGCGCGTACAGGCTTTGTGCGAGGCCGGACAGGTCGATCGGTGAGGGGGTGTCCTGCATGGCCGTTTGCGATTCAGGTCGAAGGGACGCCGGAGGAGCGTCATCGGACGGTAATTTACCTGAAATCCTGCCAATGCACGCATCACTGTCGCGCGCTCGCCAGCATCGCGTGCAGCCGCGCGTTGGCGCCGGCCTCGGCCCATTCGGGCGTGATCGCTTCGGCCTCGTTGTGGCTCGGCCCCTCCACGCACGGCACGAAGATCATTCTTCGCTATCCCGACCAACCTTTCACTCAGTTTTTCAGCCGGTAGCCGGTTTTGAAGACCCACGCGGTGATCCCGACAAACGCCGCGAGAAAGGCCGCCGTCATGGCGAGACTCACGCCGACATCGACGTCCGCGAGCCCGTAGAAACTCCAGCGAAAGCCGCTGATGAGATAGACGATCGGGTTGAATAGCGTGATCACCCTCCACACCGGCGGCAGCATGTCGACGGAGTAGAAACTGCCGCCGAGGAAAGTCAGCGGCGTGATGATCAAAAGCGGCACGAGTTGCAGCTTCTCGAAGTTGTCCGCCCAGATGCCGATGATGAAGCCGAGCAAGCTGAACGTTACCGCCGTCAGCAGCAGGAACAGCACCATCCACAGGGGGTGCTGGATCTGGACCGGCACGAAGAGCGTAGCGGTTGCGAGGATGATGAGCCCGAGCAGCGTCGACTTGGTCACCGCCGCGCCGACATAGCCAATCACGATTTCGAAATACGACACGGGCGCAGACAACAGCTCGTAGATCGTGCCCGTGAAGCGCGGGAAGTAGATGCCGAACGACGCGTTCGAAATGCTCTGGGAAAGCAGCGACAGCATGATCAGGCCCGGCACGATGAACGCGCCGTAGCTGATGCCGTTCACCTCGCGCACGCGCGAACCGATCGCGGAACCGAATACGATGAAGTAGAGCGAGGTCGAGATCACCGGCGCGATGATGCTCTGCATCAGCGTGCGCCTCGTGCGTGCCATTTCGAAGCGGTAGATGGCGCGAATCGCGTAGAGATTCATAGGGAAGTCACCTGCCCTTTGCCGTTGTCCGCGGCCGACGATGTGGCGGGCAGCGCGGCGGGCAGCAAAGCGGCCTTCGGATCCTTGCTGACGAGACTCACGAAAATGTCCTCCAGCGAACTCTGCCTCGTTTTCAGGTCCGTGAAGCCAATGCCGGCTTCGCTCAGGCTCTTGAGCAGCGCGATAACGTCGTTGCGTTCGCTTTCTGCGTCGTAGGTATAGATGAGCTCGGTGCCGCCGCCGGCCAGTTCCAGGCGCCAGTTGGCCAGCGCGGCCGGAATGTCGGTCAACGGCGCGTCGAGCTGCAGCGTCAGTTGTTTGCGGCCCAGCTTGCGCATCAGGACGTCCTTGCGTTCGACCAGCATGATCTCGCCGGCGTTGATCACGCCGATCCGGTCGGCCATCTGTTCCGCCTCGTCGATGTAATGGGTCGTCAGGATAATCGTTACGCCGTTTGCCTTGAGCCCGCGCATGAGTTCCCACATGTCGCGGCGGAGTTCGACGTCCACGCCCGCGGTCGGCTCGTCCAGAAACAGGACCTGGGGCTCGTGCGCAAGCGCCTTCGCGATCAGCACGCGGCGTTTCATACCGCCCGACAGCGTGAGGATCTTGTTGTTTCGCTTCTCCCACAGCGAGAGGTCGCGCAGCACGCGCTCGATATACGCGGGGTTGGGCGGCTTGCCGAACAGGCCGCGGCTAAACGATACGGTGCCCCAGACCGTTTCGAACGCGTCTGTCGTGAGCTCCTGAGGCACGAGGCCGATCAGGGAGCGCGTATGGCGGTAGTCTGTGACGATATCGTGACCGGCAACGCGTACGCGGCCGTCGCTCGCCTTGACGATGCCGCAGACGATGCTGATCAGCGTGGTCTTGCCGGCGCCGTTCGGTCCCAGCAGCGCGAAAATCTCGCCGCGCTGGATGTCCAGGCTGACGCTCGCGAGTGCGCGGAATCCCGACGCATAGACTTTCGAGAGATTCTCGATGGAAAGTATCGTTTGCATAGATGCGACATTACCAAAAGCGGGCCCATCGCGTGCCAGCGCGACCCGCCGACCCTGGCGCAGAAGCCCGCCGCGCCGCCAGTACCCTCCCCCGCCTGCCGCGTCGCGGCAGGTTTCCAGACCACGCCCTAATTTTTTTGGATTGGACTCGCACGATTAACCGTTCTGGTCTACTCTCGTTCAATCATACGAATAGATCGAGGGGACCCCGTGCTCACGTCCGTCAGGGGCGACAAGGTCTGGGCCACCGGCCTTGTCCGACGCATTTACGTGCTCAGAGCCCTCGGCTACGCGATAGGCTCCGTGCCCGTACTGTCCCTGCTGCATCTGCAGCACGCCTCGACGCTGCTTCTCGTCGGCGTTCTGGCCGTCTGCCTGATCTGGCCGCATGTCGCCTATGTGCACGTGCACCCGGTCGTCGCCCATGCGCCCGGCAGGGAACGGTGGAACCTGCTCTTCGATTCGGCATTCGGCGGCTGGCTCGTCGCGGCCGTTCATTTCGAGCCCGTCGCGGCGGTCGTCATCCTGCTGATGTTTGCGCTCGACACCATGGCGATCGGCGGGTGGCCCCTGTTCGTTGCCGGGATCGGCGCGAGCGCCGCCGGTCTGCTGGCCGGGACCGCCATTTTCGGTGTCGCCTTATATCCGCTGGATGGACGGATCGCCCCGGCATGGCTGCCCATCATCTTCGTCTATCCGCTCCTGTTCGCCAAAACGACCCACGACTTCTCCGTCAAGCTTCTCGATCGCTCGCGCCGCCTGCGCGAACTGAGCGAATGCGACAGCCTGACCGGGCTCCTGAACCGTACGGCGGTCCGCACGAGACTGCAGGCGCTGCTCGCCGACCCTAACCGGAAAGGCGGATCCGTCCATGTCGTTTTCCTCGACCTCGATGCCTTCAAGACCGTCAACGATGCGCTCGGGCACGGCGTCGGCGATCTGCTGCTCGTCGAAGTCGCCGCGCGTCTGCGGGCCTGCGCCCGTCCGGGCGACCTTGTCGGCCGCTACGGCGGCGACGAATTCGTCATCGTCGCGGCGGGAGGACCCGACGACACGGTGCGCTTCGACTTGCCCGACGCCGTGCTTGCGACGATGGCGACGCCGGCACTCGTCGGCGGGCACGAGCTCGTCGTCAGCGCGAGCGTTGGCGTCAGCGTGTATCCCGTGGACGGCAACGACGCGGGAACGCTGATCCCGTGCGCCGACATGGCCATGTACGCGGCCAAGAATCGCGGCCGCAACTGCTGGGAACGCTACCGGCCCGAGATGCGCGCGGACGCCGACGCGAAGCTCATCCTGTCGGCACGTCTGCGAAAAGCGATCGACGCCGGTGCGCTGCGACTGCATTACCAGCCGCAGGTCGACATGCGCAACGGTCGCGTGCTTGGCGTCGAAGCGCTGGTGCGCTGGTACGACGAGATTTACGGCGAGATCGCCCCGGCGGAATTCGTCCCGATTGCGGAAACGTCGGGATTCGTCGCGAGACTCGGCGAGTGGGTGCTACGCGAGGCTTGCCGCCAATCGGCCCTGTGGCGGCGCATGGGGATTCCGCCCGTGCGCATCTCGATCAATCTGTCGCCGCTGCAATTGCAGCGAGCGGATATTGTCGAGACGTTCCAGAGCATCTTGCGGGAGACGGGCGTCGATCCGAACCGCCTCGAACTCGAAGTCACCGAAACGGCGCTGATGCAGCAACCCGAGATCGCCGTGCGCCGCCTGCACGAGTTTCGGCGCGCCGGTATCAGCGTGGCGATCGACGATTTCGGCATGGGCTACTCGAGCCTCGGTCAATTGCGCACGCTGCCGGTCGACCGCATCAAGATCGACCGGGCGTTCATGCCGGGCGCCGCCGTGTATAGCGTCGGGGAAAGCGACACCGGTGCGATCGTGAGGGCGATCATCACGCTTGCCGGAGCGCTGGGCT
The DNA here is from genome assembly GCF_054968425.1 of Paraburkholderia sp. AV2. Taxonomy (NCBI): domain Bacteria; kingdom Pseudomonadati; phylum Pseudomonadota; class Betaproteobacteria; order Burkholderiales; family Burkholderiaceae; genus Paraburkholderia; species Paraburkholderia sp. AV2. Next base: position 84,051 of record NZ_JBANLK010000017.1, read on the forward strand.
TGTCCGTCATCGCGGAAGGCGTCGAGACGCTCGCGCAGCAGGAGTTTCTGCTGGCTCTGGGTTGCGTGGAAGCGCAGGGGTACCGTTTCAGCAGGCCGCTCGACGCCGAGAGCATTACGCGCGTGCTCGCCGACGGCGGCCCGCTGCCGCAACCGTCGCTCGCGGCACACGGCGACAAGGTCGTGGTCTGAGCGGCAGGCGGCAGGCGGCAGACGGCAGGAATGGCGGCCGAGTCGGATTCTTATGATGGCCGCGCAGGTCCGCCGCATCAATTATCGCTGCGGTTTCGCGCGGACGCGCGCGCATGCACGCGTCCGCTGCTTTTACAGCATAGCTGCGCCCCTGGAAACGCGATAAGTGCCCTTACCCGCCTGTTTGGCGCGGTACAACGCTTCGTCTGCACGACGAATGATCTGGTCCGAAGCTTCATTCCCGGCAGCGAAGGCAATGCCGATGCTGGTGCCGATCGCGACCGTCTTGCCGGCCGACAGGCGATAGGGGCGCTCCAGTTCGCGAATGAGGCGTTGTGCGGTTGCCGTGGCAGAGGTCAGATCCGTGTACTGGACAACGATGGCGAATTCGTCGCCGCCAAGGCGTGCCGCGAGTTCGTCATGCCGAAGCGCCCGGTTCAGGCGCGCCGCGACTTCCTTCAGTACCTCATCTCCGGCGCCATGGCCGAGTTTGTCGTTGACCTGCTTGAATCCGTCGAGGTCCAGATACATGACGGCTGGCGCGTTTTCGCGTGTGATCGTTGCATGGGCAAGGATCGTGTCGAGCTGGTCGCCGAATTCGCGATGGTTGGCAAGACCGGTGAGTGAATCGTGTCTCGCGAGGTAAAGAATGCTCGCCTCGTTCTGGCGGCGTTCCGTTACGTCTTCGATGATGATCACGGCGGTGCCGTCGGGCAGCGGGTTGCAGGTCATCTCGAGCTGGCGACCATCGCGGAGTTCGAGGTCCAGCGGACTGCGTCCTTCGAGGAGCCACGCAGCGCATCGCTCCGTGATCTGCGAGCGCAGCGTCTCGCCGAACTGCGCGAGCGCGACGTGGCCGATGAACTCGGGCAGCGGCACATTGAGTTTCAGCATTTCGACCGCGGCGCCGAACAGCTCCGCCGTCCGGCGGTTGGCAATGATGACCCTTCCCGCAACGTCAGTCGTACACAGGCCGTGCGGCATGTTGGCCAATGCCGCGTCGAACCGGGCCGCAATTTCCGCATGTTTCTGTTCCGCGCTCATCAACGCGACAAGCCCCTCGTAGTGGCGACGGACAACCGAGACCATGGCGGTGACGTAAGCCGCCAGGGGAGGCACGAGAATCCAGAATCCGCTCCGTGCCGCGAGCAGCGCACCCAGGCCGATCGGCAGCGCGCCCAGAAGAATCTGCGCGATCGCGAGGTAAGGCAGCGCGGCGTTGCGTGACGCGATGCCCCCCAGAACCCCGGCCGTCACCATGATGGCGAGGGCGGCCACCTCCGGATCCGCCGACATCACGCACGCCATCGTGCCGGTACCCAGCAACAGCGATGAGGCAAGCGCGAAAGGCACGTAGGAGATAGCCCACCGGTGCGGATCGACCCCGGCCGCGGGGTGGCGGGACGTGTAGACGTACACCATGCCGAGCCGGGCCGACGTCATGCCCAGATCGGCGGCAAACCATAGCGCGGCCCACCATTGGTGCAACCGCACGAACGCCGTCGCCGCCACGAACGCGCTGGCGATGCCCGCCATGAGCAGCGGACGGAAGTTGTCGAACAGCGTCGACAGCAGCGACGAGCGGATGGATGCGCCAACCGTTTCCCGCTCCAGCGCCGGCGTCGAGAGAGTCAGGTCGAAGGCGGAATATTTCGTGAACATGATGCGGCCGTGGTCGAGGCTCGGCATTCCTGAATTGTGCGGACAGACGATGATCCCGGTTTAACGGCCGCGCAGGCGTTGTGTTGATTGGTGTAAACACGTCCGGTCAAGACGGCGCCAGGTCCCTGAGTGGCGTTATCGACGGGGCATGCCGGTTGATCTGTTCTACCAGGGGCGCATCGCTTTCGCCAGGCAGAGGGCGGCCAAAGAGATAGCCCTGCACCTCGGTGCACCCTTCTTCCGTGATGCGGGCCAACTGCTCCCGGGTTTCGACGCCCTCCGCCACGGTCGTGACCCCAAGGCGCTTGCCCAGATCCGCGATGGCCCTGACCACGGCCGCGCAGTCGGGCCGCGTGACCGCGTCACGGACGAACGAACCGTCGATCTTGATCTTGTCGAACGGGAATGCCCGCACGTGTACCAGCGACGAGAAGCCCGTTCCGAAGTCGTCGAGCGCCACGCGCACGCCCATGTCGCGGAGTGCGCGCAGGTCGGCGACGACTTCGCCCTCGTCATGCAGCAACGCCGTTTCCGTCACTTCGATTTCGAGCCGGTCGGGAGGCAGTCCGGAATCGGCGAGCGCGGCCGCGATGGCGGGGCCGATCGTTGCGCGGCCCAGTTGGGCCGCGGAAACGTTCACGGCCACGCGTGCGCCGTCGCGCCAGTGCGCCGCGTCGCGGCATGCGCGGTTCAGCACGAAGCGCCCGAGCCGGTCGATCAGGCCGCTGTCTTCGGCCACGGGGATGAACTCCGAGGGAGGAATCCAGCCCCGCTTCGGGCTGTGCCAACGCACCAACGCCTCTCTCGCCGTTACCCGGGTCGTCGCAACGTCGACGATCGGCTGGTAAAACACGAAGAGGCCCTGATTCTCCTCGAGCGCCACGCGCAGCTTCGCCTCGAGCTGCAGCCGCTCCTGTGCCCGCGCCTCCATCTCCGGCGAGAACATGCGGTAGGTTCCCTTGCCGGCGGCCTTGGCTGCGTAAAGCGCCATGTCTGCACGCGAGAGCAGCGCCTCCGCGCTCTCGTCGCGATGCGGAGCCAGCACGCATCCAATGGAGGCGCCGATCCGCACCTGCCGGTCGGGCTCGAGGGCATAAGGAGCGATGAGTACCTCCACCAGCCTCGCGGCAATCGAAGCGACCGCATCCGCGCAGGTACCGCGTACGAGCACCGCAAACTCGTCGCCGCCGATGCGTCCGAGCTTCCTGTTCGGCGCGTGCAGACATTCGCTGCGCAGCCGGTTGGCGACCTGCCTCAGGAGTTCGTCGCCGGCGCGATGTCCGCGCGCGTCGTTGATGATCTTGAACCCGTCCAGATCGATGTACAGCAGACCGATGGCCGTGTCCGGCCGCGCAAGGTTCGCCTCCAGTTCGTCGAGGAAGGTGGCCCGGTTCGGAAGGCCGGTGAGCGAGTCCTCGTGCGCGAGCCGGTGGATCCGTTCCTCGGCCTCCGCCTGCTGCGTCACGATCGACCAGGAGAGCATCGGGCCGATATAGTGACCGTTCGCGTTGTTGACGGCCGACACCTGGAGGTCGAGCACCTCCGGTCCAAGCTGGATGCGGGTCCGGTGCGGGAGATTGGCGGGATCGGACAGCAGCCGGCGCTGGTGTTCCGGATGCGGGTGAAACACGTCGATCGAGGTACCCACGATGTCGGCCACCCGGATCGGCAGCAGATGTTCGATGACGTGCAGCGTATGCTTCGACGTTTCGTTGACGTAGTTGATCCTGAAGGTGTCCAGGTCGACGGTCATCACGGCCACCGGCATGTCGTCGATCATGTCCAGCAGGCGCTGCTGGGCCTGCTCCCGGTTGCGCGACTCGCTCCGGGCTTCGATCATGCGTGCGAAGGCTTCGTGATTGACGAAAACCATGGCGATCAGCCCGCCCGACACGAAGACCATGTTGATGGCGGTCGCGACCAGCGTCGGTTCCCCCGTCGAAACAAAGAAGAGCATGAACGGCACGTTCACGATCACCGTCACGATGAGGGCGGCGGAGCGCAGGAACATGAGGCTCAGGATGATCCCGATCACCGTAATCGCCATGTAGAAGGCCACCTGGGCCTTCTCAAACGCATCCCCGTACGGATACAGCAGGAGCGCCCACGTGGTGAAAGCGACGGCGATGACGACGGCAAGGCGGTTCGTGCGCATGAGCGCCCGCGCGGCGGCTTGTGCGGTCGTGTCCGCATGACGCGATTTCCACCAGTAGAGGATGCGTATCGCGCACGTCAGCGTGAGCAGGGCCGGTACGACGACGGTCAGCCAGCCGGGTGCGTGCCCCATGTGCGTGACGGCCACGCTCCAGGTACTGGAAACGAGGATGACGTACATCACGGGAAGCTGCCGCGCGAAGGCCTGGTGTTGCGCCTTGAGCAGCTCCGGATTCTCCGGCGGCACGGCAATCAGCCGGATCAGGCTCGCCAATCGTTGTTTCGGTGTCATGGTGCAGTACTCGGTGAAAACCGTCTGTTCAGGTTGCGTTGTCCGATTGGCTCCAGTACGCGTCTCCTCCGGTTTTCTTGTCGATTGCCCCGGCCGTTTCCCCGCCGCCCGTTCAGCCCGCGAGCTTGCGGAACGTCTCGAGCACCGCTTCGCCCTTGAACGGCTTGACGATCCAGCCCTTCACGCCGGCGGCCTTGCCGCGCTCCTTCATCGCCGGGCTGCTTTCCGTCGTCAGCATGATCACGTTGACGCTCAGGTTCGCAAGTTCGCCGCGGATCTTCTCGACCATGGTCAGCCCGTCCATGTTCGGCATGTTCACGTCGCTGATCACGAGCCGGGTGCCCGGGCTCGTGCGCAGCTTCGCGAGACCGTCCTTGCCGTCGATCGCCGTGTCCACGTCGAGGCCGTTCTTTCTCAGGAAGCCCGCTACCTCGTCGCGTACGGTGCTCGAATCGTCCACCACCAGAATCTTCGCCATCATGCATTCCTCTCGGGTTACCGGGTTGTCAGAAAAGTTCGAGCTCGCCGACGCCCTCGGCAACGTCGGCGACCTCGGCGACGCGCGCCACGAAATCGAGCGGCGCATCGGCACAAACGCATACCGTCGCGCCAAGCTGCACGGTACCGTTAACCGTCACGCAATACGAGGCGAGGAAATCGGGCTTCAGTTGAGCCAGATACGACGCGCAGTGGCCGCTGAGCACGTAGGGCGTCGACATCCCGAGATCCGGAAAGTACTCGACAAGCTGGTGGTTCATCGCGCCACAGCACAGGTTGCAGATTTCGAGCAGCCTTTCCTCCAGCGTCGCCTCCCCGCTGCCGAGGTAGTAGGCGCGTGTGGCCTCGTCGTTGTCGAAACGCAGGACCAGCAGCAACCTGAAAGCGATCGAGGAAATCGTCAGCACGATCAACTCGTCGCCCGACGTGCCCTCATGTCGCGCGCCCTGCACGACTTCGCACGAATCGCCTGCGCTGGCCGTCAGGCGCAGGCGCGCGGCCTGGCGGAAGATCCGCTCGATGCTGTCTTTCGCTGGCTCGCTGATCACGTCGCCGCCTGTTCGAGCCTGAATTGAAGCTGGTTCGCGAGCGCGGCGACGCCGCCAAGCGACGCGACGATCATCTTGCCGCCTGCCTGAATGTCCTGGAAGGTCGCAGTCGTGATCAGGTCGTTGCGATGCAGGCTGTCCCGATAGCTCTTCGACAGTTCCTGCGAGCGCGACGCGAGCGTACGCACCTCGCTCGCCACGACCGAGAAGCCGCGTCCGGCGGCGCCCGCGCGCGCCGCTTCGATCGACGCGTTCAAGGACACGATCAGCACGTGCGCGACAATCGACGACAGCTCCTGGTTCTTGCTGTGCATCTCCTGGTTCTGCGCCATCAGCGAGATCATCTGCTCATGCCAGCGCTCGAACGTTACGGCGAGTGTCTTGAGCCGGGCCGCTTCGTCCGCGATGGATGCCGCCTGCCGCCCGCATTCCCTCTTGAGCTCAAGCACGGCGGCGTGCTCCGCGTGGGCTTCGCCCTCGCTCGCCGAGCGCTGGGCCAGGTCGTCGCGCAGGCTCGCGACGAGCGAATCGAGTTCGCGCCTTTCCTGCTCGATCTGCTCCCGATGCCGGGCATCGGCTTGCGCTAGCGCGGCGCCATGGCGCACCTCGGCATCGGCGCGCTGCTGCGCGAGCGCCTGCGCGCCGCGGCGCCGCTCGAACCACGCCGCCGCGAACGCAGCCAGAAGGCCGAGCGCAAGCACCACAATCAGGATTCCATATCGTTCTGCCACTACCCTTCTCCCGGTGACTCAATCGGACAGCGCGTCGACCTGCAACGGCATCGCTTCCTGCGCCTGCGCCGCGCCGCCCATGCTGTGCACCGCGCACCGCGCCGGCAGGCAGACCACGATCTGGAACAGACGGTAGTCGGCGCCGCGCCGGTCGTCGGTGAAGCGCAACTGGATGCTGCCGTCCTCGCGCTTCAGGAAATCCCGAACCGCATCCATGCCGACGCCGCGCCCGGACACTTCCGTGACCTTTTCAGCAGTCGAGAAGCCGGCGTGGAAAATGAAGTCGGCGACCAGTTCGTCGCTCAATGGCGTGTCGTCATCGAGCCAACCGCGCGCACTCGCGATGCTGCGGATACGCCCGAGCGCGAGGCCGCGACCGTCGTCGCTCAGGGTGATCTGCAGTGCGCCCCTGTCGAGGCCGGCCCGAACGGCGATCGTGCCGGCCGCCGGCTTGCCTTGCGCGACTCGCACAGCCGCGGTCTCGATGCCGTGATCGACCGAGTTGCGAATCAGGTGCATGAAGACGTTCTTCAGGGTGCTGCTCACCTGCTTGTCCACGCGGTAGCCGTCGTCGTCGATGCGCACGACGGGCGGCTCCTTGCCCAGCTCCCGCGCCAGCGACGGCAACGACCCGAGCACGCCCGACAAGGCGTCCTCGATCGTTTCGGTGCCGAGGATGCGCAAGCTCCGGTACAGCGAGTCGCGCATCGTCAGCAGGCCGCGAACGTCGACCGGGTCCACCGCTTCCAGCATGCGCAGGCTCTCCTGGATATGCCCGCGGTCGACCATCAGGTAGCGTTCGGCGCTGCCGTGGCTTCCCGCTTCCTTGCGGCCCAGGCTCACGTCGTTGATCGTCCTGTAGCGCTCGATTGCGGCCTTCACGCGTTCGAGGTCCGCAATCAGCACTTCCTGATTCCACTCTTCGCTGACATCGTTGCGGCGCAGGGCGTCGTAGCGCCGCTCGGTCTCGTGCACGATGCTCGTGAGATGCTGCAGGCTATAGGTTCGCGCATTCCCCTTGATGGTGTGCGCGTTGCGGAACAGTTCGGCAATCGCCGCGCTGTCGGCCTGCGCGTGCTGGCGAATGATCCGCTCATTCTCGTTGACGAAGCCTGTTGCGCTGTCGACGAAATGGTGGAACTTCTCTTCGCTGACCGCGAGAATCTCGCCGATCATCTCCAGCCGGCTCTTCTGCTCGCCCGCCTCGGCGGCAAGCTGCCGCAGCTCGGTCACGTCGCGCACGCAGAGCATGAGGCGCATCACCGTGTCGTTCTCGTCGCTGATCGCCGACCAGCTCAGGTCGAGCGTCTTCACGCGGCCGTCGGGCATCGTCCGGGCAATCTCGTTCACGAGCAGGTGCTGGTTGAACGTAAAGTTGATCGCGTCCTCGCCGATGCAGGCATGAATCGCGGCATCGATCTGCGCGCGCAGGTCGGAGTTCAGATTCGTGTGGTCGAACACGAGCTCCATGACCGGGCGCCCGGCGATCTCCTTCGTCTCGAAGATCGCCTCCAGATAGGCCGAGTATTCGGCGTGCACGAGCGCGCCGTCGACCACCGTCAGCATGCCCTGCTGAATGTTCTGCAGCATCGCCTGGATGTCGGCGGTCTTCTGCTTGAGCAGCGCGGAGCTTTGCTGGATCTTCTCGATCATCTCGTTGAACGCGACGATCGAGCGCCCGATTTCGTCCATCCGCCCCACCGGAACGCGGCGCGTGAAGTCCTGGCTCGATGCGATCTCGCTCATCATCGACTGCATGCGGGCCAGCGGCCGCCCGATCACCGCCGCCAGCGCGGCGCGCGCGCCGAGACCAATGCCGAGCGCCGCCAGCGCGATCACGGCCGCCGCGATCATGAGCCGATGAAACTGCGCCTGCGCGCTGTCGAAGCGCGCCTGCTGGTGATCCACCTGCAACGCTTCAAGCGCGCTCATCGCCCGCTCATATCGGGTGTTGAGCGAATCGGCCTCGCCCCGGGTGTTGTGGAATTTGTAGTAGTCGTTTTGCGAAAGCTGCGCGAACTCCGGCTCGAGCGCCTGCTTGATGAGGGCCGCCCGGGCCACCTGCACCGCGTCGGCGGCGCGGGACTCCTCGGCGTTGCGCGGCTTGGCCAGATACGCCGCCCAGTTGTCGTCGCTCGCCTTGAGCACCGCGCGCGCCTTCGGCAGCAGGTCGTCGCTCGCGCGCCCCATGGAAAACAGTGTCTCGTAGTTGCCGAGCGCCAACTGCACTTGCAGCATCAGCTCGGAACTCGTCTTCAGGTGGGTGAGCGCTACCGTATCGGTCGCGTACGACTGCTTGAGTGCATCGTTGCTCTGCTTGAGACCCAGCACGGCGACTAGCATCGTGGCGATCAACGCGAGCGTATAGCCCGCAATCGTGAGCGTGAGCCCATTCTGTATCGTTAAGCGTTTGAACATATCGTCGCGCGCGCGAGTTCGCATTGGTGCGAACAGGGCTCGCTACCCTCCGTTGTGGTGTGGTGATACGCGCATGGACGATTCTCTGCCGGAATTTTTTGTCCATTTCTACGATATCGGTTTGGTTTGGCAAACCTTTAGCGACCGGCCACAACGGTATTCCCTACCCCCATCGATATGGTATGGCTTCCTATGTATAGATCAGGGTTTCTACCCAAGCCCCGGGTGCGAGCGGCGAATTTAAGGAAATCCTTACATGTAAACCCGCAGTTCCTCAGGGAACTCTCCGCCGGTCCTGATGGAGGCGCCTGCGAGAGTCACCTACGTTGTGCTCTACGGACGGCGGAGGGGACAGCAATGGCAGTACAGCGGTCGTTACGAATGACAGTCGGCATCCGGAATCCTTACCATGAATGAGGAATAGCCGGATCCGTTGCAATCTTGAATTCCGAAACGACGTCGTCCAGCAGTGCTGCCTGCTCCTTGAGCGATTGGGCCGCGGCGGCGGCCTGTTCGACAAGGGCCGCATTTTGTTGCGTCGTTCTGTCCATTTGCACGACCGCGTCGCTCACCTGCCTGATCTCGTGGCTCTGCTCCTCGGTGGCCCGATGGACATCGGCCATCAAGCCGCTTACCGCGGTAACGGACGATACCACCTCGGTCATGATGCTACCCGCCCTCTCCGCGAGCAAAGAACCCTCTGTCATTTTTCCGACCGTGGCGTCGATCAAATGCTTGATCTCCTTTGCGGCCTGAGCGCTTCGTTGGGCGAGACTTCTGACCTCACTGGCCACGACGGCAAATCCGCGCCCGAGCTCTCCTGCGCGAGCGGCTTCGACGGCCGCATTCAGCGCGAGTATGTTGGTCTGAAAGGCAATACTTTCAATCAGGCTCACGATCTCCGCCACCTTGCTGGAATGGATAGAGATCCCTTGCATGGTCCTGACGACCTCCTGAACCGCATCCCCTCCGGCAGAAGCGGTTTGAGAGGCCATCAGCGCTTGTCGGCTCGCGGTATCGGCTGCCTCCGCGTTCTCCTTGACCACCCGCGTCAGTTGCGCCATGTTTGCTGCCGCAAATTCGAGCGATGCCGCCTGATGCTCGGTTCGCCGGGACAGATCCGCGCTCCCCGAGGCAATCTCCTGCGCTCCGAGATTGATGGTCTCCGTACCGCTGCGAACGCTGCGAACCGTTCGCACCAGCGCCTCCTGCATTGTCCGCACGTCGGCAAGGAGCAGTCCCATTTCGTTCCGGTACCCGACCAGCACCTCGCCTTGCAGATTGCCCGAGGCAATGCGGGCGAGGTGCGTCTTGATTTCGACGATCGGGCGCACAATGATCCCCACCAGGATCAGCCTCGCAATCACCCCCACGGCAAGCGCGACTATCGACATTCCCGCCAGCACGATCACCATCGAATGAAAGCGGGACTGTGCTTCGGCATAGCGCTTCCGCTGCGAGTCGATAACGGCGCTCTCGCGTTCCTTCATCGAACTCTGATAAGACGCCACCGCTTCCTGCGTGGCCTTCCCCTGAAGCTCCTTGAAGCGGCCGAAGTCCATATGGCCGAGCGCAACCGCGGCCGGAAGCACCGACTTGTCGAGAACTATCCGGCGGCGCGCGGCCAGTTGCCGGACGGCAGCCGAATCGGCGTTCTGCGGCTGCAACGAAAGATAGGACGAGAACTCCGTTTCGGAATCCTGCAGATCTCGACGGGCGCCGTCGAGCAAGGCGGGCTCCGGGTCGCCCAGCCCGTAAAGCGAGAGGTAGCTGTCGAGCGAAACGCGGGCACGCTGAAGGAGGGCGTCGCTGGTCTTCAGCGCGACCAGCGCATGGGTGTCGACCTCATACATCGCACGCAGCGCATCGTTGTTCAGCTTCAGCGCGACAATTCCCGCGGCACTCACCACGGCAAGGATCGCGACAAATACGAGAATCACCCCCGTCAGCCCGCTTCGGATCGTAAGACCTTTGAGCATACTACCCCCGCAACATTATCTTTTGAAATTGACTCGATACGTACAACCCAACTATTTTCCGGCAGCATCTTTATGGAATTCGAACAATGGCTCCGCGATGCCCGAGATACCCGGCTCAGCAACGAACACGCCGCCGGCACCGGCCGAGCGGCTGGCGTCATCCTCGTCAAGGCCGCAGTGCGCGCTGGTCACGTACAACGTATTCAGCGCCAGCCCTCCAAATGCGACGCATGTCGGCTGAGTGACGGGCAAATGAATACGCTTTGTTTCGCGGCCGTCCGGCGCATGACGCACAACACAGGAGCCGCCCCATCGCGCACTCCAGAGTCCGCCTTCGCTGTCCACCGCGGCCCCGTCCGGAACCCCTTCTTCGCGCCCCAACCGGATAAACAGGCGGTCGTTCCGACATGAGGGATAGTCGCAAATCCGGATCTCCCGCGAAGGCGAGTCGCAGTAGTACATGGCGAGTCCGTCCGGACTGAACGCGATGCCGTTGGCGATGGCGCACGCCGGCAACGGTAATCGCTCCAGCGATAAATCGCGATTCAACCGGTAGAAGCCACCTATGGCCTCGGGACAATCCACGTCGTGCTTCGTCCCAAACACGAATCGCCCCTGGCGGTCGCAGCGACCGTCATTGAGGCGCGTGGGCAGATCCGGCTCGACCTCCACGAGGCTCGTGATGCTCCCTGCAATCATGTCGAACAAGGCAAGACGTGTTTCGAGCCCGAGCAGCAGGTATCGCGGGTCCTTGCATAGGGCCAGGCAGGCAAGGCGCTCGGGCATCTGCAACGAAGTGCTCCACGCCTTTCTGGAGTCGTAGATCCAGAGCACCGCGCCATCGATATCGGCCCAGAACAACCGTCCGCTTCGGGCGCACCAGGTAGCGGCTTCGCCGAGACTGCATCGGCTGTTGATCTTCAGCTCGACGCGCGCCGGGTCGCCTGCCTCGCTTGACCCGGCCAGGGACCGCGAAGAGGTCAACAAGCCGATTTTCCGGGTCGCTTCTGCAGTAACGCCGCGCGCCATCTCATTGGCCCCCCGCTTCGCTGCCCGGCTTCGCCACGCCTGCGCGATACACCGTCACCTGCCGGTATGGCTTCCCGCCCGTCACAATCGTTGCAGGACTGTCCGGCATATTGATCTGGTCGGGAAAGCCGCCTGCCTCGAGACACAGTCCCGAATGCCGCCGGTACGCCAGGCCACCTCGCCCCCGCAGCCCTTCCAGCCGGTTTCCGCTATAGAATTGCAGCCCGCGCTGGTCCGTCTCGACAGACAGCACACGCCCGCTTTCGGGCTCTACGACCGTCGCTACACCACGCACTTTCGGCGTGCCGTTCGCTCCCGCCTTTTCGGCCCCGCTCGCCTCGCCATCCAGCACGTAACAGTGGTCGAAGCCTTGGGCCAGTTCGAACTGAGGATGCGGAACGCGAAGCCTGGAACCGATGACGGCGTCCTCGCGAAAATCGAACGGACTGCCGCTCACCGACTCGCGCCGCTGCGGAATCAGTTCATCGTCGATTTCGAAATACGCGCCGGAATCGATCATCAAGCGATGCTGCAGGATGTCGCGACCCGGTTGTCCCGACAAATTGAAATAGGGGTGACTGGTCAGGTTCACCGGGGTCGGGCGGTCGGTCTGCGCTGCGTATTCAATGGTTAGCGCATGATCGTCGCTCAGCGTATAGCGCACCTCCACCTGCAGGTTTCCCGGAAAGCCGCCGTCTCCATCGGGAGACTCCAGCCGCATAACCACGGAATCGCGGTCCTGTTCTGCTTTCCATAGCCGCTGGTGAAATCCGCCGGGTCCGCCGTGCAGCAGATTTGCCCCTTCGTTCGGCGTCAGGGCATATCCGACGCCATCCAGCGTGAAATGCGCACCGGCAATCCGGTTGGCCCAACGCCCGACAAGCGCGCCCATATAGGCGCCCGATTTGAGGTACTCCTCCGGCGTGTCGTGTCCCAGCAGGATGTCCCCACCCATGCCATGCTTATCCGGTGCAATCCACGACACCAGTGTTGCGCCGAGGTCGCTGATGCGTACGCAACCGCCTTGCGAATTCGTGAGGAACCAGGTACGCACGCTTCTTCCGTCAGGAAGCATTCCCAGAAGGCAACCTTGATCATTCTTTTCCCTTGTCCGGACCGCGGATTATTTCGAAGGCTTGCGCGCCGTTCTGGTCAGCGATCCAAGACGCTCGACGGCAAAACGGGTCCGGCGCATCAGCGTTTCCCGGGCCGCCAGCACCGTCAGCCCGCACAGATCCCCGGCATCCTGAACGCGGCAGCTTTCTGCCCGGTCATTGGCCACCTCGAAGGAGAACGAGTCCTCTCCCGGAACGGCATGCAGGCGATAACTATCGGTATTGGCCTCGATCACCAGGGAGAACTGGCGCGCGGGCCATTCGACCAGCGTCTTCCCTCCCCAACCGGTAAATGCGTGGTCGATCTTCGTCGCGGGTAACGGGTAGGTCACCCCGAATTGCCATGGGGATGGCGTCGGGATGAATCCCGCGCTCTGCCCCGCTCTTCCCTCGATCCACAGCCCGCTTGCCGGCGCACTGAGCCAGGTATCCGGATCGCGCACGATGACCGGATGAATACCGATTCCGCACGCCAGCGAACCGGGACTCATGTTCTCGACTTCGACGGTCATTTCCAGTGTGGGTCCGTCAATCCAGTAGGTCTGACTGGCCCGGTAAAGATCGGTGCATGCCGCTTTCAGACGGACCATCTTTTCTTCCACGACGTCGACCGTCCAGTCCTCTCCGGGAAGCGCACAGGCCCCCTCGACCGGATTCGTCATCCGGTCCGGCAATGCGACGCCGCGGGGCAACGCCGAGGTCCGTATCGCGTTGCCCGGATCCGCGATCTGGATGAGGGGATAACACGACAATGGGCCGAATCCCGGGCGATCACCCTGCCCATGCGCCCGCCGGAACACGGACGCCCATCTGCCCCGGTCGTTCCAGTCAAATCGTGCCACCCCGCCGCGCTTCCCCGACACGATCTCGACGTTCAGATACGCGTTGGAAAACGTCTGCCGGTGAAGCCCTCTTTCCGCCGCACCGCGCTCACGTCCGGCAACTCGCTCGACCTGCGCCGATCTGCCTCGTAGCAGATCAGCCTTCCGGGTATCGAACATGTCGTTTCCCTCCCCGATCAGACAGATGGCATCTCAACCGCGCGTCGTCACGTAGCTCTGGCAAGGTCGCCGCGCTCACCCGTATCGGGCCTGCGCTGCCCGCCGGCCGATGGCGCATTCGGCTTCGAGTCGAGACCGGCGCCACCCGCGCGACGCCGCCCCGCATGCCGCTCGATAACTCGCTGCAGGAGGCAAAACACGCAGAGCAGCCCTCCAATCACGATACGCGTCCACCACGAGCTCAGCGTACCGTCGAACGTGATCAGCGTCTGGATGGTGCCGAGAATCCCGACGCCGAACAGCGAACCGATTACGTAGCCGACTCCGCCGGTCAACAGCGTTCCCCCGATCACCGTCGCCGCGATGGCGTCCAGTTCCATCCCCTGCGCCTGCAGCCCGTACCCGGAGAGCACATACAACGTAAACACGACCCCTCCCAGCGCCGAACAAAAACCGCTCAATGCGTAAACGCCGACCTTCGTGCGCGCGACGGGCAAACCCATCAGCAACGCCGAGCGCTCGTTGCCGCCGATGGCATAGACGTTGCGTCCGAAGCGGGTGAAGTGGGCGATGAAAATCGCGGCAACGAGTGCTGCGATGCCGACAAGCGCACCCGCATTGAGCGAACCGCCGCCGACCGGGATGCTCAACGCCGCTACGGCGTGGAAGGTCGGCTCGTTGATCGTGATGGACTCGGTCGTAATCAGAAAGCACGCGCCACGGGCCAGAAACATCCCGGCGAGCGTGATGATGAACGGTTGCAGCCGGAAATAATGGATCAGCGCCCCCATCGCCGCGCCGTAAAGCGCGCCGAACGCCAGCACGATCGGTACGATGATCCAGATAGGCCAATGCAGCCATTCCGCGCCGACGGCGCACAGTATCGTGGTCAGCGCAACAACGGCGCCGACCGACAGGTCGATACCGCCGGCCAGGATCACGAACGTCATGCCAATCGCCACGATCAGCAGGAAGGCGTTGTCCACGAACAGGCCCGTGAGTACCTGCATCGAAAAGAAGCCGGTATACATCACGGAGCCGAATCCGAACAGCGCGGCAAACAGCACGATCGTCGCGACGATGGGCAAGGTTCTTGGGTCGGCCAGCCGGCCGGTCAGCTTCTTCATGATGGGGTCGTTCCGGAGGATGCGCGTGCAGGCGCCGAAGAAAGAAGGTGTTTCATGTGTTTGAACAACACGGCGCGCGCAGCCTCCGACTGGATCACGCTGACGACGATCACCACGACCGCCTTGACGACAAGCGTGGCCTCCGGCGGCACGCCGATCGAATAGGTCGTATAGGTCAGCGTCTGGATGATCAATGCGCCGAGTACCGTGCCGGCGAGACTGAAACGGCCGCCCAGCAGCGATGTGCCGCCCAGCGTCACCGCGAGAATCGCGTCGAGTTCCAGCAGCAGCCCGGCGTTGTTTCCGTCTGCACTCCGTACGTTCGAGCTCGTGATGATCCCGGCAATCGCGGCCATCAGTCCGCAAATCACATAGACGCTGAATACGATCGCACTCGAACGCAGCCCGACCAGGCGCGAAGCGACGGGATTGATGCCGATCGAACGAACGAAGAGTCCCAGAGCCGTGCGGTTGACCAGAAGCGCGAGCGCGAGCGTCACGACGACGGCAATCCAGACCGAGCAGGGAACCATGGCCAGATAGCCGTCGCCCAGCCGGAGATAGCCCGGTGCGCCAATGGGGATGATCTGGCCGCCGGTGAGCAATTGGGCGACGCCGCGGCCGGCGACCATCAGGATCAGCGTTGCGATGATCGGCTGCATGCCCACGAACGCGACGAGCAGGCCATTCCACATGCCGGCCAGCAAGCCCACGGCAAGGGCGGCAGCCAGCGCGATGCCGACGTGCGACGGAGCCGCCGCGAGAATGATCGCGGCGGCCGCGCCGGCGATGGCCACCGTTGCCCCGACCGAGATGTCGATCCCGCATGTCGCAATGACGAGCGTCATGCCCAGGGAGACGATCACGAGCGGCGCGGCGCGATTCAGGATATCGATGGGCGCGCCGAACAAATGACCGTCCAGTACCGTGATGGAAAGAAAGCTTGCGCGATGGGCGAGATCGAGCAGAATCAGCATGACGAGCGTGAGGACCGGCCAGATCAGCGGATGCCGGAACGCGGCGCGGATTCGCTTCATGACTGGCCTCCGGCAATGAGTTGGTACACCTGATCCTCCGAGAGAGCTTCTCCGGAAATTTCCGCCACCTTGCGCCGGTCGCGCAAGACGGCGACCCGGTGACTGATACGAACGACCTCGCTCATCTCCGACGAGATGAAGAGGATCGAGAGGCCTTTCGCGCACAGCGCGCGCACGCGATCCATGATCTCGAACTTCGCGGCGACGTCGATGCCTCGCGTCGGCTCGTCCATGATCAGCAGTTTCGGATCGGTCGCCAGCCAGCGCGCGAGCAGCACCTTTTGCTGGTTGCCCCCCGAGAGCAGCCCGATTGGCTGTTCGGCGTCGCGCGCCTTGATACCGAGCTGGGCGATGTAGTGCTCGGCCATTTCGCGTTGACGGGCGCGGCTGAGCATGCGCCACCATCCGCGTCGGGCCTGCAGCGCAAGAATGATGTTTTCGCGAATCGACAACGCCGCGACGATGCCTTCCTTCTTGCGATCCTCCGGACAATAGGCAATCCCGTGGCGAACCGCGTCGCGCGGGGAAGCGAGCTTCGCACTGCGCCCGTTGATGATCATCGCGCCGGTATCCGCGCGTTCGGCGCCGAACACCAGCCGTGCGATTTCGGTGCGGCCGGACCCGAGCAGCCCGGCAAGACCCACGATCTGCCCGGCGCGCACGTCGAGGTCGACGGGGCTCATCAGCCCCCGGCGGCCCACACCCTGCATGGAAAGGAACGGCATGGCCGCCGCGTCTTCGGGTGGAGCGCCCGATGGCCCGGCCTTCATGGCTTCGCCCATGCCCTCGCGGCCGGTCATCTTCGCGACCAGCAGCTCGACGGGCAAGTCCTTCGCCAGATACTCGCCTTCGCGCTCTCCGTTGCGCATGACGGTGATGCGATCGGATACGGCATAGGTCTGCTCGAGAAAGTGCGTGACGAACAGAATCGCCATGCCCGACTCCTTCAGCCTGCGCAGCACCGCAAAGAGCCGCGCGACCTCGCCGTCATCGAGACTCGACGTGGGCTCGTCGAGAACGAGAACCCTCGCATCGACCGACACGGCGCGCGCAATCGCCACCATTTGCTGGACTGCGATCGGATACGAATCGAGCGAACGCGTCACGTCGATGACGAGATCGAGACTCGCCAATGCCTCCCGGGCGCGTTCGTTGATCGCCGCCCAGTCGATCACGCCGCGCTTTTTCGGCTGCCGGCCGGCGAAGATGTTTTCGGCCACGGAGAGGTTCGGGCACAGGTTCACTTCCTGATAAAGCGTCTGGATTCCGGCGGCCTCGGCTTCCAGGGGCGCGGCAAACCGCACCGCCTGCCCCGCCAGGCTGATCTCGCCGCGATCGTGCCCGAACACGCCGGTGAGCACGTTGATGAGCGTGGATTTACCTGCGCCGTTCTGGCCCATCAGCGTATGAATCTCGCCGGGAAACAGCCGAAAATCGACCTTCTGCAACGCCTTGACGCCCGGGAACGTCTTGTCGATGCCGGTCATTTCGAGAATGGGTACGTGGGTCATGGTCTTCGCGAGGCCATCGGACAGCCTCGCCAAAATGGTCAGGGACGGCGACGCCGCGGTCCGGAACGAGGCTCCGGACCGCGACGGTCGGCGGCACCGTATGAATTGCCGATCAATCGATCAATACTTGCGGGTCGGCATGACTTCCGCTGCGACGTTCATCGGGAAGATGCCCTCGTCGGTCACGATGCGCCGCGGCACCTGCTTGCCCGCCACGATATCCTTGACCGCGGCCATCAACTGCGGGCCGAGCAGCGGGCTGCATTCGACATCCACATTGATCTTTCCGTCCACCATGGCCTGGAAACCGCCCTTCGTCGCGTCGAAGGAAACCACCGTGACGTCCTTGCCCGGCTTGATGCCCGCTTCCTCCATGGCCTGGATCGCGCCAAGCGCCATATCGTCGTTATGGGCATAAACCACGTTGATCTGCTTGCCGTACGTCTTCGCAAACGCCTCCATCACCTGCTTGCCGCCGGCAAGCGTAAAGTCGCCGCTTTGCGACGCGATGATCTTGAACTTCGGATCGTTCTTGATCACTTCCATCAGGCCGGCATGGCGATCGTTGGCCGGCGCCGAGCCCACCGTGCCCTGCAGTTCGGCAATGTTGACGGGGCCCGGATCGTTCTTGTAGTGGTCCTCAAGCCAGTGGCCCGCGCGCCGGCCCTCCTCCATGAAGTCCGAACCGATCATCGTCGTGTACAGCGAAGGATCCTTCACGTCGATGGCGCGATCCGTGAGAATCACAGGAATCTTCGCGCGCTTCGCTTCTTCGAGCACCGGCTCCCAGCCGGACTCGACAACGGGCGAAAAAGCGATGACGTCCACCTTCTGCGCGATGAACGAGCGAATTGCCCTGATCTGATTCTCCTGTTTCTGCTGCGCGTCCGAGAATTTCAGATTGATGCCGGCGTCCTTCGCCGCCGTCTTTACCGAGACCGTGTTGGCAGTGCGCCATGCACTTTCGGCTCCCACCTGGGAGAACCCGAGCGTGATCTGTTTTTCCTGCGCAAATGCGCTGGTTCCCGCAGCCAGTGCGAGTGCCGCGCCAACCATCGTGCCGAGTGCGATTTTCCTGACAAGCTTCAATTTCTGTCTCCTGTGCCTTGACTTTGTAGCTGCTATTTCTCGTGATCACCTGAACGTACGGGAGTTACTTTCGTTCGACCTCCTTACCAGTTATCGGTTTTTCTGTAAAATAGTTTGTATACCTATGTATTTCGCACCGGCGGCAGCGCGTTGAAGCCGCCTTCATCGTCCGTGGTCTTGTGCGGCAAACCGAAGATCTTGTCCTTCCCGAATCCGCTGGTAAGCAACCGCTGAATGCCGGCATCGTCAGGTAATCAGATTCAGGATTCGGGACAGTCTACGAAGGTTTCTGATACCCTTCCAATGAAAATACGGCCGCCTCTGATATCAAGTCAGGCATTGGTGTAAATACTAAGAAACCGTTGCGGGAGTCAGGAAAAGACATGCTAGATACGAGCCCCTGGTACGTTCGGACCCGGCTGAAAACGCGGCAATTGCTCCTTGTCGTCGCCCTGGCTGACGAAGGCAATGTTCACCGCGCCGCGGTTGCGCTGAACATGACGCAGCCTGCCGCGTCGAAGCTGCTGCGCGAGCTGGAGGAGATGCTCGATGCGGTGCTCTTCGAGCGGCTGCCGCGCGGCATGCGGCCCACGCTATACGGCGAGGCGCTGATCCGCCACGCGCGCGTGGTGCTGGGCAGCCTCGACCAGGCGCAGGAAGAGTTGAGTGCGTTAAGGGCCGGCCGGCTCGGCCACGTCGCCGTGGGTGCGATCACGTCGCCCGGCGTGCGTTTGCTACCGGATGCCGTCGCCGCGGTCAAGCGTATGCACGCGAAGGTACGCATCTCGGTCGAGATCGACACCAGCAACGCGCTGCTCGAACGATTGGCGCAAGACAAACTCGATATCGTGATCGGACGCCTGTCGGCAGAACACGACAAGCTTCAGCTTCGCTACGAACCCCTGGCCGGCGAACCCGTTCGCGCGATGGTTCGGCGGGGCCATCCACTGCTGGGCGCGGCACCGGTTGGGCTGCCCGACGTCCAGCGCAGCGCGTGGATCGTACCGCCGCCCGGCAGTGTCCTGCGGCATCGCTTCGAACTCATGTTCCAGCGCGAAAGCCTGGCCCCCCCATCCAACGTTGTGGAAACGTCCGCACTCCTCTTCATTACGCGCACGATCGAGAAGACTGACATGATCGCGCTGCTCGCGGAAGACGTTGCGCATTACTACGCCCATCACGGCATGGCGGAAATCCTGCCTTTGCGGATGGAGTGCAGCATGGACGACTTTGGACTGATCACCCACGCGGACAAGTTGCTTTCGCCTGCCGCCGTGTTGATGATCGACGCACTGCGGGAGGCAAGCCGCGAGACCTATGACTCTCCCGGCCGCGATCATGTGTGAAATAGCGTCTTCTCGAAGCCCCGGAGCATAGCG
Source organism: Paraburkholderia sp. AV2 (assembly GCF_054968425.1). Classification (NCBI taxonomy): domain Bacteria; kingdom Pseudomonadati; phylum Pseudomonadota; class Betaproteobacteria; order Burkholderiales; family Burkholderiaceae; genus Paraburkholderia; species Paraburkholderia sp. AV2. The sequence continues at coordinate 103,812 of NZ_JBANLK010000017.1, forward strand.
GATTAAAGCAGCCTCTGGACGCGATCCCTGCGCACCGCTATCCGGCGCTTCGTGTCACCGCGGGCGCGGGAGCGCCGGATCGGGTCTGATAGCAGCATCGCCTGTTGGCACTCCTGATCCGCCTGTCCGGTCCCTCGCCCGATGAAAGCCCTTCGCGAACACGCCCGCCGCCGTCGATCCGCCGTGTTGTCCGGCGTACTGCTGTCGAGTCTCGGCGCATTGCTCGCGCTCGGCGGCTGCACGCCGCCCGTCCCGCCGACCGCGAACGCATCGCTGCCCGCGAACCTTCAGGCCAGCCCTGACGAAGTGCTGCAGGAAGTCGCGACGACATCGCAAGGCGACGAAAGGTACATCTGCCGCCGCACGCCGCCGTCTCCGGCCAGTTTCGCGGTACCGCTCCCGCCCGGCGCCGCCGCCGACGGCACGCAGTTGTTCTGGGAGGAAGACGGCTCCGAGGCAAAGCTAGTCGACGCCGACGGCGAAGGCATCGGCACGGTGGCGCCCGCCTGCCACTTCCTCGCGTACGACGGCAGTTACGTGGTCGGCACGCCGTTCGCGCAAAGCCAGGTGAAGCCGGACACGTTGAACTGGACACGCTATACGGTGAAGTTCGTCGCAACGCCGCGCCGCGGCGACGGACGCTTCGCGAACGTGAGCTCGATCCAGCGCATCGACACGACGGGCGGGCTGCCGTCGCAGCCCGAATGCACACAGGAAGGCGAGCATCTGTACGTGCCGTACCAGGCGACCTACATGATCTACCGCACGAAAGGGCAGGCACCGGCCGCGGCCGTACAGCCGGTCCCGATGCCGCAGCCCTCGTCCGTCGCCGTGCTGCCCACGCACTGAGCCGCCGTCGCGTAGCACGCCTACGGCAAGGCAAGGTGGTATGGAACCGGTCAGGCCAGATCCGACACCGCCTCCACCACCTGCGCACCCATCTCGTCGAAGCGCATACGCTCTGCCCGTGCGTACCGGTCAAGCGCATCGGCCAGCGCCGTCCGCAGCGTCCCCTGCTCCAGCATTTCGATGCGCGCGAGACAGCGCCGCACCGCATCGTCCGCATCGCACCGCGCATGCCATTCGCCGCAGCCGGCCTCATCGAGGAGGCGGTCGATGCGCGCATCCATCGACAGCCCGAATACCGGCACGCCGTGCGACATCGCGAGCACCGCGGCGTGATAGCGCGTCGTGACGACGCAGTGCGCGTGCGCGACTGTCGCGGCCACCGCGTCGAGCGCGTGTGCGCCGCGCACGACCCGATCGATCGCGAACGGCACGCGTGCGGCAACGTCGGCGCACGCCGCGCTGTCGAGTCGCTCCATGCCAACCAGCACCGGCGTGTAGCCACGCTGCCGCAAGCCAGCCGCGATCGCCGCATAACGATCGAGATACGCGTCGTACGCCGTTGCACGCTGCGCATCCCAGCTCTGGAAATGCAGCGGCCCGTATCGATGCGGCGACGTTCCGCCGCTCGCGTCGAGCGCGCGGGCGCGCGCCGCGTCGGCTCGCACCGGCCACCAGCACGGGTTGTTCGGACACAGCACGGCGATGCGTGCGGCCCCGTCCGCGCGCGGCGGCGCGGGCGCGCGCCAGGTCCACGCGGTATCGCTGCCGCGTGTCGTGCTCACGCCCAGCGCGTCGAGCTGCGTGCACGCCGCGTCGTTGCGGCAGATCACCCGGGCGCCGTGCGAGGCATTGCGCCGTACGAAGCGCGTCAGCGCTTCGCTCATCGCTCCACTGTCGACGCCGTAGGCAAGCGCCGGACGCCCATGTGCGCGCGCGAGCGCGATGCCGCCGACCAGCACCCCGGCGAGCGAGTCCGAGAACTTCGACGTGTAGGTGGACCCTTCGACGTTGAGCACCACATCGGCGTCGCGAATCGCCGCATCGAGCGCATCGGGCAGATACGGCAGCGACGGCACGAACTTCGGCGTAGCGGCGAGCAGCGGATGGTCGAAGCAGTTGCCGAGCGCGAACAGCGTCAGCGCGACCTCGCGCGGCGCGAACAGGCGGCGCAGCTGCGCGATGGTTTCAATCGTGCGCAGATCGGCGCCGGTGTTGCCGGCGCCGGTATAGCCGAGCAGCAGCACACGCAGCGCGCGTCCATCGCTCGCGCGCCGCGCTTCGTCGTGCCCGGCCCGTCCGCGATGCGCGGCGTCGATGCGCGCCTGCATGTCGTCGAGAAACACTTCGTCCGGCTGCGCGGCGCTCGCATAACGATGCAGCGCGCGATACGAGCGGCGCACCGGGTCGTCGTCATCCATCGGCCGGTCCATCATGCGGCTCCGACCGCGCGAGCGAGCTGCGCGATCTGCGCGATGCCGGAATGGGCGTCGACCACGATCTCGACGATCGTCACGCCCGCGTGACGGCGCGCATCGTCGAGCGCCGCATCCAGCGTCGCGCGGCTGTCGGCGCGGCGATGCGCGAGACCGAAGCCCTGCGCGAGCGCCGCAAGATGCATCGCATACGGATTGCGGATCGCGCGCCGGAAACCGGCTTCGCGCGCCACCGGCAAAAAGTCGAAAATCGCGCCGCCGCCGTTGTCGATCACGCAGACGCACGCGGGCGTCGTCACCCGCTGAGCTGCCGCGAGCGCGGACAGATCGTGCACGAACGCCTGATCGCCGAGCACCAGCAGGCCCGGCTCGCGGCGCGCGAGCGCCTCGCCGACGAACGTCGACAGCGTGCCGTCGATGCCGCTCACGCCGCGGCTCGCGTAGACGTCCTGCGGCCCGGCGCGCAGGTCGTAGCCGATGTCCGCGTGGCGCATCGGCATCGAGTTGCCGATGTGCACGAACGCAAAGCCGCGCGCCGCGAGCACGCGATGCACCGCAACCACTTCGCCCCAGCCGAGCGCGGCGACGCACGCGCGCCGCTCGCGCGCCGCCTGCGCGGCGACGTTCGCCCAGCGCTCGCGCCACGCGGTGCGCACCGCGGCGCGAAGGTGAGCGGCAACATCGGCGTCGGCGTCAGCGTCGGCATCGACGGCCGCGGCGCGGCAAAGGCCGTCCGCCAGAACGCCGAGCGCGTCGGCCGCCGGCGCCACCAGCACATCGCGCGGATCGAGCCCGCGATGCAGATAGTCGTAAGCGATGCGTTGCGGGGAGATGCGGATCGTCGGCGCGTCGCCGTGCGTTTCGAACCATGTGTGCAGCGTCGGCAGCACCGGCGCCAGGCCAAAGCGGATCACAAGCTCGGGATGCGCGCGCGCGAGTCGGCCGGCGCCGAGCACGTCGAACGCACTGACGATCAACGCCCCCGCTTCGCCGCGCAATGCCGCGTCGGGCGACAGCGCATCGTGTCCCGCGCGCAGGCCGCTCGCCACGTCCGCGAGCACCGGAAAGCCGGTGCGCCGGGCGAGCGCACATATCGCCCGCAACGGCACCGCCGGTTCCGGACCGACGACGATGACACCGTCGATGCCCGCACGCGGTGACTGCTCGGCGCGCGCGGCCTTCACCCGCGCCATCACGCGAGCGACGATCCCGGGCACAGGATCTGAGCCGGCATCGCACCGCGACGTATCAGACGACGAGCACGATGAGTACGACGCCCCTTGCGCGGCCGGCAGCGCCGCGCAGGTGCGTGCGGCGCGCACGGTATCGGCCGACACGGCGTGCGTCTCCACCGCGTCGTACACGCCCGTAAGCGGCACGTTCACATGCACGGGCCCGCGCGTTGCACGACGCGGCGACGGCAACGCGTCGATGCGCGGCAACGGCAACGCATCGCCCGGCACCCGACCCAGCATCGCCGCGAGCGCCTGCGTGACCTGAGCGCGCATCGCGAGCACCGCGCCGGCCGAATCGCACGGATCGTCGAGGTCCGCCTGCGCGCGCACGAACGCGCGGGTCGCGCCGAGATGATCGGCCATCTGCCCGAAGCTCGCGCCCCGCAGCACGCGCGGCCGGTCGCAACTGATCGCGACGAGCGGGATATCGCTCGCATCGGCTTCGGTCAGCGCGGGCAAAACGTTGGCGATCGCGGAGCCCGACGTCGTGACGACCGCGGCCGGCGTGCCGCCCGCCTTCGCCAGACCGAGCGCGACGAACGCGCCGCTGCGCTCGTCGGTGCTGACCATCTCGACGCTAATGCCCGGATGCGCGTCGAGCGCGAGACACATCGCGCTCGCACGGCCGCCCGGACACAGCACCGCGTGCCGCACGCCGGCCGCAACCAGCATCTCGACGACGCACGCCACCCACACCGCGTTCAACGACGCAGCGGCCGAATCGCGCACCTCCGGCGCTTCGAGCGGCGTCGCCATCATGCCGCCGCGACGGCGGACCCCAGCCGGATCGCGCGCGCCTCCCGCGCGTCGCGCTCGCGCGCAAGCAGCCTTTCCATGATGCGGCGCGCGCGGATCGCGCCCTGGTCGATGGGCAGCAGCGCGGGCTGCGCGGCCCAGAAATCCAGTTCGCCCAGATTGCGCTGCTGCGCTTCGAGCATCGGCAGATCTTCGAGCTCGAACGGCTTCATCAGTCCGTCCACCGCGTAACGCACCAGCTCGCGGCCGGCGTCGCCCATCTCGTCCGGCAGGCCGAACGCGAAGAAGTAGTGCGTCGTGCGCCCGGTCTCGGGCGTGAGCCAGTGCGCGGACGGTGCGATGCGGCCCGCCTCGCGCGGCATCCCCGCTCCGGTCACGCCAACCACGATCGTGAGCAGCCCGGGCGGCACCCACTGCACATCCATCCAGCGATCGACGCGCATGCCCTGCGGCACGCCGAAGCCTTCGGCAACGAATGGCTGCAGCGTTTCATCGAACGTCGAGCGACGCACCCAGACCGTCGTGGCGGCACTGCTCGTCTCGACATCGCCGCGCGCAATCGCTTCGCTGCCGAGCGTGTCCGGATGCAGGAACTGGAAGTGACTCAGATCGAGCAGGTTGTCGGCGCTTAGCTGATAGTGGGCACAGGTCTTCAGATAGCCGTGATGCGTGAGATTCGTCCGCGGCTCGACGAAGGGGAACGCGGGCAGCAGCGCCGCATCGGCGCGCCCCGGGTCGCCCGGCCAGAACCAGATCGCGCCGAAGCGTTCGAGCGCCGGATACGCGCGCACCTGCGCCTGCGACGGCACGCGCCCGTCGCCATGCGGGTTGTGCACGCAACGACCGTCGCCGTCAAAACGCAAGCCGTGATACGGACATTCGAGCGCGCCGTCGACGACGCATCCCCGCGACAGCGGCGCGAAGCGATGCGCACAGCGGTCGTCGAGCACGCGCGCGCGGCCCTCGCCGTCGCGGTACAGCACGACCGGCCGCCCGAGCAGCGTACGCGCAAGCGGCTCGGCGCCGGTGACCTCATGCGCGAACGCGGCGACATACCACGTGTTCAGCAGGAATGACATCGATACACCCGGACAATGGACGGATTGAAAGCCGAAAGCCGCGGCAATGCACCCGATCGGCGCGGCCGTTCGCAACGGTGAGCCAGTATTTAAAGCGGGGTTAAAGCGCGAATGACGAACGCCGTTTGAAGCGAGTCTAAATAGACCTACGTCACGGAGTTTCAATTAAGCTCATGCCGGTGCGAAAAAGCGCCCATTGAAGCGCACGGGCAATGCTCAAAAAATCTGAAACTGGCTTGCAGATCCGTAAGGTCGGGAAATGCCTTGCAAGACAGGTGATTACGACGAATGCGAGTCAAGCTTACCGTCTATGCTCAATGACACCGAAATTAATACCGACTTGCGCGCCCATAATCGCTTGCGCCCGTACGGCGGCCATTTCAGCGCGTATCGCTTTTAAAATGCCGCTTTAACGATGCACCCTGTCGCCATGACGCCGACTGGCAGCGCTTCCATCGAAACAATTCGTTACAACCCTGATTTATGAACATCCGTAGCGTTCGATTGCGCGGCTGGCAACCGCACTGGGCAAACTAACGCGCAACCTTTGGCGTTGTCCTTGGAGAACGAATTGAAATTCGCCGTGATGACTACCAACAGCAGCCTGTTCAATCTGATTTGCCTGTGCTTCAGCGACGAGACGATCGAGTGCTTCCGCTTCAATGACGACGTGGCGCTGTCACGCGCAATCTACCGCGAGGAGTATCACGCGATCATCGTCGATGCGGCGAGCGGCATCGACGCCAACTGCGCCGTGTTCGCACGCCGCGAATGCTATGGCGACCGGCGCGCGCCGCTGATCGTCGTCGGCGCGTTCGACGGACGCGACGGTATCGAGCAGGCCTTCAACGCGGGTGCCGACGACGTCGTGCGCGCGCCCGTCGACCGCAACGAGCTTGCGGTGCGCATCCATCGCGCGCTGCGGCACTTCCATTTGCCCACGCCGCCGCGCTCCGACGACTGGGTCGAGTACGGTCCCTACCGGCTCGACCGCCGGGCCGGCTCGGTGCTGCTCGACGATCGCGAGATCCGCCTGACCGTGCGCGAGTTCGCGATCGCATGGCTGCTGTTCTCGCATGCCGGCGAGTATGTGAGCCGGCGCACGATCGCGGGCGCGATCTGGAGCAGCAGCGAGGACATTGTCGGCCGCACGCTCGAACAGCACATCTACAAGCTGCGCAAGAAGCTGAACCTGAACGGCGCGAACGGCGTGCAGCTGCGCACGATGTACGCGCACGGCTACCGGATCGAGCAGTATGACGGCCGGCAGGAAGCGGAGCAGCCGACGCAGGCGGAGCCTTCGCTGCAGGCGCAGCCGCGCGCCGTACCGCTGCACCTCACGAGCGGTCCGCTCGCCGCGGCGCGCGATGCGAAGGGCCGTGACACGCAACCGCATCAGACGGGTGGCAGCACGCTCGCACCCGCGCCTCGTGCGGGCCGGGCGCGCGGCGTGCACGCCGAAGACAGCGAAGCGGCCTGCAACGCGTTGCCGTGGTCGCATTACGCAACGTTGTGGCACAACGGCACCCCGCATCCGGCCGGCGCGACCTGTGCCACATCCGGCAAGTCCGCCGACACGAACGCCGTGCCGTCGTTCCCGGTGTCTGCGGCGTTGTTGATCCATTCGCGTCAGCGCAACTGACGCGCAGCCGTCATCGGCGCGGCGCTCGCAGGCAGCTTCACCGCCCGATGGCGTAGTCGAATCCGTGCGTTTCGCAGTATTGAATATATTTCGCATAGATCGTTTGAGCCGGGACCGTTGCATACGTGCCGTAGATGCCGTCGACCAGCAAGGTCGCCGACCATATGGCCCGGTCGCGCTCCGCCGTCGACCGGGACCCGGGTTCCTCGAGCCTCGTCAGTTCCTGTTGCCGCGAGACGCCCGCATCGCGATCCTCCGCGACGGACCGTGCCCGCGCGGCACGGGCGGCGCAGTCGTCCGCATGGGGTGCCTGGTGTGTCACTTGCCCGCTGGTATCGGCGGCCGTGGGAGTGGCGGCATCGATACCCGCGCGATAGCCGTGATGTCGAACGGCGAAGGCAGCCAGCGATGCTGCGATCAGGAGGCCGCCGAAAACGGAGCGCCGGCGCAACCAGCCGCTGCGCCGCGGGAAGCGGCCGCCGGGGGGCGGGTTGACGAACCGGTTCATCGCGTCAGGCCGTGACCGCAACGGCGGACGGATGCGGCAGTCCGACCGTGTGCGCATGGCTTTCGATCGCCGCATCGCCGGCGAAGCGGCTGATCGACAGTGTCGCGCCCTTCGCCCATACGCAATGGAACCAGCCGGTCGGAATCACCAGCAGGTCGCCCGGCTCGATCACGACTTCGACGAAGCGTGCCTTGGCGAAGCGGGGAAAGCGGCTCAGGTCGGGGGCGCCGGCGTCGACACGGCACGGCCGGTAGGTGTTGAACGCGTCGAGCGCGTACACGTTATGCTCCTCGTGCGGCGCAAAGAGCCGCACGCGCTTGCCGCCATGCACCTGCGCGAGAAACGAGTTCTCCAGATCGCAATGCAGATGGGTGACGAGCGTGTCCTCGCCGTGCTGGCCGAACCACAACTGCGCCGGGCCGAACAGCGTAGCGGGCAGCCGCGGCACGCGGAAGCGCGCGTCCCACGCGCGCGGCGTCGGACTGCCGCCGGTATAGGTCGCCTCGACCGACGTCGCCGCACCGGTCTCGCCGAGCGCCGTCATGAAGTCGCGGAGCGTTTGCGCGCGTCCCGTGCGCGGGTCGTCCCGCAGCACCACCGCGCCGTCGCGCTCGCGCCATTGCGCGAGTGTCCAGTTCACTTCCGGCCAGTCGAGCGCGGCGCGCACCCGCAGCGGCAATCCGGCAAGAATCGATGCGACGATCCGTTGCGGCCATTCGCGGGTCTCGCGCGCGTTCACGCTACTCACACCGTGCAGCGACGGTAGCGTTCTCGCACGCGCCCGCTCAAGCGCCGCCACACCTTCGGACGTGGGGCGCTTCAGCAACTGCAGCCAGTAGGCCGCGAGCCGCGGCGAACCGCCCATGCGCACGCCGCCGAGCGCCGCGATCTCCGCACTGCGCGGGTCGAAGCGGGTCGGATTGGCCAGCATGCTGTCCAGCGCAGCGGACGTCATCGTGATGCGCGCGGCCGGTGCGTCGCCGGAGGCATCCGGATGCGTGCAGCCGATGGTATCGCTCAACGTGAAGCGCCAGCGTGCCGCGGGCCGGTCGGCAATGCACAGATCGACGCAGACTGGTCTCGCGACGGGCACGTAGTGTTCGGCGAGAAGCGCGACGAGTCCTTCCGGCGAGGCGCCGCTCAACGGGGCGACGGTCGGGAATCGAGCGCCGCGGGACGGGGCTAAAGCGTGACGCATGAGAGTTCGGGCAGACGACGCAATGAGTGGCCAGTATGACGCGCCGATGTCGAACGGACCGGCGCGTTAGCGAAACGCGGCACGCGAACCCGAAGCCGTTGCCGGTATCAGGAGCGGAACCCGCCCCCGAACCGGAGCCACGCGCGGTCCGATCGATGCGCCGGCCCGTTCGACGTTTCGCATTCGCCGCCGCCGCTGCCTGACCGATGCGGTTTAATGCGGAGTGCCCAACAAGCCAACTCCACCCCGAGCGACGCCACCCCGACCGACCCCGCTCCGATGAAGCGACTCCCTTTTTACGTGTATGCAGCGCCGCTCGCCTTCGTCCTGGGCGTGGGCAGTCTGGGCGGCTGCGCGACGAGCGCGCACACCCCTGCGTTGACCAACGCGACCTTGCCCGGCGAACTGCGAACGGATCCGGACCAGACGCTCGATCAGGTTCTCGTCACCCGCGGCGACGAGACCTGGCGCTGCGAACGCGACGACACCGACGCACCGGGCAGCGCGACGGCAACCGGTGGTGGACTGCGATGGACCCAGGAAGGCTCGGCGGGCACGCTCGTCGATCGCGCTCGGCAGAACGTCGGCACCGTGCTGCCGGGCGGCTACTTCGTCGCGTACGACGGCAGCTTCGTGAAAGTACAGGTGGAGCGCCAAAGCCAAGTCGACGCGAATACGCTGACCTGGGCACGGTACGACGCGCGGCGCGACGGGAGCTCGCCTGGTTCCGGACGTTTTGCGCGGATCTCGTCGATCGAGCGTATCGATACGGTGGGCGGCTTGCCGCCGGAACCCTATTGCCGCCACGAAGGACTGCGTCTTCTCGTGCCCTATAGCGCGACTTATCTGTTGTACCGTACGAGCTCGGCGGGGGAGCGGCTGGCGTCGCCCGATGCAACAGAGAGCGCCGCGGCGGCGGCGGGCGCGGTGCAGGCAGCCGCCAAATAAAAGCGGGCGCTGGCCTATCCGGGACACTCTCTGGGAGTGTTTTGAAATTCGATTGCTGGGTTTTTTTTCGTGGGTTTAGTTAGTTGGCCTTTCCTTGTGTTCGTGGTGGTATGCCAGGGTTGCCCCTGTGCGGGGCGGCACCTACTTT
>NZ_JBANLK010000018.1:0-49439 GCF_054968425.1 Paraburkholderia sp. AV2
CCGCTGAGTCGTCCTGGCCGTGTCTACGCCGATCGTGGTTACGATCATGACAAGTACCGGCGCCTCCTGCACGTGCGCAACATCCCCACCCGCATCGCACGGCGCGGTCACCCGCACGGTAGCGGCCTTGGAAAAGTTCGTTGGGTCGTCGAACGTACCCATGCCTGGTTGCATAACTTCCGCCGTTTGCGTATTCGCTTCGAACGCCGTGCGGACATTCACGACGCGTTCCTCAAACTCGGTTGTTGCCTGATCTGCTGGAACACTCTTCAGCGAACTCAACAGCCTTTATGAAACCGTCTCTTAATCCTGAAAGTTCGCATGCGGCCCGCTTTTCGTTGTGCCATACGCCCAACACCTTGCCGGTCCGGCGTTTCCCGCGTGGCGCAGCAGGCTGGCGCCAGGGCCGGTCAGCCCGGGAGCGGATCGCCGTGACGCCCCGCACCTGCCGCAAAGCGTGTTGCGCCCGCGAACCCCTCGTCGAGCACCGCGCGATAGCCGCCCGCGCCTTCGCGGCGCAGTGCTTCGGCCAGGCTGTCGAGCGCACTGTTCTCGACGGCGGACCAGCGGTCGGCGAGTAGCGCGGCCTGGGGGAATGCCGCGATCTGCGCGGCGAGCGCTTCCGCCGCCGCCCGCGCTTCGCCATGGGGAACCACGCGGTTCGCGAGGCCGAATGCCAGTGCTTCGTGCGCCTCGACGGCACGGCCCGTGAGGATCAGGTCGAGCGCGCGGGAGAGGCCGATCAGGCGCGGCAGCCGCACCGTCCCGCCGTCGATCAGCGGCACGCCCACGCGGCGGCAGAACACGCCCAGCACCGCGTCCTCCTCCATGACGCGAAGATCGCACAACAATGCCAGTTCCAGGCCGCCGGCAACGGCGTATCCTGTAATAGCGGCGACCGTGGGTTTGGCGAGTTGCATGCGCGTCGGGCCGAGCGGTCCCGGGCCGCCGCCGTCGGCATGGAGTTCGTTGCGGCGGCTTTCGTCGGCGAGCGCCGTGAGATCGGCACCCGCGCAGAAGGTCCCGCCCGCGCCGAACAGCACGGCCGCGTGCCAGCGCGGATTCGTTTCGAAACGAACGAAGGCGTCGGCTAACGCATTCGCCGTGGGGCGGTCGATGGCGTTGCGGCACGCGGGACGTTCGAGCACGATGGTCGCCACGAAGTCGCTGGCCTCGATGCGCACGTGCTCGCCGAAGGTTTCGATTTGCATGGTTGTCTCCGCTGCGTGCATGCCCCGCGCATAGGTCACGAGAACGTCACGAACGACTCGTAGCTTAGACCGCTTTTAGTCAAAAGAATCGCTGTTCTCTCGCATGCTGCCGTCGTTCATGTCTACGCCTGACTCAAGCTCTCCCTCGTCTGCTTCCGCCATAGCGCCGCTCTGGATCGTGCCGCTGTCCGGGCATCCCGCCTACGACCACGTGCGCCTCACGCGCGTGTTCACGACCGACGGCACGCGCCATGAAGTGGTGATCGTCGACCTTCACAAGCTGCTCCTCTGCGCCGACCGCGACGACACCGACTACGTTCTGCGTCCGGTGGACGATTGGCATGCCGGCAAGGTGCGCGGCATCCGCGACTTTCTCAACCCGGGCAGCGAACGCGTACCGCAGATGCCCTATGTCACGATCTCGACGCGCCGCGCGCCGGGAGTGGCGGGCTGGCTCGGGATAGCGCGCGAAGGCGTGGTGGGGTTTCGCAACGGCCAGCACCGGGCGCGTTATCTCGCCTGGGCCGGCGCCCTGTGGCTGCCCGTCGAGGTGCACGAGCGCGAGGCGTCGCTGTTGCGCGAGCTGTGTGGCGCCAGCGACGCCGGCAACGGCGCGGCGGTGCAGAACGCCTACGGCGAGTGACGCAGGGGTGCCCGCGCCCTGACGAAGCGTCGAGCGGCCGCCCCGGCGCGGGCGCGGCGCTCAGAGTTCCGGCACGGCCAGCAGCGCCGCGCCGCTTTTCGCGGCATTGAGCGGTCGCACGGCTGCGCTCGTGGCCGCGTGCGGATTCTCGAAGTGCTCCACGGCATAGTCGACGAAGCGGCGCGTCCTCGCGGGCAGATACTGGCGGCTCGGATAGACGATCGACATCTGCGCTTCGGGGTCGTCGATTTCATAGTCGGGCAATAGACGCCGCAGCGTCCCTGCCGTGAGGTCGTCGGCGACGAGCGAAGCCGGCACGATCGCCACGCCCATGCCCGCGAGCGCCGCAAGCCGCACCATCAGCATGTTGTTGACCGCATAGGCCGGCTGCAGCGTCACCGGCTCGGCGTGCTCGCCGGGCCGGGCGAACTGCCACGTCGCGCTGCGTTCCTCGGGCGGCAGCGTGACCGCGGCATGCCGCGCAAGCTGCGCGGGCGTGCGCGGTTCGCCGTGCTCCGCGAGCCACGCGGGCGCCGCACAGGGCACGAAGGTCGTCGTGCCGAGCGAACGCTCGACGAGATCGCTGCTGCGGGCCGTCGCGGCAGCGACGATGCCGCAGTCGAAACCATCTTCGATCAGATCGATGCGCCGCTCGGCCAGCGTGAGCCGCACGTTGACGCTTGGGTAGAGGCGCCGGTAGCCGTCGATGAGCGGCGTGAGCGTGGCGAGCGAGAGCGCGCCCGCCGCGACCACGCGCAGGGTGCCGCCCGGTTCGCGTTCGGTATGGGCGACGCTGTGTTCGAGGTGATCGAGTTCTTCGAGCAGGCTGCGGCAGCCTTCCAGATAGCGCAGCCCCGCTTCGGTGAGCGCAAGGTTGCGCGTGGTGCGGTTGATGAGACGGGTATGCAGATGCGCCTCCAGCATCGCGACCGACCGGGTGACGAGTGCGTTGGAAACGTCGAGTTGCTGTGCGGCGCGACGGAAACTTTGTGTTTCAGCAACCCTGACGAAAACGCGCATGGCGTGTATCTGGTTCATGGATATTCGCCTCGTATGCTGGATGCATGGACCGGGTAAAGCGATCTCTGACAGCGTCGATAAGGACTGGGGCGCGGCAGCCTTGCATTGGCCGTACTTGAACGAAAATCATATTGACACTTTATGAAAATTACAATATTTATCTCAAAAGGAAGCAGTATTGCGCGTGCGTAAAGTATTCAATATCTGTCTGGCATGGGAATTGAATGACGAATGCATGATGATCCTATGCGTAATTGAATCGCGCTTTGCGTTATGGATCGCCGCTTACCGGCTGTTGCCTGCCTATCGAGGGTGGCGTCTGTCAGATCGGATGGCAATGTCTGTCAGATTGCAAGAGCCTTTTTGACATAGCCTGCTGACGATCATGTGTATTGTCTGAAATCGTTTATAAGGTATTCACAGCCGTAACATAAGCGGCCAATAATTGCGGCGATTGTCTGATTACGGATGCCGGTACGGATCTGCTGCGGTGCAAACAGGACGTGCGTGACTTTGTGTGACAAAGGGCACGTTTTTTTATGCGCTTTTTTAACGCCGGAACGTAATTCGGCTTAGCGGACACTCATGATCGTCGAATTGCTGAAATCGCAACCCGAGATTGCGCTTTTCCTCAGTCTGGCGCTGGGTTATCTGATTGGGTCCATCAAATTCGGGCCGATCTCGCTGGGCGGCGTATGCGGCACGCTGATCGTCGCGCTCGTGCTGGGGCAAACGGGCGCGCGCCTCGACCCCGACCTCAAGAACGTCGCCTTCGCACTCTTCATCTTCGCGCTCGGCTTCACAGGCGGCCCGCAGTTCTTCGCCAACGCGTTGCGCGGCTGGCGCTACGGGCTCCTCTCGATCGTCGAGATCGTTTCGGTGATGACGCTCGTGATGATTGCAGTCGTTACGATGAAGCTCGACCCGGGAACCGCGGCGGGCCTGCTCGCCGGCGCGGCGACCGAGTCGGCGGTGATCGGCACGGCGTCCGAGGCCGTCTCGAAGCTTGGCATGTCGAGCGCCCAGGTGACGATGCTTCAGTCGAACATCGCGACGGCCTATAGCGTGAGCTACCTGTTCGGCCTGATCACCATCGTCCTGTTCACGAGCCAGATCGCACCGCTTCTCTTGCGCATCAACTTGCGCGACGAGGCGGCGCGGCTTTTTCGCAAGCTGGGCGGCGACGGCGTGCTCGACGAAGGGCAGCGGCTCGCCTTGCCGCCGCTCGTCGGCCGCGCCTTTCTCGCCGGACCGGCGGCTGGCGGTGTCGTGTCGGCGATCGAGGCGCGCTACGGCAACAACGTGACGATCGAGCGCGTGCTGCGCGCAGGCAAGCAACTCGAAGTCGATGCGCAGTTCGTCCTGCAGGCAGGTGACACGGTGTTCGTCGCGGGGCGGCGCGAAGCGATCGTCGAGGCTTCGCAGGCGTTCGGCGAGGAGGTCTCGGGCGAGCGCTTCACGCATCTGCTCGCCCAGCGTACCGACGTGCTGGTCACGCGCCGCGACGTCAACGGTCTTTCGCTCGCGCAGATGCGCGAGCGCGCAGCCCCCGAAGCGGGGCGCGGCATCTACGTGGCCGCGCTCACGCGCGCGGACACCACGGTGCCCGCGTTTCCCGGCACCGTGGTCCAGCGCGGCGACGTGCTCACGCTCGTGGGCGCGCCCACGGACGTCGCGCGTGGTGCGAAGCGTCTTGGCTACGTCATCCAGCGGACGCAAAAAACCGACTTCGTATACCTTGGCCTCGGCGTGCTGATGGGCATGGCCATCGGCCGCCTTGGCGCAACGATCGGCGGCGTGACGCTCGTGCTCGGCACCGGCGGCGGTTGCCTGCTCTCGGGGCTCTTCTTCGGATGGTTGCGTTCGCACTTCCCGGTGGTGGGGTCGCTGCCGTCGGCCGCGGCCCAGGTGCTCAAGGATTTCGGCCTCGCCACCTTCATTGCGGCAGTGGGGCTCTCGGCCGGACCCGACGCCATCCGGCTCGTGCGCGAGTACGGCGTTGCGCTGCCGCTCGCGGGCATCCTGCTGGTGGCGATTCCCGGTCTGCTGTCGCTCTGGATCGGGCGCATGTTTCTCAAGCTCGAAGTGCCGATGCTGCTCGGCGCAATTGCGGGTCAGCAGTGCAGCACGCCGGCGATCAGTGCGCTCGTTGGCGTAGCGGGGAACTCGACTCCAGTGATCGGCTACACGATCACGTATGCGTTGTCGAACATTCTGTTGCCGCTGATGGGCCCCGTCGTGGTCGGGTTGGCGGCGAAGTTCGGTTGAGAGGCCGCTCGCGGCCGATTCGTGGGCAACTCAGGCACCGGATCCGGCCTCCAAACCGGCTCACTTCGGCGGCTCACTTCAACAACAGCAGGCAGTCACTTCAAATGCGAGGGCATGATGGAATGGCTACACGACATCTTTCATAAGTCTCCGGAAATCGCGTTGTTCCTCTCGCTGGCCGTCGGCTATTGGGTCGGCCAGATCAACTTCGGCAAATTCCAGCTGGGCGGCGTGGGCGGTTCGCTGCTGGCGGCCGTCGTCATCAGTCAGGTGGGCGTGACGGTGGACAACGGCGTGAAGGCGGTGATGTTCGCCGTGTTCATCTACGCCGTGGGCTACGACTCCGGGCCGGGCTTCTTCAACTCGCTCAACCGCAAGACGCTGCGCGAAATCGCCATGGCCGTGTTCATGGCGCTCGCGGGACTCTTCACGGTGATCGTCTGCGCGAAGCTCTTTCATCTCAACAAGGGCCTCGCGGCGGGTCTTGCCGCTGGCGGGATGACGCAGTCGGCGATCATCGGTACGGCGGGCGACGCGATCGCGCGTCTCGGTCTGTCGCCCGATCAGGTGAAGGCCATGCAGGCCGACGTCGCCATCGGCTATGCCGTGACCTACGTGTTCGGCTCGCTGGGCGCGATCATCGTCTGCGTGAACATCCTGCCGAAGTTCATGGGCCAGGGACTCCGGGAGGCTTCGATCGAAGCCGAGAAGGAGATGTCCGGCGGCGGCGGCTCGACGGGGCCGGGCCAGGTCACCGCGCTGCCCGAGCTGTTCGGCCGCGTGTTCCGCGTGGAAACGGCCGCGGGCAAGACGGTCAAGCAGCTCGAAACGGCCGAGAAGGATCTGGTCGCGGTCGAGAAGGTGCGCCGCGCGGGCAAGGCGATCGACGCCACCCCCGATTTCGTGCTGAGCCGCGACGACGTCGTGCTCGTGGTGGGGCGCCGCGAGCAGATGGTCGAGGTGGGCGCGCTGATCGGGCCGGAAGTGCCGGATTCCGGCGGCATGAGCCTCGTCATGCAGACGCGCCAGCTCGTGTTCACGAAGAAGGGCATGAACCACACGACGATTGCCGAGGTGCGCAAGAACGTGGACCGCGATATGCGCCACGGCGTGTACATCGAGAAGATCGAGCGCGTGGGCCAGCCCGTGCCGGTCCTGCCGCAAACGAAGCTCGAACACGGCGACGTGATCACGGTCTACGGCACCGCGACCGACACGAAGCGCGCGGTGCAGGAGGCCGGCTACGAGCTGGCGTACAGCAACAAGACCGACTTCATCTACATGGGCGTCGGCCTTGTGCTCGGTCTGCTGATCGGCCTGATCGTCGTGAACGTGGCCGGGATTCCGCTCACGCTCGGCTCGGGCGGCGGCTGCCTGCTGTCGGGTCTGCTGTTCGGCTGGATGCGCGGCAAGCACCCGATGTATGGCGTGATGCCGCCGGCCGCTTCGCAACTGCTCAAGGACTTCGGCCTCGCGGCGTTCGTGGCGGTGGTGGGCCTGAACTCCGGCCTGCAGGCCGTGGTGACGATCAAGCAGAGCGGCATCACGATCTTCCTGCTCGGCGTGGTCGTGACGATGGTTCCGCTGATCCTCACGATGCTCTTCGGCCGCTACGTGCTGAAGTACAACAACGCGGCGATTCTCGCGGGCGCGCTGTCCGGCGCACGCAGTGCGAACCCGGCGTTCGGCGGCATTCTCGACAAGGCCGAGAGCGCGGTGCCGACCGTGCCGTTCGCCATCACCTATGCGATCGCCAACGTGCTGCTCACGCTGCTCGGGCCGCTCGTGGTCGGTCTCGCATAACACGAAGGAAACGCGGAGGCCATCCGTGTGGGCGGCGCCGCTGCGCCCGCCCGCCGGTTCAACCTGTTACTGGCTTTCGTGCCGGATACGGCCTGCACACGCGTGCGGCCGCACGCGCACCATCTTCCACTGGAGAAAGCACCATGGCAAAGGGTAAAGAATCGAAGGAAAAATCGGCTCTCGACGCGCTGAGTCCATTCGAACTGAAGGACGAGCTGATCAAGGCAGCGGGCGGCGGCGCGGCCGAGCGTCCGGCCAATTTTTCGATGCTCAACGCCGGCCGCGGCAATCCGAACTTCCTCGCCACGATTCCGCGTCACGGTTTCTGGCAATTGGGCCTCTTCGCGATGCGCGAGTCGGAGCGCTCGTTCTCATACATGCCGGAGGGCGTGGGCGGCTTCCCGCAGCGTGCCGGCATCGTCGAGCGTTTCGACCAGTTCCTGCGCGAGAACAAGGGCCAGGCCGGCATCGACTTCATCGGCGGCGCCGTTTCGTATGTGCGCGATCAGCTCGGCCTCTCGGCCGGCGACTTCCTCTATGAGATGTGCGAAGGCATTCTGGCGTGCAACTACCCGGTGCCGGACCGCATGCTCAAGCTGTCCGAAATCATCGTCGGCCAGTACCTGCGCCGCGAAATGATCGGCAAGCATCCGTTCGTCGGCGAGTTCGACATCTACGCGGTGGAAGGCGGCACGGCGGCGATGACGTACATCTTCAATACGATGAAGGAGAACTTCCTCATCAAGGCGGGCGACACCATTGCGCTCGGCATGCCGATCTTCACGCCGTACATCGAGATTCCCGAGCTCAACGACTACGAGCTCAACGTCGTGCACGTGGAAGCCAAGGTCGAGAACGAGTGGCAGTATTCGAAGAAGGAGCTCGACAAGTTGCGCGACCCGAAGGTCAAGGCGTTCTTCCTCGTGAACCCGAGCAATCCGCCGTCGGTGCGGATCAACGACGAAAGCCTCGAATACATCGCCGAGATCGTCAAGGAACGCCCGGACCTCATCCTCCTGACCGACGACGTGTACGGGACTTTCGCCGACAACTTCGTCTCGCTCTTCGCGCTCGCGCCGAAGAACACGATTCTCGTGTACTCCTACTCGAAATACTTCGGCGCGACGGGCTGGCGTCTGGGCACGGTCGCGACGCACCGCGACAACGTGCTCGACCACCTGATCGCGAAACTGCCGAAGGAGGAGAAGAAGATCCTGCACAAGCGCTATGAGTCGATCACGACCGACCCGGACAGCCTCAAGTTCATCGACCGCCTCGTCGCGGACAGCCGCACGGTGGCGCTGAACCACACGGCGGGCCTCTCGACGCCGCAGCAGGTGCAAATGGTCCTCTTCTCGCTGTTCTCGCTGATGGATACGCCGGACGCGTACAAGAACGCGCTCAAGCGCCTGATCCGCAGCCGCAAGCGTGCGCTCTTCGAGGAAATGGGCATCACCTACGACGAGACCGACCCGAACCAGGTGGACTACTACACGATCCTCGACATGGAGTACATGGGCGAGAAGCTGTTCGGCCGCGATTTCGTGGACTGGCTGCTCAAGCAGGTCAAGCCGAACGAGCTGCTGTTCCGCCTTGCCAGCGACGCGCGCGTCGTGCTGCTGCCGGGCATGGGCTTCGGCACGCCGCATCCGTCGGGCCGCGTGTCGCTGGCGAACCTCAACGAGTCGGACTACCGCAAGATTGGCCGCGCGGTGCGCAAGCTCACCGAGGAATGGGTGCAGAAGTACAACGAGGCGACCGGAAAGAAGCTCGATCCGGCTGCCGTGAAGACGGTGAAGAAGTAAGGGCGCAGCCGCGGCGGCGCGCGCGCGGACCGCGCGTGCCCGTGCCGCCGACGATCGGTTCGACCGCGCAGCCCGACTGGCTCACGCTTGTCGGGCTGCGTCCTTTTGGGCGTCCGGCGTGTCGGACCGGGGTTCGCCAAGGCCGCCCGGCAGCGCGAGCGGAACACGGCGCGCCCGGCGCGCGGCTCTCCAGATCTTCAGCAGGTGGTAGTAGAGCCTCGGGCTGAAGCCATAGCGGTAGGCGTGCAGGTTGCCGAAGGCGAGATGCAGCCCCGCCGAGAACTCGCGATTGCACGCGTGCAGCGAGACGACGATCGGCACGAGCCGGCGCAGAGACAGCCGCCGTGCGGCTTCGAGTTCGAGCGGCAGCGGGAGCGCCGTGAGGAAGCGCCAGGCGGCCAGCGACGACGCATGCGGCGTGCGGCGTGTCGCCTGGGAGATCGAAACGTCGCTCTTGCGATAGCACGAGACGTACTCGTCCACGTAGCACACCTGCTGCGCGGCGAGGCAGAGCTGCGTGCCGAACACGAAGTCGCAACATGTTCCGTACTGGTTTGGATAGCCTATGCGCTTGACGAGCGCCGCATTCGCGAGCCAGCCGTTGTTCGGGAACATCTGCAGGATACCCGCCCGGCCGGGCGGCACCTGCAACCCGGCCGCCGCGGCCGTGCGGTGGCAGGCGACATTGAGCCGGCGGCTCGCGGCATAGTCGATGCATCCGCGAGGATCCGTTTCGTACTGCTTGCCGAATGCCACGTCCAGATCGGGATGGCGTTCCCATTGCGCGAGGAGCCGCTCGACGCAGTTCGGCAGCAGGAAATCGTCGTCGTGGATCAGCAGGATCTTGTCGCCGCTCGCGCGCTCGAAGAGGCTCGCCACATTGCGCGCCTGGCCGAGCGCCGGCACGTTGCGCCGGTAGCGGATGCACGGCTCGCCAGCGTAGTGCGACGCGATCAGCTTTGCCGTGCTGTCGTCGCGAGAGTCGTCTCCAATCACGATCTCGACGTTCGCATGCGTTTGCATGAGACACGAGTCGATGCACGCTCGCAACAGATCCGGCCGGTTACACGTTGGCAGACAAATGGAGACTTTCGTTTGGATTGTCATAGCTCACCCCAATGCCTGAGGAAAACGAGAAGGTTCGTAATGCGAACTCCACTCGCTGGCAATGAAGGTAAGCGAAAAATATCCGAAAGAAATTGAAAATAAATAGAAAGGATGGGGGGTTTGCTGCGCTGCGTATCCGCTTCATTCAGGCCTTGAAATCAGGTCTGGAGCTGAACCTGGGCGGCTCGCACGCTGCGGCGGTGCAGCGACACCGAAAGCGCAATCGCCGCGGCTACGGCGATCGCAGCAAAGAGGAAGACCGATCCATACCCGAACAGATTCGCGACATAGCCCGCGAGCGGCCCGGTGATGCCGAGCGAGAGATCGACGAACAGCGAGTACGCGGAGAGGGCTGCGCCGCGGCTCGCGGCCGGCACGAGGCCCACGGCCTCCACGCCGAGCGCCGGGAACACGAGCGCGAAACCGAAGCCCGTGAGCGCGGCACCCGCTAGCGCGACATGCGGCACGGGCGCGAGCCACAGCAGGACGAGGCCTACGCATTCGCACGAGAACGACGCGATGGCGACGCGAAAGCCGCCGAAGCGCCGGATCGTGTTGGCGAACAGGAGGCGCGAGCCGATGAACATGAGGCCGAACACGGTCAGCGTGAGCGCGGCATCGGGCCAGTGGCGCGCGGCATAGAAAAGCGTGATGAACGTGGCGATCGAGCCGAAGCCGGCCGAGCCGAGCGCGAGCGCGAGGCCGTGCGGGAGCACGCGCAGGAACACGCTGCGATAGGACATGCGCTCGCCGTGGACGAGCGGCACGGGGGCGACGGGGCGCGCGAGCCAGTGGCCGAGCGCGGCGAGCGCGATGACCATCGCGCCGAGCGTCCAGAAACCGAGGTAATGCGTGAGTTCCACGCCCAGCGGCGCGCCGATGGCGAGCGCGCCGTAGGTGGCGATACCGTTCCAGGAGATCACGCGCGCGTTGTTGGCGGTGCCCACGCGGCCGATGCCCCAGAGGATCGCGCCGGTGCCGCAAAGACTTTCGCCGCAACCGAGCAGCAGGCGGCTTGCCACGATGAGCGTGAGCGAGAGTTCGGGCCAATGCGCGACGAGCGCGGCGAGCAGGAGCAGCACGCCGCTCGCGCCGCAGCAGATCAGGCCGATGCCGACCGTGCGCTTGGGGCCGAGCGTGTCCGCCGAGCGGCCCGCGAGCGCGCGCGAGGCGAGCGTGGCGAAGTACTGTACGCTGATCGCGCCCCCTGCCAGGACCGTGCTGAAACCCAGGTCGTTATGGACGTACCCCGGCAGGACGGCGAGCGGAATGCCGATGGTCAGATAGCAGAGGAACGTGAAAAAGACGACCGGAATGATCTGCAAGGTCGTCGCAAACGAACTGCGCTCAGGCGCCGTGTCAGCGGACATGGGGAAAATGCGGATGGAAGACGCTGGAAAGGCGTGATTCTCCCATGGAACCGGTTCTTCTGCAGTTGCAGAAAAGAGATTTTGGCCATCAGGAGATGCGTGAGGCGTGGCGGCAGGGTCGTGCCATCCGCTCCAGAGTGGCGATATTGAGATAATTTGAAGAGAAATGTCGCAACTTGGCCATCTCCACATAAGCAGTCCGGCACCGGGATCCCTCGATTTATCGATTCAACGATATATCCCCCATGTACCTCTGCCTATGGGTTGCAAATATTGGTGGTGATAGCGTTCGAACCGTCCACAGAAGCGTGCCTCGCCTCCCCAGCCGGGCCGCACAATCAGACGAGCCAGAAATCATGAGTCAGCCGATCCGCTTCTACCACCGCAACGCGATTCGCGAAGTCAGCGACGCAGGCGTCACCCGCACCGTTCTCCAGTACCTGCGCGAGGACGCGCACTGCACCGGCACCAAGGAAGGGTGCGCGGAAGGCGACTGCGGCGCCTGTACGGTCGTGGTCGGCGAGCGCAACGAGGCGGGCGGCGTGAGCTTCAAGGCCGTCAATGCCTGCATCCAGTTCCTGCCGACGCTCGACGGCAAGGCCCTGTTCACGGTGGAAGACCTGCGCCAGCCGGATGGCGCGCTGCATCCGGTGCAGCAGGCCATGGTCGACTGCCACGGTTCGCAGTGCGGCTTCTGCACGCCGGGTTTCGTGATGTCGATGTGGGCGCTCTACGAGAAGCATGGGCACGAGCACGCGGGCACCGCCCCGGCGGCCGGCGGCTGCGCGGGCAAGGGCGCCTGCAGCGTGCCTTCGCGCGACGAGATCGCCAACGCGCTCACCGGCAACCTGTGCCGCTGCACCGGCTATCGCCCGATCCTCGACGCCGCCGAGCGCATGTTCGAGGCCGGCGCGCCGAAGCGGCCCGTCGACGTCGAGGCGCTCGCCCGTACGCTCTCGACGCTCGAACGCAAGGACACCTTCCATTACGAGCACAAGGGCCAGCAGTACGACGCGCCGCGCACGGTCGAAGCGCTCGCCGCCATCAAGGCCGCGCGCCCGAACACGCGCATTCTCGCGGGCAGCACCGACATCGGCCTGTGGGTCACGAAGCAGATGCGCGATCTGGGCGATATCGTCTACGTGGGGCAGGTGGAGGCCATGCGCCGGATCGAGGTGGGCAACGACTGGATCGAGATCGGCGCGGGCGTGAGCGTGGAGCGCGCCTATGCCGAGCTCGCGAAGCACTATCCCGAACTCACCGAGATGTGGCAGCGCTTCGCTTCGCTGCCCATCCGCAACGCCGGCACGATCGGCGGCAACGTCGCGAACGGCTCGCCGATCGGCGACTCGATGCCGGGCCTGATCGCCCTTGGCGCGCACGTGGTGCTGCGCGGCGCGGAAGCGTCGCGCGAACTGCCGCTCGAAGACCTCTACCTCGCGTACCAGAAGAAGGACATGGCCGAGGACGAATTCGTGCTCGCGCTGAAGGTGCCGACGCGCACCGGCATACGCAAGAACCTGAAGTTCCGCACCTACAAGGTCTCGAAGCGCTTCGATTCCGACATCTCGGCCGTGTGCGCGGCCTACGCGTTCATCGCGGACGGCGAAACGATCCGCGAGCCGCGCATCGCATTCGGCGGCATGGCCGCCACGCCCAGGCGCGCAACGCACGCGGAAGGCGTGCTCGCCGACGCGCACTGGCACGAGGCCACGGCGCAGGCGGCGATGATCGCGCTCGGCAAGGACTACGCGCCGCTCTCGGATATGCGCGCCACCGACGAATACCGCATCGAGGCGGCGAAGAACACGCTGTATCGCTTCTGGCTGGAGACGCGCCCGAACAACCCGCTCGCGCAGCAGGCCGTGAACGTGCGCGCCGTGTTGCCCGCCGGCGCCGCCGAGGCCGCAGCGTCAGTCTGAGACTTCAGGAAACGAGAAGGAGAACATAATGAATCAGCAAGCCGAACCGTTCCTGAAGGATGCGCAGGCCCTAGAGAATTTCACCCAGGTCCACGTGTCGCGTCCGCACGAGTCGGCGCATCTGCACGTGAGCGGGCGCGCGACCTACACCGACGACATTCCGGTCGTGGCCGGCACGCTGCACGCGGCGCTCGGGCTTTCGCAGAAGGCTCACGCGCGCATCGTCTCGATGAATCTCGACAAGGTGCGCGCGACGCCGGGCGTCGTCGCGGTGCTGACCGCCGGGGACATTCCGGGCGTGAACGACTGCGGCCCGATCATCCACGACGATCCAGTGCTGGCCGATGGCGTGGTGCAGTACGTCGGCCAGCCGATGTTCATCGTCGTGGCCACGTCGCACGATATCGCGCGCCAGGCCGCGCGCCGCGGCGAGGTGGTCTATGAAGAACTGCCCGCGGTGCTCACGGCGCAGCAGGCGCGCGCCGCGAACCAGTTCGTGCTGCCGCCGATGAAGCTCGCGCGCGGCGACGCCTCCACGCGCGCCGCACGCGCCGCGCATCGCCACGAAGGCGAGATGCTGCTGGGCGGCCAGGAGCAGTTCTACCTCGAAGGCCAGATCAGCTACGCGGTGCCGAAGGACGACGACGGCATGCATGTGTGGTGTTCGACGCAGCACCCGAGCGAAATGCAGCACCTCGTCGCTCACGTGCTGGGCGTGCATTCGCACAACGTGCTCGTGGAGTGCCGCCGCATGGGCGGCGGCTTCGGCGGCAAGGAATCGCAGTCGGGCCTCTTCGCCTGCTGCGCGGCGCTCGCAGCGTGGAAGCTGCTGTGCCCCGTGAAGCTGCGCCCGGACCGCGACGACGACATGATGGTCACCGGCAAGCGCCACGATTTCCACTACACCTATGAAGTGGGCTATGACGACGCAGGCGTGATCGAAGGCGTCTCGGTGGACATGACCTCGCGCTGCGGCTTTTCCGCCGACCTCTCGGGTCCCGTGATGACGCGCGCCGTCTGCCATTTCGATAACGCTTACTGGCTGCCCGACGTTTCCATCGCCGGCTTCTGCGGCAAGACCAACACGCAGTCGAATACCGCGTTTCGCGGCTTCGGCGGCCCGCAGGGCGCGTTCGCGATCGAGTACATCATGGACGACGTCGCGCGCGCGCTCCGCCTCGACCCGCTCGACGTGCGCCTGCGCAATCTCTATGGCAAGACGCAGAACAACGTCACGCCGTACGGCCAGGAGATCGAGGACAACGTCATTGCCGAACTGCTCGACGAGCTCGTGACGACGAGCGACTACCGCGCACGCCGTGCGGAAATCCGCGAGTTCAACGCGAACAACGAGGTGCTCAAGAAGGGCATCGCGATTACACCCGTGAAGTTCGGCATCGCCTTCAACGTGACGCACTTCAACCAGGCCGGCGCGCTCGTCCACATCTATACGGACGGTTCGGTGCTCGTGAACCACGGCGGCACCGAAATGGGCCAAGGCCTCAACACGAAGGTCGCGCAAGTGGTGGCGCACGAGCTCGGCATCGACTTCGCGCGCGTGCGCGTGACGGCCACCGATACGAGCAAGGTCGCCAACACCTCGGCGACGGCTGCCTCGACGGGCTCGGACCTCAACGGCAAGGCCGCGCAGGATGCCGCGCGCCAGCTGCGCGAGCGGCTGGCGGCGCTCGCGGCGAAGCTCTACGGGCAGGATGGGGTCAGCGCCGGCGATGTGCGTTTCGCGAACGATCACGTGATCGTCGGCGGCGAGATCGTGTCGTTCGAAACGCTGGTTTCGAAGGCGTACCTCGCGCGCGTGCAGCTCTGGTCGGACGGCTTCTATGCCACGCCGAAGCTGTACTGGGATCAGGCCAAACTGCAAGGCCGGCCGTTCTACTACTACTCGTACGGCGCAGCCGTTTCGGAAGTGGTGATTGACACGCTGACGGGCGAAATGCGCGTGCTGCGCGCCGACGCGCTGCACGACGTGGGGGCCTCGCTGAATCCGGCGCTCGACGTGGGCCAGGTGGAAGGCGGCTTCATTCAGGGCATGGGCTGGCTCACCACCGAGGAACTCTGGTGGAAGCCGGACGGCAAGCTGATGACGCATGCGCCGTCCACCTACAAGATCCCGACCGTCAACGACACGCCGCTGCACTTCGACGTGCGCCTCTACAAGAACCGCAATGCGGAGGACAGCATCCATCGCTCGAAGGCCGTGGGCGAGCCGCCGCTCCTGCTGCCGTTCTCGGTGTTCTTCGCGATCCGCGACGCGGTGGCGAGCGTGGGCGACTACCGCTTCAATCCGCCGATGAATGCGCCCGCCACGGCAGAGGAAATCCTCAAGGCCGTGCGCGCGGTACGTACCGCCATGCGTGGCTGACAGGCTGAGCCAGGCATTTCGAGGGAGCATGCCGAGATGAATCGTCATCCGAATCATTGCGTAAGCGTCGATACGACGGGCCGGGTGCTCATCGGCCGCCGCAGCACGCCGGTGCCGCAGTACGGGCCGATGCACGTCGTGCTGTTTGGCGCCGGGCACGTGGGCCATGCGCTCGTGCATCTGCTCGGCATGCTGCCGTGCGTCGTGCAGTGGGTGGACGAGCGCGACGAGCTGTTCCCGGACGAAGTGCCGGCCAACGTGCAGATCGAAGCGACCGACACGCCCGCCGCGATCGTGGACGAAGCGCCGCCGGGCGCCTGGTTCATCGTGATGACGCACAACCACGCGCTCGACTTCGAGCTGACCGAGCGCATCATGCGGCGGCGCGATTTCGCGTGGTTCGGGTTGATCGGCTCGAAGACCAAGCGCGTGAAGTTCGAGCGGCGCCTGCTCGATCGCGGCGTGCCGGCCGAGCGGCTTGAGGAAATGGTGTGCCCGATCGGTGTGACGGGCATCGTCGACAAGGCGCCTTCGTCGATCGCGGTGGCGGTGGCGGCTCAATTGATGCAGTTGCGCGTGCCGAATGGGACACTGGAGCGGGTTGGCGTTCTCGCGCAATAATTCGTCGTACATAAGGTGGCGCGCGGTGGCCGCACCGCCGCCGCGCACGTCAGGGGGATGCATTTGCACTATTGCATCCCGCGCGCCCCGAGGCCTTTAATGCTCGCAACGGGGTGCGAATGGGCGGCAGCAGCCGTGCTGCAAACGAACGCCCGGTGCCTCGCCATTCCTGTGCGCGTGAGGCCTCCCATGAAAATCATTCTCGCAATTTCGGCGGTAGTCGCGGCGTCGTTCGTGTCGGGCATTGCCATGGCCGACGGGGGACAGCCGCTTTCGCAGGACGAATTGCAGCAACTGCTGCCTGGCGCGAAGGTCGAGATCACCAATCCGGACAACAGCAAGAGCACGTGGACAAACGCCGCGGATGGCTCGGTCGACGCGCACTGGCTATCGGGCGACCCGACCAGCAAGCACGCCTATAACGGCAACGGGACAGGCACCTGGAAAATATCCGGCGACGGCAAGTTCTGCGCCCATATCCAATGGCGCAAAGGCGTTACGGATTGGTGCCGCGCGGTCGTCAAGCAGGACGACGGTTCGTTTGTTCTGGATGGCTCGCCAGGCCTGAAGATGGTTGTGTCGAGGTAAGCGGCGCCGCGGCGCGCGGTGCGCGCTTCGCTTCCGGCCGGCTGCGCGCGGTGAGTTTGCGCGACACCTCATCCACGAGCCCCCGCAGCCAGTCCACGTCGCTCGGCCGGTCCGGGTGCGGATGCCACATCTGATAGCAGCGGATGCGCGGAAACGCGAGCGGCGGCTCGACCACGGCGATCGGCAGCAGGCTCGCGTAATGCAGCGCAAAACGCCGCGTGGTCGTGAACACGAGGTCCGACTGCAGCAGCACCTGCGGCACGAGTCCGAAGTAGGGCAGCCGCGTGACGATGCGCCGTTCGGCGCGCGCTTTCGCGAAACCGATGTCGATGGCGTTCGCATTCGAACCCGTATAGGGCGTCGGCGCGAGATGCGCGGCGCCCAGATAGGCCTCGCGCGTGAGCGGCGCGCGCGTGAGCGGGTGATCGGCGCGCATCATGCAGACCACCTTGTCGGCGAACAGGTCGCTGCGATGAAAACGCGCGTCGGGCTTCGGCCAGTTGCCGATCACGATGTCGAGCTCGCCCGCGTCGAGCGCCGCATGATGGTCGAGCGTCGGCGAAAGCGAGAGGATCTCCAGCCGCGCCGTGGGCGCCGCCTCGCGGAAGTGCGCGATCAGCGTCGGCATGAAGAAGTCGTTCAGGTAGTCGGGCGCCGCGAGCCGGAAAGTGCGCTTCGAGCGCGCCGGATCGAAGTCGCCATGCGGCGTGGAGACGAAATCGACGTCGCGCAGCACGCGCTGCGCGTGCTGCAGCAGCGACTCGCCGTATTCGGTGGGCACCATGCCGGCCTTGCCGCGCACCAGGATCGGATCGCCCAGGATCTCGCGCAGGCGCCGCAGCGCCGTGCTGATCGCGGGCTGGGTCTGGTTCAGCCGCAGCGCCGTTTGCGTGACGCTGCGCTCGATCAGCAGCGTGCGCAGCACGCGCACGAGCCAGATGTCGAGGGTAAGGGCGATGTCGTCCATGTAAAGGGGTGTCGATGAGGCGCGCGGGACGCGCGCAGGGAGCCGGGCACTCGTCTGCGCGCGCGTACCGGCTCAGCCATAACCATAGGCCGGCGCGCCCGCCGGCGCCATAGCCTGCGCGGTATGGCCGGCATCAGGACGCTTCGCCGGCCGGGCGCGCGGCCCCCTGGACCTTCGGCAACCCTCAACGGCCCCTTATTCCGCAGTGGCTTTCGCGAGCCCGGAAGGTAGCGTGCTGATGCGCTTCACCTCGCGCGAATCGAGCCAGTTCGGCGAACGGGCGCAGTAGAGCACCATCGGCAGCGCGTCCTCGCCCCAGAACAACTGCTTGTTCATCCAGAACGTCGGCACGCCGAACACGCCCAGCGCGATTGCGTCGCTCGTGTTGCGGCGCAACTGGGCGCGCACGTTTTCCTGCTCGATCAGCGCTTCGCCGTGCGGGATGCCCACGCGCTCGCAAAGCTGTTCGAAACCTTCTTCGCTCGACGGGTCGCGGCCCTCGCGCCAGATGAAGCGGAAGATCTCGCGCACGCAGGCGAACTCGCCGCCCGCGGCGATGGCCAGCAGCATCGGTTTGACCGAGTCGAACGGGTGCGCGGGCGGCATTTTGAAGGGAATGCCGAGCTGGTCCGCGCGAAAGAGCGCGTGGCGGTACGTGTAGATGCGTTTGGCCGGGATCGCGAGGCCCCCCGCCTGGCCCCAGTGACGGTACAGGTCGGTCAGCAGCACGGGGCACGGCACGAAGTCGAAGGTCGGCCACTTTTGTTGCTGCTCCAGCAGCAGGTACGAGAACGGCGAGACGAAGTCGTAGAACCACGTGGGCTGGTTGACGTCGATGCCGCTGAGATCGATGCCGCTGATCATGCTGTTCCTCCGCTATGCGCTTCATGCGGACCGCCCGAAGCGCGGTCCGTCGTTTCGGTTTCGTTATGGATTGCGATGTTGCGCGCTGCACCACGATCTTGCGTGCCCGCGGCCACGCGCGCTATCGGTGTCATTCCGGGCGCGCTGGGTCGGGTCGCGCCGTGTCCTGTCCCTCTTGCGCCGTCTCATCGGCCGTGCCGGGCTCCGCCATGTCGTCGCTGTCGTTGCCGCTGTCGTCGGCGTCGCCGTTGTCGCCGTCGGCCGCGTGCTCCGCGGGCGGGCGCGCCGCGATATGCGAGAGGCGCGCGCGCACGAAGCCAATGTGTTCGCGCAGCACGTAGAACTGTTCCGCATAGGCGAGCGGCATCTTCATGCCGTTGACCGACTCCTCGATCGTGTCGAGCTGGCGCACGAGCGCGCGGCGCTCGGCGGGCGAGGTGTCCGCCATCGAGGCGCGTTCGAGCGCGATCAGCGCGCCGTACCAGCGGTAGATCCGCGATTTCACCCGCCACGCATACAGCGACGGCACGAGGCGCAGCCCCGGGATCAGCACGACGATGATCGGCACGAGCAGCACGATCAGCCGGTCGGCGAGGCTCGCGAGCCAGAACGGCAGCACGCGGTAGAGGAAGCTCTTGCCCGACTTGTAGTAGCGCGCGGCGTCGTCGCTGATCGGGAAGTCCTGGGCGCGCGGCGCGGGGAATTCGCCGGCGTTCTGCATGAGCGTCGCGCGCCCATGCACCGTCTTCGCCGCCTCGATCAGCAGGTCCGAGAGCGCCGGGTGCAACGAGTCGCGCGCGACCAGCTCGGCGGTCGGCGCGACCATGTACATCGGCTTCGGCGGCAGGTTGTGGCCAAAATCGAAGGCGCCCATCGGGATCGTGACCGCCGTGAGGTAGGGGAAGCGGCGCGCGTACGCGTCGGCCTGGGTGAAGTCGAAGAACCGCACGCCGGGCATGCGCAACAGGCGTCCCATGACCGGCGGCTGCGCCGAGTCGCCCGAGAGGAACACGGCATCCACCTTGCCCGCCACGAGCGCGCGCGCCGCGTCGTCGCCCGACAGCGGCAGCAGTTGCGTCGTGCCGCCCGGCTCGATGCCGTTCGCCTTCAGCAGGGCCAGCGCCAGCTCGCGCGCGCCGCTGCCCTGCGCGCCGATGGCGAGCCGCTCGCCTTCGAACTGCGAGAGGCGCGTGGCCACGGGCCCGTGGTAGAACACGGCGAGCGGCACATAGGCGACGCTGCCGAGCGAAACGAGCCCGTCGGGCACCTTGCTTGCGAGGCCGTCCTGCACGAATGCCACGTCGACGCCGGACTTGGGGTCGGCGAGGCGCTGGAGGTTCTGCACCGAGCCTTCCGACTCGAGCACGTTCAGCGTGATGCCGTTGCGCGCGAGGATCGCCTTGTACTTCTGCGCCGCGTTCCAGAACGTGCTGCCCTTGGGGCCGGTGCTCATCGTGAGCGTGCTGGGCGGCGCGGGCTGGATGAGCCGCACCGCGAGCCAGATGGCGGCGGCGCTCACGAGCAGGATCGGCCCGAACGAGACTGCCAGGTCGCGCCATGAAATCGCCACGAAACGCGCGACGAGACGAGGGGCAGATTTGCGGCCGGTGGGAGACTTCATCGGGGGAGTGCGGGCCTCGGGTTCCGTGGGGTAATTGGGGGAGGTCGTCAGCCTGCGCCTCGGGGGCGTCTATCGGATGTCGAAGCGACGCCGACGGCACGTCAGGCGCCGGATCTGCCCGCCGATGGTACATGAGATTCGACGATGCGGCGCTTTCAGGCGGGGGGCGGCCGGCGCACGTGGAGTGTGGCCTGACACACAGGCATCGTCAAAAACAGCGTATACCGTAGGTGCAGGAACCCGGGGCCGTGTGCGGCCTCATCGCAGGACACTGCCATGACTATCCACACTTACACCGATCTCCCGCTCGTCGATCGCGCCGCCTTCGAGCTCGCGTGCGCGCGTCACGGCTTCGCGCCGATCCATTTCGATATCAGCGGTGCGGCCGATCCGGACGACCCGGCTCACGGCGAACTCGTGATCGTGCGGCGCGGCGCCTGGGCCCAGGCCTATCGCATCGACGCGCGCGGGCAATGGCTGCGCCAGTTCGAGGCCGATCTGAACGGCCGCTTCTTCCAGTTCGCGCCGCACGCCTGAGCGGCGCGGCCGCCTGCCCGGCCGCGCCGGGCGGAGGCCCTAGGCCAGCACGAGCCGCACGCCCACGAGCGTGAGGGTCGCGGCCAGCAGGATGCGCAGAAGGCGCTCGGGCGCGCGCGACGACAGCAGGCTGCCGATCGCGATGCCGGGCAGCGACCCGCACAGCAGCGAAAGCAGCATCGGCCAGTTGATCGAGCCGAGCAGCCAGTGCCCCGCGCCGGCCAGCAAGGTGAGCGGCACGGCGTGCGCGACGTCGGAGCCGACGATGCGCACGGTCGGCAACGCCGGATAGAGCAGGAGCAGCACGGTCACACCGATCGCGCCCGCTCCCACCGAGGTGAGCGACACCAGCACGCCCAGCACCGCTCCCGTGAGCATCGTGAGCGCCAGCGTACCGGCCTCGCCCGGCCCGCGGCGGTGACGCGCGGCGAAGGCGGCAAGCTGCGGCCGGAAGATCAGGGCGACGGCCGTGATCAGGAGCGCGGCGCCCAGCACGGCCTGGATCAGATGGCCGGCGCGCGGCGTGTCCATTCCATAGCGATGCAACAGGATCAGCGTGACCGTGGCCGCGGGCACGCTGCCGGCCGCGAGGCGCAGCGTCACGCGCCAGTCCACCGAACCCTTGAGCCCATGGACCAGCGTGCCCGCCGACTTGGTTGCGGCGGCGTACAGCAGGTCCGTGCCCACGGCCGTTGCCGGGTGGACCTTGAACAGCAGCACGAGGATAGGCGTCATCAGCGAACCGCCGCCCACGCCGGTCAGGCCGACGAGGAACCCGACGCCCAGGCCGGACAGCGAATACAGCAGATCGATATGAGGTAGATGCATCGCGGTCGGGACAGGTTCGGGGGCCGGTTCAGGGTACGTGGCCGCCATGACGGATGGCTGACTGTCCGGGCGCGCCGTAAGCGGCGCGTCAGGCTGGACAGCGGCAAAGCCTGGCGGCGAAAATCCGCTATTGTCGCAAAACCGGCGATCCGGCGCAGGGCGGCCCCAATTTTGTCAGGTATTGCCCCGCACGCGCTACTTCACAGACAACCATGAATCCCGGCATCCTCTACGCCTTTCTCGCCTTCGTGATGTGGGGTCTCTTCCCCGTCTACTTCAAGACGCTGCACCAGATCCCGGCCCTCGAAATGCTCGCGCACCGCATGGCCTGGTCGCTCGTCTTCGTGCTCGCCGTGCTTCTCGTGCGGCACCACTGGCGCTGGCTCGGTCCCGTGCTGCGCAACCGGCGCCTCGTCGGCCGCTTCGCGGCCAGCGCCGTGCTGCTCTCGGCGAACTGGGGCATCTACATCTGGGCCGTGAACGCCGGGCATATCGTCGAAGCGAGCCTCGGCTACTTCATCAATCCGCTCATCAACGTGCTGTTCGGCTATGCGTTTCTCGGCGAGCGGCTGCGGCCGCTGCAATGGTGCGCCGTGGGCGTGGCCGCGGCGGGCGTCGTGTGGCTGACCTGGCAGAACGGCGCGCCGCCGTGGATCAGCCTCGCACTTGCGTTTACCTTCGGCGGCTATGGCCTCTTGCGCAAGACCGCGCAACTCGGCGCGCTGGAAGGACTCGCGCTGGAGACGCTGCTGCTCTTTCCCGTGGCGATCGTCTATCTCGCGATGCTGAGCCTCGTCGGCGCGAGCCACTTCGGCCACGCGCCGCTGCCGCTCCAGTTGCTGCTCGCCTGCTCCGGGCCCGTGACGGCGATTCCCTTGCTGCTGTTCGGTGCCGCCGCGCGGCGCATTCCGCTCTCGACGCTAGGCCTCGTTCAGTACGTCACGCCCACGCTGCAACTGCTGACGGGCGTGTTCGTGTATCACGAGTCGTTTGGCGCGGTACGCGCCATGGGCTACGGTGCGATCTGGATGGCGCTCGCGCTCTACTCGTTCGAGGGGCTGCGCAATACGGTGTCCGTCCGCGAGGCGCGCCGGGCGTAGCGTGCTGGTCCGCGTTCGCCGCACGCGGTAGGATGGTTCCCGATCGCGCGCCGCCTGGGTCGATGCACGCCGGCGCGAACCCGACGGTTCGTGGAACGATAAAGGAGTGAGACACGCATGAGTATCGAGGCCGCCCATCGCTTCGAGGAAGCGTTCGCGCCGCGCATCGCGGCGCAACTGGCAAGCCAGTTCGGCCCGGCCGTGCATGTGGAAGTCGTGCCTCGCGAGGGGCACGGGCATCCCACGCGCGTGCGCCTCATTGGCGCGGCGAGCGAATACCGGCATCCGTATGTCTATCCGCTCAACGTGTCGCTCACGTGGGACGTCGACGAGATCGAGCGGCTGATGGAGCCAGGCGGCGAGGCGCGTTTCGAGCACTATCTGGCGGCGATGGTGCGCAAGATGGCGTCGTGGGAAACGGCACGTCCCGTTGATTTCGCCTCGCGCACCCAGGGCGAGCCGGAGGTGCTGCTCGGGGGGCTCGACTTCGAGGGCTGAACGTCGAGGGCTGAGCTTCGAGAGCTTAACTACGAGGGCCGATGCTGCGCTTTAAAACCCGCCCATGATGTGCATGGCGAGCACGGCCTTCACGGCCATGCCGATCGCCACGCAGCCCGCAAACGCCGCGAACGACTGCTGCAAGCGTGCGCCGCTCACGTGATGCGCGATGCTGCGCCCGCCCAGCATGCCCGCGAGCGCGCCGGCCGCGAACGGCAACGCCTCGGGCCAGAGCATGTGTCCCGACGCCGCCGAGGCGGCTACGCCCGCCGAAGAAACGAGCGCGATCACCGCAAGCGAGGTGGCGACGATGCCCCGCATGGGAATATCGGAGGCACGCCTGAGCGCGGGCACGATGACGAAGCCGCCGCCCACGCCGAGGAGTCCTGAAAGAAAACCGGACAGCACGCCCGAGAGCGCGAGCGAGCGCGCGCACGGCGCGGTCCAGTCGAGCTTGCCGCGTTCGGCGTTCAGGCGGCACGGCAGGTTCGAGGGTGCGAGTTCGGGGCCGCCGTGGGTCGCGCCGCTCTTCTGGCGGAACATGCGCACGGCGACCATCGCCAGCACGCCCGCGAACACGAGCGTGAGCGGCGCGTCGGGCACGCGGTGCGCGACCCACAAGCCGAGGGGCGAGATCAGCGCGCCGCAGGCGGCCATCAGCGCGGCGGCCTTGTAGCGCACCTGCCCCTCGCGCAGCGCGAGCAGCGCGCCAAGCCCCGCCGAGAGGCCGACCGCGAGCAGCCCGATCGGCGCGGCCTGCGCCACTTCGAGCCCGAGTCCGAACACGAGCAGCGGCACGGCGAGGATCGCGCCGCCCGCGCCGGTCAACGCGAGGATGATCCCGACGATGGAACCGAGCGCGGCGCTGACGAGCATGGCGGTGGGCATGGTGTGGCTCCCGGGCGTTCGATCAGCTCTGCGAAGCGCGCGTGAACCACTCGCGGCCCTTGAGCATGCCCCACCAGTAGAAGCTCGGCAGCACCGTTGCCTTGAGGAACCACATGAGGCGGCGCGGCCGTGTCGGGTCGAGCGGGAAGGTGGGCAGCAGCTTGCCGCCATAGCCGAACTCGGCGAGCACGACCTTGCCGCGCTCGACCGTGAGCGGGCACGAGCCGTAACCGTCGTAGCGGTACACGAGCGGCTTGCCGGCGCGCGCGGCGAGCAGATTTTCCGCGACGATCACGGCCTGCTTGCGCGCGGCCGCACCGGTTTTCGCATTGGGCGCGGAGCAGACGTCGCCGAGCGAGAACACGTTCGGGTAGCGCGGATGCTGCAGCGTCGCGTGGTCGACTTCGCACCAGCCGGCGGTGTCGGCAAGCTGGCTGTCGCGGATGAAGTCGGGCGCCACCTGCGGCGGCACGACGTGAAGCATGTCGAAGCGCTTCTGCTCGCGCGTGACCTGGCCTTCGGCGTCCTTTATTTCGAACGTGGCGGTGCGCGACGGCCCGTCGACGGCGACGAGATTCGAAGAGAAGGCGAGGTCCGCGTTGTAGCGCTTCACATATTCCATGAGCGGCGGCACGAAGGTCGCGACGCCGAACAGCACGGCGCCCGCGAGATCGAACTCGACCTTGATCTTCGGGAGCACGCCACGCTTGTGCCAGTGATCGCACGACAGGTACATCGCTTTTTGCGGCGCCCCCGCGCATTTGATCGGCATGGCGGGTTGCGTGAAGAGCGCGGTGCCGGCCTGCATCTGCTGCACGAGCTGCCACGTGTAGGGCGCGAGGTCGTAGCGGTAGTTCGAGGTGACGCCGTTCTTGCCGAGCGTCGCTTCGAGGCCCTCGATGCGCTCCCACGCGAGCCGCAGGCCGGGCGCGACGATCAGATCGCGATACGCGATGGTTTCGCCGTTGTTCAGGCGGACGAGGTTGTTGTGCGGCTCGACGCGCGTGGCGGCCGCGCGGATCCACTTCACGCCGGCGGGGATCACGCTCGCCGTCGCCCGGCGCGTTTTCTCCGCGTCGAAGGCGCCGCCGCCCACCAGGGTCCAGGCCGGCTGATAGAAGTGCTCGTCGCTCGGCTCGACGATTGCGATTTTCAGGTTGCGCTGGCGGCGCAGCAGGCTCGACGTCACGGTGATGCCCGCGAGACCGCCGCCGATCACGACGACGTCCCAGGTCACACCGTCCGATCCGTTCGCCTCGTTCCATTCGCAGGCGGGCACCACCGCCGGGGCAGGCTCGGCCTGCGCAAGCGCCGGCGAGCGCGCGAGCTGATAAAGGCTCGTTGCGCGGTTGCCGCTGCGGCAATAGGCCAGCACCGGGCCGGGCATGTCGTCGAGCAGCTGCGCGAAACGTCGGGCGTCGTCGGTCGTGATCTGGCCGGGTTTCACGGGCAGATAGGCGAACTGCAGGCCGAGCTGCGCGGCGGCGGCCCGGATGTCCTGCGAGGCGGGCTGGGTTGCGCCGCCTTCGCCATCGGGACGGTTGCAGACGATCGAGCGATAGCCGGCCGCCGCGAGAGCGGGGAGGTCGTCGGGCGAGATCTGGTCGGCGCTGGCGAAGCGTTCGTCGAGCGGGACAATTTGCATGGGGGAAGACTCCTGATCAAGGATGGCCGGGCCGGTTGCGGCGGCGTTCGAGGGCGGTGTAGAGCGTCATGCCGGCGAGCATGGCGGCGACGAAGAGCCAGGCGCGCGGCTGACCGCTGCCCGCGCTCACGAGCGCGGGACCGGGGCAGAAGCCCGCGAGTCCCCAGCCCACGCCGAACACGAGGCTGCCGGCCACGAGCCGGGCATCGACGCGGCGGGCTGTGGGCAACTGCATCGGTGCGCCCAGGACGCTCGTGCCGCGCGAGCGGGAGAGGCGAAAGCCGACGGCGGCCAGTGCGACGGCGCCGGCCATGACAAACGCGAGCGAGGGATCCCAGCGGCCGGCCAGGTCGAGGAAGCCCAGCACCTTGGCGGGGTTGGCCATGCCCGAGAGAATCAGGCCGATGCCGAACACGAGGCCGCAGACAAACGCGTTGACGATCCGCATATTCAGGCTCCGGCAAGGTGCCGCGCCACGTAGACCGTGGCGAAACCGGTCGCCATGAAGGCGCCGGTGGCGACGAAAGACCGTAGTGAGCCGCGCGCGATGCCGCAGACGCCGTGACCGCTCGTGCAGCCCGAGGCGTAGCGCGTGCCGATGCCCACGAGCAGACCGGCGCAGACGAGCGTGACAGGCGAGGCGGCGATGACGGGAGCAGGGAGGGGTGCGGCGATGCGCCACAGCCAGGGCGCGGCGAAGAGGCCCGCCAGAAAGGCGAGACGCCAGGCGCGCTCGCCGCGCGAGGTGCCGAAGAGCCCGCCCACGACGCCGCTGATCCCGGCGACGCGCCCGTTGCCGAGCACGAAGAGCGCGGCGGCCGCGCCGATCAGGAGGCCGCCCGCGAGCGAGGCAAGCGGCGTGAAGTGTGCGAAATCGATGGCGGGGCTCACGCCGGCCTCGCCTTGAGACGGCCGCAGTAGAGGCTCGAGAGCGTCTGCATGACCTGGATGACTTCGTGGCTCGCGAGGCTGTAGTAGATGTACTTGCCCTCGCGGCGCGTGGCCACGAGCCCCTCTTCGCGCAACACGCCGAGGTGCTGCGAAAGACTCGGCTGATGCACGCCGACCAGCGCCTCCAGCTCGCCGACGTTGCGCTCGCCTTCGGTGAGCTGGCACAGCAGCAGCAGGCGGTCTTCATGCGCGAGCGCCTTGAGCAGCGCGCAGCATTTTTCGGCGGATTCGCGCAGGGCGGCGAGGGCTTCGGGAGTGAGCGGCGAGTTCATTTGTCGCACCAGTGGGCGGGGTTGCCATCAGTCAATTTATTGACAAACATTATATGCATTAATAATATGTGTTTCAATAGACAATCAGGCGCATCGCCTGGAGCCCAGCATGTCCGCCCATACCCCTCTCTCCGCCAACGTTTCGTCCGCGCTCGTCGAGCCGTTCTTCGATCCCGTCACCGCCACCGTGACCTATGTCGTCCATACGGGGCGCGGCTCGGCGTGCGCGATCGTCGACCCGGTGCTCGACTACGACCCGAAGTCGGGCCGCACTTCCACCGAGTCGGCCGACCGCGTGATCGCGTTCGTGCGCGAGTACGGGCTCACGGTGCAATGGCTGCTCGAAACCCACGCGCACGCGGACCACCTTTCCTCCGCGCCGTATCTGAAGTCGCAACTGGGCGGGCGCATCGCCATTGGCGAGCACATCCGCACGGTGCAGGGCGTGTTCGGCAAGGTATTCAATCTCGGCGCGGCAGTGAACGGCGACGGCAGCGAATTCGATCATCTCTTCAAGGACGGGGAGATCTTCGAGGTCGGGCCGCTCGCGGCGCGTGCGCTGCACGTGCCGGGCCACACGCCCGCCGATCTCGCGTACCGGATCGGCGACGCCGTGTTCGTCGGCGACACGATGTTCATGCCCGACGTCGGCTCCGCGCGCTGCGATTTCCCCGGTGGCGACGCGCATACGCTCTACCATTCGGCGCGCCGGCTGCTCGACCTGCCCGGCGAAACGCGCCTCTTCATGTGCCACGACTACCCGCCCGGCTCGCGCGGGCCGCGCTTTCACACCACCGTAGCCGAGCAGCGGCGCGAGAACATCCACCTGCACGACGGCGTGAGCGAAGACGCCTTCGTCGCCATGCGCACCGCGCGCGACCGCACGCTGGCGATGCCGAACCTGATCCTGCCTTCGATCCAGGTGAACATCCGCGCGGGCCGCATGCCCGAGCCGGAGGACAACGGCGTGCGCTATCTGAAGATTCCGCTCGACGCGCTCTGAGGTGCCGCGGCGAGCGCGCCGGGCCGCCGCCGCGGGCGTCACCTGCCTCGTGCGCTGGCGGCGGGGCAAGCGGCGCGTGCGCCTACGTCGGCACGCGCACCAGCCGTTCGGGCAGATACGCGCGCAGCGCCCGCGCATCCAGGTGCGCCAGGTCCTTGTCGAGTTCCTGCGTGACGACGTTTTGTGTCTGCGTGTCGAGAGCCTTGCGCAGCGCGCCTAGAAACGCCGGAGGCGCCGTGATGATCAGCGTGCCGTAGCGGTCCTCGGTCCGCGCCTTCGCGAGCGCCGTGGCGATCTGTGCGGCGAACAGCGTGGCTTCATGCTCGTGCTGGGTGGTGTCGGGGTTGGTGGCGTGG
This sequence comes from Paraburkholderia sp. AV2, assembly GCF_054968425.1. Classification (NCBI taxonomy): domain Bacteria; kingdom Pseudomonadati; phylum Pseudomonadota; class Betaproteobacteria; order Burkholderiales; family Burkholderiaceae; genus Paraburkholderia; species Paraburkholderia sp. AV2. The sequence goes on from NZ_JBANLK010000018.1 coordinate 28,272, forward strand.
CGGCCGGGACCGGCGCGGTCGTAGGTGCGGCCGGGTTTGTCGCTCACGAGGCTTTGCTCCGGCACGCGTCCTTCCGGATGCAGCAGCGTCTCGACCTCGTCGATGGCGCCAAGCGGGCTTTCGGCCGCGAAAATGCGCGCGGTCACGCGGTTGGCGACGACAATCCAGATCGTTTTCGACATGTTTCCCTCCCGGGTCAGGCTCAGGGCCCCGGCGACGCGTCGCGACGTGGCGCAGGCCTTGCCGGAGCGGTAAGCGAAGCTGTGCGGCGCGAATGCCTAGGGTAGCGCGATCGCCGCGAGGGCGGGTGGCGAGATGTACGTGGTGCGCGCGCGCGTGGATTCGGAGAGGATGCGGTGCGGCTGAAGGCGCCGGGCGCCGCCGGATGCGCCGGCGGGCGCCAGGGCCGGCGCGGCGAACGGCGGGCTGTCGGACCTTGCCGCAGGGTGATGCAGCGAGGTTGGACTACTTGGCCTTGTCCGCCTCGTTCGTGATGGCCTGACCGCCCTTGGAGATGTCTTCGCCAGCGCCGGCGATGGTGTTGCACGCGGCGAGCGTGACGGCGAAAAGTGCAAGGGCAACGGCAAGGTAACGGCTCATGTCGGCTCTCCTTTTGGTGAAATCCCCAGAGACGGTGCGGTGCGCCGCGGGTCGCATTGCGCGCCGCGCGTGACAGGCGGGTGCGCGGTTTGCTACGGGCGCCAGTTGCTGAAAGGATTGTACGCGTGCGGCGAGCCGCGTGCCGGGTGCGGGGCCTGTCCCCGGGGGCTCAGGTGCGCCGGTGGGATTTGCGTACCACGAGCCACTTCGGCGAGCGGAAGCGCACGATGCTCACGTAGAGCCACACGTAGGTCAGCGCAAAGACCACCACGAAGCAGAACAGATGCAGCGTGTGGCGCCAGAACAGCGTGGCGGGAATCACGGCGATCAGGCACAGCAGCCAGAGGTAGGGCGAGGTGAGCGAGTTGCGGCGCGTGAGCTCGTGCGCCGTGCGGGCGCCCACGGCCCAGCGCATGAGCCGCTTGTAGACGAGCATGTGCAGGTGCACGCCGTCGGGAATGCCCGGCGACATGCCGCGCACGAACTTCTTCCGGTAGATCGAGAAGCAGGTCTCGAAGATCGGGTACATGAAAAGCAGCACCGGATACCACGCCGAAACGTCGCGATTGCGCATCACGAGCAGGATCGCCAGCTCGGCGAGCATGAAGCCGATGAAGTACGCGCCGCCGTCGCCGAGAAAGATCAGCCCGGCGGGGAAATTCCAGATAAAGAAGCCCATCACGGCGCCCATCATGATGAGCGACGCCGAGAGCACCACCGCATCGTGCACCTGGAAGGCGACGTAGGCGAGCGAGGCGAACATCATGAACGCGACCATCGAGGCGAGGCCGTTGAAACCGTCGATGATGTTGATCGCGTTGGCGAGCGCCGCGACGGCCAGCACCGTGATGGCGCACGAAATCGCCGCATACGAAAGCAGGAAATCGAGCGGCGGCACGCTGATGCGCGTGACGGCGATGCCGAGGATGAAGTAGGCGAGCGCTGCCGCCGCCATCGTGCAAAGGAGCCGCGCGAGCGGCGAGACGCGCTTCGTGAGGTCCTCGACGAGGCCGGAGGCGAACGCCGGGATGCCGCACGCGACGATGCCGAGGATGCCGCCCGAGACGGCCGGCCAGGCGTGATGGAGCTGCGCGGCCGCAACGACGAGGCCGGCCAGGATCCCGGTGCCGCCAATGCGCGGCACCGGCCTCGCGTGGAATTTCTGCACGCCCGCGAGATCGGAGTCCACGGAGAACCGCTCGTGCAGGTGCGCATAGCGCACGATCAGCAGCGTGACCAGCAAGGAGACGAGGAAACCGAGCGCAAAACTAAGCATGAAAGCGGCACGAGAGGTGTGGATGCGGGATTATACAAAGCCGGCGGGGCAGGCTTTGCGGCAGTCTGGCGTAGCGTTGCGCGGCCTTGTGCCATGATGGCTGCGCGTCACGCCGCGTAGCCGGTGTGCCTGCGTCGTTCCGGTCCCCTGTCACGTTGCCGAGCCGAGGTCCGCCATGCCCCATTCCGCCTGGGTCCGCGAAGCGATCCGCAAGATCGAAGCCGATTTCAACCGCTCCGCCGACACGCATCTGATTCCGCTCGACCTGCCCGGCTATCCGGACCTGCGCTTCTACTTCAAGGACGAATCGAGCCACCCGACCGGCAGCCTCAAGCACCGGCTTGCGCGCTCGCTTTTTCTCTACGCGCTGTGCAACGGCTGGCTCGACGAAAAGAGCACGGTGGTCGAGGCGTCGAGCGGATCGACGGCGATTTCCGAGGCCTATTTTGCGCGGCTTCTGGGTCTGCCGTTCGTCGCGGTGATTCCGGCCAGCACCTCGCGCATGAAGATCGCGGAGATCGAGTTCTACGGCGGGCGCTGTCACCTCGTCGCGAAAGCGTCGGAGATTTACGCCGAATCGCATCGCATCGCGCGCGAACTGGGTGGTCATTTCATGGACCAGTTTACCTACGCCGAGCGCGCGACCGACTGGCGCGCGAACAACAACATCGCCGAGTCGATCTTCAAGCAGATGGCCGCCGAAGAGCATCCGGTGCCGGCGTGGCTCGTGTCGAGCGGCGGCACCGGCGGCACGATCGCGACGCTCGGGCGCTATGTGGCCTACCGGCGGCACCCGACGCGCGTGCTGTGCGCCGACCCCGAGAATTCGGTGTTCTTCGATTACTTCAAAAGCGTGCTGGCGGGGCAGCCCGACGACAGCCTCACGCTCGACGTCGGCTCGCGCATCGAGGGGATCGGCCGGCCGCGCGTGGAGCGCTCGTTCATTCCCACGTGCATCGACGCGATGGTGAAGGTGCCAGATCCGCTTTCGTTCGCGGCGATGCGCTATCTGGCCGCGTGGCTGGGCCGGCGCGTGGGCGGGTCGACAGGCACCAACTTCGTGGGTGTGCTGCTGCTTGCGGAGCGGATGAAGGCGCAGGGCGAGCAGGGAGCGATCGTGAGCCTGCTGTGCGATAGCGGGGAGCGGTATCGGACCACCTACTATGACGACGCCTGGTATGCGGCGCAGGGGATGGCGATTGCCGAGGCGGATGCGGCGATTGCCCGGGCGGTGGGTGGGGAGGCGGTGCTTGCGCAAGGAGAAATCGCCGTGGGCACGGCCGGATTCTGAGTCGGGTCTTTGCGAGCGTTCAGCTGTGCTCCGCTGCGGCGGACGTCACTTCGATCAGCACGGGATGGTCGGGCACGTCGACGACGAACCGGCGCGTATTGCTACGGCGCGCGAGCGGCTCGCTTGACACGGTCGGATCGTAGAGCGCAATCTCGCTCGCTGTTTCGCCGAAGTCGACTTCCACCCTCGCAGGAGGATGGGAGACGGGCGTGCCGGTGGCGCGGTTCCAGATCGGCACTTCGTTCCACAGCGCCAGCACGACGCGGCCGTCCGCCTTCTGCAACAGCAGGCTGTTGCCCGATACCGGTAGTCCCGCGAGCGTTACGGCGGGCATGCCGCGAGTCGACGAGTCGCGCGCGCGCGCGAGCGGCGCGCTCAGGATCGAAGTGAGGTTGTGAATCGCCGTCGCAACCGGCTTCGGACTATTGTCGTTGCGAAAAAGACCGAAGTGCATCTCGCCGTTCTTGCTTTGCGGATCGGGTTTTTCGTCGAGCAGCTCATAGACGTAGGTGCGTACCACGCCCGCCGCGGCGGCATCGAAGTAGCCGTTGAGCACGCCTTTGGCCTGGGTCGGCTCGTCCACTCCCAGCATGTACCAGCCTGCCTGAGGTATCGAGAAATAGCCGAACTCGGTGATAACAATGGGGAGTCCGAATTTTTTCCGGCCGTCGGTGGCCCATGCCAACCAGTGGTCGCCATTGGCGTTGTAGCCTGGCTGCTCGCCGTTCTGAGGATACATGTGGGCATTCGCATGATCGGCGGCCTCTGCGCGGGTGGCGACCGGCTTGATGTCGTAGCCGGTGAGGTCGTAGACCGCGACGCCCGCGAGCGCGGGGTCGCCCTTGACGTGACGGTAGATCGTCCGCTGCGCGCCGAGCCCGGCTGCATCGCCCTTGAGTCCGTCGTATTGGACCGGGAAGTTGTCGATTTCGTTGAAGCCTTCCACGGCGGCAACGCTGCCCGGCGCGGCCGCGTTGAACGCATCCAGTTGCTGCAGCGATTCGGCCACGTTGGGCCGGATGACATAGTCGAAGCGCACGCCATGCTGCGCGAGATACACATAGCTCTCGAACGGCGCCGAGCCGTCGGGCGTGCCTTCGCGGATGTGATGCACGCCCAGCCACGCGAGGTCGTCGGCCACGTTGCGCACGTTCGCGTAGGCACCGTCCCGGTAGTTGATGTGGGTGTTCACGGCGAGCGAATCGAGGAATGCGGCGGCGCTTATCGTAGGGACGCGCGGCTCCGCGGGCGTGGGCGTCGCTGCGGGCCATGCCGTGCACGAGAGCAGCAGCGCGAGTGCCAGCGCAACCGCATTTGCGGCGCTGCCGGAGAGGCCCGTGCAGGAATCAGCCCGCCTCATCGGCTGGCTCCGCAGCGGGCTTCTGGCCATGTGCCCACCGTAGCACCGCGTAGCGCAGCGATGCGATGCGGTCGAGCGCGCGGGCGCAGACGGTGGGCTCCGTGCGCGCGGTCCAGACCAGCGCGACACCGGTCAGGCCAATCCAGAGCGTGATGTGCGGCCAACTGAGCGGGGCGAAGACGAGCGTCGCCCCATAGGCGGCGAGGACGAGCAGCGCGGGAGGGGTCAGCATCCGCACCGGGGTCCAGTCGAACCTTGCCGCGCGAAAGAGCAGCACGGCGTCGAGCACGGCGCGCGCGCTCCATGCGAGCGCCGCTCCGAACACCCCGAAGGTGTGCAGGGCCCACCACAGCATGGCGAAGAATGGCAACACTTCGTAGACCTGAAAACGTGCGACGACGTCGGGCCGGCCGGTTGCCTGCAGGTGACAGGTCGCGATCAGGGCGAGCGCGTTGATCCAGATGCCGACGAGGATCGTCTCGCCGACCGACATTGCCTGAGCGGCAAACGACTTCCCGACCCACAGCGCGAGAAACGGATGCATGAGGAACATGCCGAAAACCGTCATGGGCGTGAGCATGGCGGCAAGGCCGCGGATCGCGCTTGAGGAGAGCGCTGCGGCGTTCGCGGCGTCGAGCGCAGAGAGTCGTGGAAACAGCGTGCGCGCGATGACTGCCGGAAAGAGCCGCATGCGCGCGCCGAGATTGAACGGCACCTGATAATAGGTAACGGCCTGCGGCCCGAGCGCGTGGCCGATCATGAGCCGGTCGGCGGTTTCCAGCAGCGGCTGGGCGAGGCTCGTGACGCTGATCCACGCGCCATAGGAAAAGAGTTTGGGAACCAGTTCGCGACGCGGGCCGCTGGCAAGTTTCAGTGGAAAGACCTGCCAGGCCGCGAACACATGGAGCGTCAGCGAGGCGACGCCGGCCACGAGCGTACCGTACACGAGATAGCGCAGGCTCGGTCCGAAGACGAGCGCCGCGCCTAGCGGAATGAGCTGATACCCCAGCGTGACCGGGAGCTGCACCGCGTTGACCGTGCCGAAGCGCTCGCGCCCGGTGAGCGCGCCGTTGAACACGAAGATCAGATTCGAAAGCGGCACAAGACAGGCCACCCAGGGCAGTGCCGGCACCAGTTCGGCGCGCAACCCCCCGCCTATGTCGAAGTAAGCGAGCAGCGTGTGCATGAGTGCATAGAGCACGAGACCGCCCACGAGCCCCAGCAAGGCATTCAGGATTGCCGCCGTCCACAGTACCGCTTCGCGCTCGTGGTGGGGTGCATCCGCGAGTTGCGCGATGCGGTTGGACGTAGCCGAGGACAGCCCCAGATCGAGAAAGCCGAAATACCCCTGCACCATCCAGACGATGGCAAGCACGCCGTAGCGTGCCGCGCCGATATGTTCGAGATAGATGGGTGTCGTGACGAGCGCGACGAACATCGGCAGGATGCTGCCGGCAAAGTTCAGCGTGGCGCTGCGTTTCAGACTGGGCTTGGCGGTCATGGAAGGGTCCGGTGCACGTCCCACCCATTCTGGCCGAGGCAGGCGCGCGCGTTTGTGCGTAGGCGCACGGAGCCGCGGGGCCGCTGAATTTTATATTTGCCTTACACGGAGAGAGCAGACCCTTGAATAAGGAGGCATTCCATGGATCCTGTCGTGTTCGACGGCGCGTTTGGCTGGTTGCATCCGGCAGGCGGCAGCATGGGTGTCGTGTTGTGCAATCCGTTCGGCTACGACGCGCTGTGCACGTACCGCGGATGGCGCAAGCTGGCCGAGCGGATCGCGGCGGCCGGGTTGCCCGTGTTGCGGTTCGACTACCCGGGCACGGGCGACGCCACCGGCATGGAAGACGACCCGGGCCGCGTTCAGGCATGGCTCGCGAGCGTGGAGTCCGCCGTACGGCATCTGCGGATGTGGACCGGCGTGACGCATGTGGCGCTAGTGGGCCTGCGCCTTGGCGCCACGCTTGCCGCACTCACGGCGCAGCGCCTTGGAACGGTGAATGCGCCCGGTGTGGACGCGCTTGTGCTGCTTGCGCCAACCGTCACGGGACGGCGCCATATCCGCGAACTGCACGCGCACCGGCGGAGCTGGATGAGCACGTCGGCGGACCCCGGCGCGGCGTCTGCCGGCGAGACGCCGGACTATGTGGAAGCCTTCGGCTTTGGCCTGCACGGCGAGGATATCGCCGCGCTTTCCGCCGTCGATCTGATGCGCGACACACAGGCGCCCGCGCCGCGGGTGCTGCTGCTCGATTCAAGCGGCGCGACTCTCGCCGCATCGCTTGCCGCGCATTACACGAGTCATGGGGCGCAGGTCGAGCTCGGCGGCTTTGAGGAGTCCGACCGTTTTCTGCGCGAGACGCTCTACAGCGAGGAACCCGTCGAGGCATTTGCGCGTGTGAGCGCGTGGCTGGTTGCGCAAGCCTCGGCCGCTACGGAAGGGGCGGTGGCGTTCGGCCCGCGCGCTTGCCCGGCGCCGGTCGAAGGTCGGCCCGCGCTGCGCCTCGAGCGTCATCGCGCAACCGAACAGCCGGTACGCTTTGGCCACTGCTTCGGCATCTATTGCGAGCCCGATGTACCACGGGCCGGCGCGCCAGCCGTGCTGCTCCTCAACACAGGGTCGGCGCATCGTATCGGAGACGGGCGATTCGCCGTGCTGCTCGCGCGGCGGCTCGCCGAGCGCGGTGTGGCGTCGCTGCGCATGGACGTCGGCGGACTGGGCGACGCCTTGCCGGCAGCGCCCGAAGTGACACTCGACATGCTCTATTCGATGGAGAGGCGCGATGACGCCGCGACCGGCGCCGATTGGCTCGTGCGGCGCGGTCATGCGCGCGTGGCTGCCTTCGGCGTGTGTGGCGGTGCGTTCGTGAGTCTGTATCTGTGCGCGCTGCATCCGAACGTGGTTGCGGCATACGGCGTGAATCTGCAAAAGTTTACGTGGGACACCGCCGCACGCGCGCAGGGCGAGCAGAGCACCGTTTCGTCGAAGACCTATCTGAGCGTTGCGTTGAGCCTCGAGCGGTGGAAGCGTGTGCTGCGCGGCCAGAGCAAGAATAATCCGCTGCGTATTGCGGTCTTGCTGGCGAAGCGCAGCCTGCGCCATGCGCAGTCCGTGCTCACGCATGCGATCGAGCGCAAGACGGGGTGGCCCGTGGCAGCCAACGCGGCGCGAGCGCTCCTGCGTGGCATCGACGCGAAGCACGTGCAACTGCGGCTCGTCTACGGTGAGTTCGATCTTGGCCTTGAAGAGGCGCGTATTCATCTGGGCGCTTCGTTCGCCGCGCTGCGTCCCCTGACGAACGTGCATGTCGGGACGCTGCCTGGCCTCGACCACGCGCTTTTTACGCGCGAGGCGCGTGACGCCGTACTGGCCGATTTTGAGGCATGGGTGTGCTCAGGGCAGGTGAGCGAATGCGCGAGTGCCGAGGGGCACGCCTTCGCCGCTGAACCTGCCGCAGGCTCCGTTGCGGGGGCGCTTCCGGGTACCGGGGCTTGCATCGGTTCGCCTGCGCGCAGTTGAGCGGCAGCACCGTGGCGTCGGCCTGCGTTGCGGCGCGAGGCGCGATTGTCCGCTGACCGGCTATGCGGACGATGCGCCTGTGCAGCGATAGAACACCGGCGCAATCGCATTGATCGCGCGGACCTCGCCGTCGGGTGTGGTGCCGCTTGCGCTGGCGTCGAGCGGTATCAGATCGACCGCGACCGGCCGGTTCGGCGGCAGATGGAACCAGTCGCGCTGCGCGCGGTAATGCGCGTCGGCGACATGGACGCTGCGCGCGAAGCGGCGCGCCTCGATCACGAGTTGCCAACCCCGCTCAGAGCGCCGCGGCGTGGCGACGATACCGCTCTCGTGCCGTTCGAGTGCGCGCCGGTCGGGAAGGTGGAATGCCTCGGAGACGACCGCGCCGCTCGCCGGATCGCGCAGCGTCGCAATCGTTACGTCGTGCGCGCGCGGCCCGAAGCGATACGCATGCGTAAAATCGAAAAAGCGACCTAGCAGGTCCGCCGCACACACGCGTTGCGTGCTGCGCGGTGCGAGCTCGACCGCGCGCGAAGCCTGCGCGACCGTCACCGCGCCATGGTGCAGACAAACGAGTTCGAGCTGCAACACCAGCGCCTTGTCGCGCTCGTTGATCAGGTGCATGTCGAGGCCGTTCAAGCCCTCATCGGTGATGACGATCTGCACCGGCTGAAGCGCCTGCGCGAGCCCATGCCACGCGCTCTTGGGCCTGCCGCATGCGTCGATGACGCCCCAGCCGGCACCCGCGCGCAGGTCCTGCAACTGCCAGACGAGCCCGCCGCCACACGACGAGCCGGCCCGGCGCCATTCTGCGAACACGTCGGTCATGAGTTCAGCCACGACCGCGCGCGCGAGATCCAGATAGCGCTGCGGATCTTCGTAGCGCACCTGCGAGGGCTCGACGCCGAAGAGCGTTCGCACGTAGTGATCGCGCACGTCGTCGAAATCCCAGCCGGCACCGGGATCGCGCGGCACCGCCGCCTTCCAGCGCGGGTCGTGCGTGTGGATCGTGCCGAGCGCGTCGTGCAGCGTGGCGTCATCGGGTACATTCGCGAATGCGAGGCACTCCGAAGCGAAGCGAACCGCGGAGCGGCGCACGTCGTCGAGCGGGCGCTGATACGCGCTCACGCCATAGTAGTGCGTGACGCCCGTGCGCGTCGAGAACGGCCAGGTGCCTCCCGAAGGCGAATTGCTCACGTAGGATACGTCGGGACGCTCGCGCGTGACGATGGCCGGCAAAAGTTGCGTGAAGAGCGCTTGTTCGCGCATCTCGGGCGGCAAGCCGAACATCGCACCTTGCTGGTCGGCCTCGCTGCCGCCGCACAGCACGGCGAGCGCGGCGTAGCGGCGCGTGCGTGCAAGAAATTGCCGCGCTTCGGTCTCGACGGCGGCGCCGAAGGCCGGGTCGGTGGGGTAATCGAAGTTGGCAAACGCGAAGTCCTGCCAGACGAGGATGCCCGAGGCGTCGGCCAGCCGATAGAACGCGTCCGACTCGTAGACCATCGTACCGCCCACGCGGATCATGTTCATACCCGCGTGACGGGCGAGCGCGAACGTGTGTTCGAGTTGCGCGGCGGTGCCCGTGAGCGTCGCAAGGTCGGCGCTGGTCCAGCATGCGCCGCGGCAGAATACCGGCACGCCGTTGATGCGCAGGGCGAAGCCCGCGCTATCGCCCCCGCGCTCCACCTCGATGGTGCGAAAGCCCACTTCGCCGAGTGCGATCGCGCGGCCCGCGAGGCGCAACGTGACGGCATGGCGCGTGGGCGCGCCGTGCGTATGCGGCCACCAGCGTTCGGGGTGCGCCACGCGCAGCGTGCCGCATAGCGTACGCGCGTCGCGCCATTCCAGCGCGGTTTGCGCGTCCGAGCAATGGAGCGTGGCCGGGACCGTGCTGTCATGGTCGTGCACGAAGCGCACGGTGAGGGCCACGATGCCGTCGTCGCCTTCCATCGACGTTCCCAGGTCGACGTCGTGCAATGCCTCGCGCGCGTCCGAGAGCAGTTCGATGGGCCGCCACGGCCCGGCTGCTCGCAGGGAGGGGCACCAACCGGGCATGTGCCCGAGCAGCGTCGCGCGGACGTTGCGCAACGAGGCGGGCGTGACGAGGCGCGGACGCCAGCGCGGGCGCCCGCGCCTCGCGGCGAGCGCGGGTTCGAGCGAACGGAAGCAGAGCGCGAGCGTGGCCGCGCCGCGCAGTTCGAGCTCGACGTCGTGCGCGACGAACATCGAATCCGAACTGAGCAGCAGGCGTTCGTCCAGCCACACTTCCGCGATCGAAGCGAGACCGTGCAGGCGCAGGCGGCGCACGCCGTGACCTGTCAGCGCGAGGCGATACCAGTGGTCGTGCGACGCGAGCGTTTCAGCCTGTCCGGCGTCGAGCCTGCGCGCCGCGCGCAGCGCCGAGGCGATCGTGCCCGGCACTTCGGCGTCGAGCCAGTCTTCGGCGCGCGTGGCGGCCTCCAGCCCGGCTGGCGAAGCGCATGCCCCGGCAGGCGTCGAGACGCATCGCCAGCCTGCGCTGAGCGGGACCGGCCAGAGGTTGTCGTCATCGGCGCCATGCGGGGCTTGCGGCGCGCCGGCGGCCCGCTCGTTCATGTCGGTCGGCAATTCACGCACGTGTCACCCCCCTGGGCGGCTCGATCTCGCGGCACCCTATCACGCCATCAGCGCGGCGAGCGGTTCGAGCGTGCTTGCGTAGCCCGCTTCCAGCACGTCGAGGCAATCGTCACAGGTGTCCCGACGCTTGCGCGCCATCGCGCGGACCAGCCTGAACTGCATCACCATGGCGTCGGATGCCACCTTTTGCGCCGATGCCGAAATGGCTTCCGGAATTGCCACGCCGTTTGCGTTCAGCCACTGCAGATACCTGGAGAGGAGTTCGAAATTTGCGCCGAGCTGCCTCATCAGGTTGAACGAATAGGGGTGGAAATACCCCTCGCCGCGCTCAAGGAGCATATCGAGCTGTGCCGGAAAGACCGTGCGCCACTCCGTTACCGGATTGCGCCGCGGGCGCCGCGCGAGGTGTTCGCGCAGCCGCTCCGCGGAGGCCTGGGCGAGCGCCGCGCCTTCGAGCGGTGCCCGCACCTGCTTGGCAAACTCCACATAGGGAAACAGCAGGTCCGCCTGCCCGGCAAACTGCGGCAGCTTGCGGAACACGCCGTCGTAGTCTTCTCCGTCGAGGCTGTGATAGGCCGTATTGTGGAAGTAGCCAAGGCGTTTCGCCGCCGGGTCGATGAAATCGATGCCCACGGTCGTCTTCGGATGCTCGCGCCGGTACGAGGTGGCGCGCGTGTTGGGCAGATAGAAGCCGTCCACCTCCACAAGCACCGTGTGGCCGCGACGTGTCTGTGCGAGCACGCGGTCTTCGAGCGAATCGTAGATCGCGAGCTCGGTTACCTGCGTGCCGTACAGGCGCTCGATGTCTTCGAGCGGGAACTTGAAAAACGTGAACTGGTCGCCTTCGAAGTCCTGCGCCACCGTGAAGGCGAGCGCCGCGCGCGGATCGAAACCCATGCCGTGCAGCAACTCGATCCACAAGTCGATGTAGCAGTTGGTCTCCACCCACACGCGCTCGCCCTGGTGCAGCGCGTGCGAGACGTGTTTGCGCATGCCGGGCCGCACGGTGCTTTCGGTTGCGAGCGTGGCGGCGGTCGGGGAGGGCGCGTTCATGCGCTCAACTCCGCGAGGCCGTGCTCGATGTGCGCCTTCGTGTCGCCCCACAGCAATGCCCGCACTTCGTCGGGCCAGGCGTTCGTGTTGAGACCGTGATGCCGGAAGAGCGCAAGCGTGATGCGTTCCATGCCGAAGCCGACGCAGCCCGTGTGCGCGGTCGAGCCGTCTTCGCATGCGATTTTCCAGATCGCCCCGAAATGATCCATGTGATAGTTGAACGAGAGGCATGCCGTCTTGCTGTCCGGGTTCGCCACCGGGATCAGCAACTCGAACTTGAGCGCCTGGGTACGCTGGCTGTCCGCGACGATCTTGCCGCCGCGCCCGAAGAACGGGTCGTTGGCGAGATCGACCTCTACCGGCAGCTTGAGCAGCGAGACCAGCAGCGAGCCGCGGTCGATCCACATCTGGCGGAATGCCTGCACCTGATCCGGATGCCCGAGGCGCACGTACTCGCGCTGGCGGAACATCTGCATGCGTGCGGGATCGAGCGAAGGCTCATGGCGGAAGCAGTACGAAAGCACGTCTACGGTGCTGCCGTTGGCGGGCAGCGCGCCGCGCCGCGCCACGACCGGATAGAGCGGATAGCAGGCCGCGGGCGTCAGCACGACACGCGTGGGCTTTTGCTGTTCCATCCATTCGGGATCACGGTCGTCGTCGCTGCGTTGCATGGCGTCGTCGAGACAGCGCAGCAGGCGCATATGCCCCGCGTCGTTGCCGCAGAAGGAATGAATCGTGCCGGCGAGTTGGGGGAAGTTCTTCAGGTACTCGCTGTCCTCGAAGTCGGCACGGCGCATGGCGGGCGGAAAGCGCATCACTTCGGGGTGCTGATCGGCGCCCAGATGCGTGATCGCCACGTTCAGGCGGTCGACCACATCCTCGAACACCTGGCTGCGGCCATAGAGGCCATCTTCGCCGGTGTCGATGAGGAGGCCGCTCGCGATCAGCTCGTCGCGCAAGGATGGCGCCGCTTGCGGCTCGGCATTGGCTGCGGCTTGCAGCGCGGCGGTTTCGGTCATCGTGTTCATCTCAGACTCTCCCCGGGGTGGCTGGCCGCTGTGCGAGCAGCAGGCTTGCGGTGTTTTGGGCAATGCGGTCGTTGTTGATCATGAGCGGCGCCGAGTACAGATCGCGCAAATGGCGGCCCACGCTGTATTCGGTGCCGTTCTTGTAGCCGGCCATGCCGCAGATCATCAACACTTCCTGCACGACGTCGAGCGCCGTGGCGGAAATGCTCGTCTTCAGCGTGTTCATGTCCGAGGCGTAGTGGAGCTGCGCCGCAAGCGGGGCGTCGGCGTCGTTGCTGGCGAGGCGGCCTTCTTTCGCCGTGCGCGCGGCATCGAGCGCGACCGCGAGGCGTGCCTGCATCATCTGCAGGAGTCCTACGGCCTGCGCGAGACGCATCCCGGCGGGCGGCACGGAGCCGGGCTTCGCGCGCGCCTGGGCGCGGAAGAATGCTTGTGCGCGGTTGACGGCGTCGGCGGCGACGCCGGTCCACACCGCAGCCCATAGCGTGTGCGAGACGGGCAGCATGGTTTGGTCGGCGATCTCGGCGAAGGGCGTGGGGAGGATCTGCTCAGCGCCGCCCTGCGCCACGAGGCGAAAGCCTTCGCTGCAGGTGCCGCGCATCCCCATCGAGTCCCACTTGCCGCGCTTTTCGAGTTCGAGATCGGCGTGCAGGGAAACGATCAGCACCTGGTCGGAGGCGGGCGATTCTGCCGTGCGCCGTGCAGTGACGAGAATGCCGTCGGCGTGTGCGCCGTAGGAGATGGTGGGCGCCATCTTCTCGATGTGAAAGCGCCCATCGGCCACTTCGGCGGCGCAGGCGCTCGTGCGCATGCTACCGCCGATGTTCTCCTCCGACGTCGCCGACGCGAGCAGCCATTGCTGCCCGACGAGTTGCGCGAGCACGTTCTGGTGCCATGGCAGGTGCGCGCCGTGCTCCATGATGCACGCCACCTGAATCTGGTGCATCGCATAGATCATTGCGGTCGAGGCGCAGCCGTGCGCGAGCGTTTCGCAGATGGCCGCGATTTCGGCCAGCGAGAGGCCAATTCCGCCGAAGCGCGCGGGAACCATCGCCGAAAGCAGGCGTTCCGACTTGAGCGCATCAAATGCTTCTACGGGAAAGCGTGCCTCACGGTCCACGTGGTCGGCATGCTGCGCGGCGATCTGGGCCGCGCGGCGCGCGGCTTCGCGCCAACCGTCCGCCGGATTCGCCGCAGGGGCGTTCGCATGATCCGCCGCGCCGGCGAGGGTGTGCCGTTCCGGTTCGACGGCCGCATCGGTGTGCGGGGCGTTCATGCGGCCGCCTTCGCCTGTTGCAGTTCGGTGACCGCGGCAGCAAGCGAGTCGATGCTCGAAAAGAGGCGCCGCGTGAGCATGCGGTCCGGAATCTCGATGTCGAACTCGTCTTCGATGGCGAGCATCAGGTGCACGGTCGCGAGCGAAGACAGGCCCGCGGCGTAGAGATCTGCGTCGTCGGCCAGCGTTTCGGCCGGCACATCGAGACGGGCGGATTCGGAAAGAATGCGTCGCAGTGCGATTTTCATGGAAAAGTACCCCCTCCGGTGAATGGCGCTTCGATATGGGTGTGCGTTTGCGCTATGGGCTGCGCGGTATTGACCGTATTTAACGGACAGCGGCCTGCCGGCGTCGGTGCGGCAGCGCACTCAGACGCGCTTTGGCAAGCGGACCTTGCCGTGACGTTGCAGATTGCGCGTGAACCCGCGAGGCGTGTGTGTGCAGGCGTACAGATGCCGCCGATGCCGTGGTCCGGCAAGCGTGCTGCGGTACTACCATGCGTCGTGTGGGCGTTTGCATGCCGGTCGCGATGCCGTGCCCGCAGCAAGCCAACGACGAGGAGACGGGCCATGAACGCATACGGGATTGCCACGAGCGCAGCGGCCGCGCGCGAGGCGCACGCGTTTCAGGACGCGCGCGAAGGCGCGGACGCGGTAGCGGGCGTGGTAGCGGGCGTGGCGGCGCAAACGTTGCGGCCGGCCTGTGAGGACAGCACGCCGCCGCGTTTCGACGAGCGGCGTCTGCGCGACGCGCTCGGGCGTTTCGCCACGGGTGTCGTGGTGATCTCGACGGGCAGCGGCGACACGCTGCACGCGATGACGGCAAATGCCTTCATGTCGGGCTCGCTCAGGCCGCCGCTCCTCGTAGTGTCGGTCGGGCATCGCGCGCGTATGCACGAGCACCTCATGAGTGCCAGCAACTTCGGCGTGAGCGTCCTCTCCGACGAGCAGGAGCCGCACAGCCGTCATTTCGCGGGCGAACCGCAAGGCCGGCTCGCGCCGCAATTTACGCAAGCGGATGGCCTTGACGGCGTCATGCTGCTGGAGCGCGCGGTAGCCCGCTTCGCCCTGCGGATGAGCGACCGCCACGCCTGCGGCGATCACACGCTGTTCGTGGGAGAGGTGCTGGCATTTTCGCTCGACGATCGCGCGCCGCTCGTGTTTTTCGGCGGCCGCTATGCGGGCGTCGCGCAGGGGCGCTGAACGCGCGGCTTGTGGCTTGTGCAGAGGTTCATGGCGGAGATTGCCGGGGGAGAACCCGGCGCCGGAACCCTGTGCGTTCCGGCAGCGCAGTGGCCTCTTTCCCTAGATCGCCAGCACCATGAAGACACCGCACAGTCCGATCACGGCGCAGCTCGTGCGGTCCTTGAACGTGGCGACGATCGGGTCGTCGTGCATCTGTCCGCGAAACGCCAGCATCCAGATGCGGCTTACCCAGTAGAGCGTGAGGGCGAATACGGCCCACAGCATCTTCGGATGCCGATACAGCAGCTGCAGCTCGGGCGAATTCAGATAGAGCGCGAACACCAGCACCGCGAGATAGGCCGCCGAGGTGCCGAACGAGCGCAGGATCGACATATCCTGCGCGACGTAGCCCCGCCCGGCCGCCTCGGTCTTGCCTTGCTGGTTCATCGCATCGAGCTCGATGTAGCGCTTGAGCATTGCGAGACTCAGGAAGAGCGGCACGCTGAAGAGAATCAGCCAGTAAGACAGGGGAATATCGTTGCACGCGCCGCCCGCGATCACGCGCACGGTGTAGAGACAGGCGAGCGTAAAGACATCGATGAGCGTGAGCCGCTTGAGGACGAACGAATAGGCAACGGTGGCGGCCATGTAGGCGACCAGTACGGCGCCGAACTTCCAGGGAAGCAGCGAGGCGAGTGCGAGACCTGCCCCGAGCAATGCGATCGTCAGCACGATGCCTAGCGAGAGCGGCAGGTTGCCCGAGGCGAACGGGCGGCTGCGCTTGCGCGTGTGGCGCCGGTCGGCATCCAGATCCAGCATGTCGTTGAGCAGGTAGACCGACGACGCGCTCAGGCTGAACGAAGCGAATGCGAGGCAGGCGGCGAGCACCGCATGCAGGTCGCCGAAGCGGTGCGCGGTGAGGAGCGGCACGAAGATCAGCACGTTCTTGACCCACTGATGCACGCGCATTTCCTTGAGCACGAGCGGGATCAGGCGGCGCCGGTCTTCGAAGAAGACGATTTCGGTGTTGACTTTGCGTGCGGCCTTGGCGATCTGCCGGTTGCCGACCACGATCGCCTGGCGTGCGCGTCGCCATACGGGCACGTCCGCGCGCGCGTCGCCGCAATAGTCGAAGCCGTGTTCGCCGAACTGCTCGACGAGCGCAGCGGCCTTGTTCTTGCCGCGCAGGTTCATGCACGCATTGCTTGCGAGTACGCCGCTAAAGAGTCCGAAGTGTGCCGCCACCTGGCTTGCGAAGCGCTGGTTGGACGCCGTGCACAGATAGACCGGCCGGCCCGCCGAGCGCGCCTCGCGCAGATAGTCGACCAGTTGCCGGTTATAGGGCAGCACGCCAACGTCGAGCGTGACGCGTAGCGCAATCTGGTCTTTCAGATAGGCCTTGCCGCGCAGCAGCCAGAAGAGGCAAAGGAATATCGAAAGCGGTCGCTGCTTGAGCAGCACCAAGAAGCTCTCCAACAAGAAGTCGGTCTGTGCGAGCGTGCCGTCCAGGTCCACGCACAGCGGGATCGTCGGATTTGACATATCTATGCCTCGTCGAGCTCTTCGGCGGCGCTGCTGCGCGCCATGCTGGATTCACAGGCTGATCGTAGGGAACGGCCGCGCGCGGTTCTGTTCGCCAGCGCACGCCGCCCGCTCAGGCGAACACGAAGCGTTTGTCGAGCTGGTACTTCGCGAAGTAGCCGAGCACGAGGCCGAGTGCTCCGCCGGCGAGGCGCGCCGTTTCCGAGTGAAAGAGCGCGTCGCTGCCGAACTCCATGGCCCAGAAGATCGCCGTGGTCGCGAGCCCCATGGCGACGTAGCGCGAGAAGGTCTGGATGCCGTGCGTGACGCTGCGGTGCTCGTAGCGGAAGATCCACGCCTTGTCGAGCGCATATTTGACGATGAGCCCCGTGCCCGTGCCGATGCACACCGCGAGCGCTATCGCAAACGGCCCTTCGTAGAGACGCCAGACGATTTTCTGGCTGCCGAGGTTCGCCGCCATCGAGAGCAGCGCGAAAATTGCGTACCACGTGGCGAGCGAGGCGCGGCTCGCGGCGACCATGCTCACAGCGACACGCGCTTGAATACGGAGCGCGGCAGCGAGCGGATCACCAGCATGATCGCGCTCCAGAACCACGGCGTATAGAGCGTGTCCTTGCCTAGCGAGACGGCCCGCACGATGTCCGCGCCTACGCGCTCGGGCGTGGCCAGAAGCGGACCGGGCAGGGCGAGGCCCGCCGTCATCGGCGTATCGACGAAGCCGGGTTTGATCGTGAGAACGCGCACGTTCGACTTGAACAGTCGCGCACGCAAGCCTTCGCAGAAGGTCGTGACGGCGGCCTTCGCGGCGCCATAGACGTAGTTCGATGCGCGCCCGCGTTCGCCCGCCACCGACGAGATCACCGCGATGGTGCCCGCGCGCTGCGTCTCGAACACATTGGCGAGGCGGGTGAGGAGCGCGATCGTCGAGAGGGCGTTGGTCGAAAATTCGAGCAGCGCTGCATCCACGTCGCGCTCGCAAAGCGACTGGTCGGCCAGCGTGCCGTGGGCGATCAGCACGATGTCGATGGAACCGAGGGTCGCGCGGCAGGCATCGAGCATGGCCGCGTGCTGTGCGGGGTCGTTCAGGTCGAGCACGTGCGTCTCGACGTCTCGCGCGCCACGCACGCGAAGGTCTTGCGCGACGGCGTCGAGCCGCAGCCCGTGGCGGCCCGCGAGGAACAGGCGTGCCCCGCCCGCGGCCCATCGCCGCGCGCATGCGGCGGCGATGGCGGAAGAGCCGCCAATGATCAGAATGTTCTTCACGATTGCGTAGTCCTTTTCCAGAAGCGCGACATCAACGCGGGATCGCGATGCCGCTCGAGTTCTTGCCAGGCGGGGTAGGCAGCGCGGAAATGCTCGCCGCTCATGTGTGCGTCTTTCGCGGGGTACTGGCGCCCGCCCGCTTCGGCCACGATCGCGTCCAGCCGCGCGAAGAGATCCGTATTGCGCCGTTCGTCCTGCGGGAAATCGAGCGCGAGCGAGACACCGGCCATGGGAAACGAAATCAGGCCGGGCGAGGCTAGCGAGCCGCAGCGTTTGAGCACGGCGAGAAACGAACCGCCGCCGCTCGTCGAGATCGTGTGAAGGATTGCGCGCAGCGCGTCGTGGGCACTTGCCTCGGGTATCACGCACTGGTGCTGCTGGAAGCCGCGCCGCCCGTAGATGCGATTCCAGTTGCGGATGTTGTCGAGCGGATAGAAGAAGCTGGCGGGGTCCATGCGCGCGAGTTCGATGCCGCGCTTCTGGCGTCGGTAATAGAGCGCATTGAACGCCTGCACCGTCGCGCGGTTCACGGGCGAGAGCGGGAGCACGAACGGCACGCTGCGGGTGGGCTTCGCGGGCAGCGAAAGGTCGCCGTCGCTCGCGTGGTCGCCGCTCGTGTAGATGCCGCGCCCAAGCGCCTTGCCGCGCGCGAGGCAGTCCACCCACGCCACGCCGTATTCGTGCGACGTTTCATGGCCGCGCGAAAGAGCGAGGAATTCCTCGAGGTTGGCGTAGCGCATGCGCGAGACGGCAATATGACTGGAACGCACCGGCATGAGCTGAATTTCCACCCATTCGAGTACGCCGGTGAGGCCAAGGCCGCCGATCGTCGCGCGAAAGAGCGCGGCTTCCTCGCCGGGCGAGCATTCCGCGGCCGGGCGGTCCGAGCGCAGTAGCGAAAAGCGGCGCACGTGACGCCCGAATGTGCCGCGTACGTGATGGTTTTTGCCGTGCACGTCGTTCGCCACGGCGCCGCCGAGCGTCGCGAACTGCGTGCCGGGCGTGACCGGCAGCATCCAGCCGCGCGGCAGGGCGACGGCGAGCAATTCGCCAAGCGTCATGCCCGCCTCGGCGCGCACGACGCCGCTCCGCCAGTCCGCGCCGATGAAGCGTGCGAGGCCGCGCATCGGCAGCACGTGGCCGGTGTCCGCGAGGCAGCTGTCGCCGTAGCTGCGGCCGTTGCCGAACGCGAGGGTGGTGCCCGGATGCGCGCAGGCACGGGTAAGCCGCGCGCCGATAGCGTCGCGCCAGGCGATCGGTTCTCCCGACTGGGGCGCATAGGGATAGCGTCCCCACGATTGCAGCTTGGATGCGCTCATGGATGGAGATGCCGTTTCGAATCTCCCTAATCCTGGCAGGGCGGCGCGGCGCCGACCGTTGGCAAGACCACAGACGGAGCGCGTTGCATGCGTGCGGCGCGCGGGCGGAGGTCCGTGCGGCATCCCACAGACCGAGCCGGTAACGCTCCCCAAACTACGCAGTTTCCGCATCCCTTCATGCGACGCTCCACCAGGCCGTGCCTGGGCGCGATCGAAACGCAACGGGCTCTATCGAGATGAATACGGCTATCTCCGTGCGCAGTACGAAAGTCCTTGTGGCGCTGCCCGCGCTATTCGTTCTGTTGCTGGCGGTGAACGCGCCGCCTTACGTGCCGCTGCAGGACTACAACGAATGGGTCTATCAGGGCTTCGTCGCCGAGCAACTGCTGCGGGGACATTTGACCAGCCAGTTCGTGTTCGCCACGTTCCCGGTGCCCAACAGCGCGGCGCAGGCACTCCTCTGCCTGCTGAATTTCGTGGTGTCGCCGCTTCTGGCCGCACGCGTCGTCGCGAGTCTCTACGTGATCGCGGCGATCACGCTTGCGTGGCGGATTGCGGAGAAGACGTCGCCGGCGCAGCAGATCGGCTATTTCTTCGTGCTCCTCGTGTGCGTCTATTTCAATACGCCCTTCTGGAACGGCTACATCAACTATCAGATCGGCATTCTGCTGCTTTCCGCATGGCTCTTGCTGGATCCGAAGACGCGAGCGAAGCCCCTGTGGGTGCTGGTGTTCACGCTCGGAGCATTCTTCACGCACGCAGCGATCTGGGCGGCGATTCTCCTGACGATGACGATCGATGCCCTCAGGCGCCGCGTGTTCACGCCATATCTGCCTGCCCTCGTGTCTCTCGGGCTGTTCGCGTGGTATGTCGCGCGCAAGCCCGCGTCCACGGTGCCCGAGCCATTGCAGCAGGCAGGGCTGCTGCATGCGGCGGGCTACAAGCTTTATACGGTCGCGAAGCTCGGGCCGTATCACGACTTCCTCTATGCGGATGGTGCGAGCAGCCCTATCGAGGCAGTGGGCCACTACGCGGGCTGCGCAGTCAATTTCGCTGTGGCGGCGGGGCTCCTCTGTCTGCTCTGCCTTGCGCTCTGGCGTGCGCTTGCGCGGCCGGGGGTGCGGGCACAGGTGGCCGATGTGACGCTGGCTGTCGCCGTGCTGCTCGCCCTGTTCGTCGCGATGCCGGCGGTGATGGCGGATGTGGTGAATCCGGGCGAGCGCATGCTCTATCCGGCAGTGCTGTTCGCACTCGTGAGCTGGAGCGAGTCTCGCATCGTGAAGTGGCTCGCGTATTCCGCGCCCGTGCTCGCGCTTTGCGCGCTCGGGCTTGTGGCCAACGGCGCGCGCCTGACCTCGGACGCGGCGCTGGCTGGAGCAGGGCCGGGCGCCTCGCAGCACGAGCTCTTCGCTAGCCGCCCCGACG
This sequence comes from Paraburkholderia sp. AV2, assembly GCF_054968425.1. Classification (NCBI taxonomy): domain Bacteria; kingdom Pseudomonadati; phylum Pseudomonadota; class Betaproteobacteria; order Burkholderiales; family Burkholderiaceae; genus Paraburkholderia; species Paraburkholderia sp. AV2. The sequence continues at coordinate 49,025 of NZ_JBANLK010000018.1, forward strand.
AGTTCGCCAGCGTTCTGCTCATGTCCGAAGGACGCCTGCCGCTGCGCGCGATCGGCTTCGAGACCAGCTTCTTGTTCAACCGGACACAGCGGTAATGCATGAGGCCCGCTCGCGGCGGACCGCGTTGATTCGCACGGCGTGCCTCGCAAGGCATCGGCGATCACAAACCGTTGGTGGGATTGCGCACGGAATCGCAGCCGCATTCCCCGTACCGTGTCGATATGGAAGAGCGGGAACGGGCCTGCGTGGCATGCGGGTCCGGCAAAACAATCGTGCTGCGTGGTGAGACCAGTCTGCGAGCGTTAGCTCGCGCGGAGGCGCATCCCCTTCGTGGGGGGCGCGCGGAGGGGGCGCCGCGCCGGCCCGCCCCCCACCCCGGGGGGGGGGGGGGGGCGGGGGGGCGACAAGCCAAGGT
>NZ_JBANLK010000018.1:49449-110982 GCF_054968425.1 Paraburkholderia sp. AV2
CCGGGGGCTGGGGGCGCCGGGGGGCCGCAAAAAAAAGGGGCGGGGGGGGCGCCCACCGTCCGCGCGCGTTACCGCCGGGGGGGGCCCAACCCCTTTGGGCCCCGCGGCCTAATGGCCGCTGCGACGGAGACGACAGCAACGTGTGGGGCGGGGGCGGGAACGTTGACCATACACGCTATGTTTCGGGGTGGGGATATGTCTGCGCTAATTCACCGCGCGATCGATATTGCGCTTATCGTTCTGGGCGCGTTCGGCGCGCTGCACTTCAATCTGCATCTGCCCGACATGGGCCCGCCGCATCATCCCGATCCCACGCTGGTGGCGTTCGTGGCGGCCCTGGCCTTGTCGGTGTTTCCCGCGTGCGGGACCTACGCATCGCGGGGCACCCGTTCGGTCGTCAGCGTAGCGAGCCGCACGGCCTTTGCCTGGCTCGCCGTGCAGCTTTGCGCCCTGGCTTTGCTCTACGGTTTGCATCGCGACAATCTGATTTCCATGCCGTGGTTCATCTACTGGACCTTGACCACGGGCATCTCGTTGCTCGCTTCGCACACCGTGTTCGTCACCGGCTTCGGCGTGGCGCGTCAGGCGGGTGCGTGGCTGCGCCGCGGCAAGGTAGTGCGGGAAGCGCCCGAAATCCCGTCGTGGTCGACCGCGTTCAGGCACGCGATGAAACGCGTGTTCGACGTCGTGGTGGGCATCGTGCTGATCGCGCTGCTGCTGCCGGTGCTCGTCGGACTGGTGCTCATCGTGAAGAGCGATGGCGGTCCTGCGTTGTACGGCCACACCCGGGTGGGACGCAACGGCAGAAAATTTCGTTGTCTGAAGTTTCGCTCGATGGTGGTGAATGCGGATGAGGTGCTCAAGCAACTGCTCGACACCGACCCCGAAGCGCGGGTCGAATGGGAGCGCGAGTTCAAGCTCAGGCACGACGTGCGTATCACGCGCATCGGCCATTTCTTGCGACGTACCAGTCTCGACGAACTGCCGCAACTCTGGAACGTCGTGCGCGGCGAGATGAGCCTCGTGGGTCCGCGGCCCATCATCGATCAGGAGCTCGAGCGCTACGGAGCGAGCAGCAAGTATTACCTGATGGCGACGCCCGGCATTACAGGGCTCTGGCAGGTCAGCGGACGCTGCGAGACCGATTACGCGACGCGTGTCTCGCTTGACGTGAGCTACGTGCAGAACTGGTCTCTGCATCGGGATATCGGGATTCTTTTCAAGACCTTCTTCGTGGTGATCAAGGGGACGGGCGCGTACTGAAGCCGGCGCTACGGGTCGGCTTCGGGATAGAAGGCAACGACAGGACGGGAAGGCCGACGCGGTGCGCTCGGGAGGAGGGCGAACCGGAGGCGGCACCCGACGCCCGGCGCCGCCGGGCAGGGAGTGGGACCGTAGCACGGACTGAGGTGGACAGGCTGGAATTCGCGGCGCACATGACGTCACGGGGCGGCCACATGCAAGATTGGGGGTGGGACGATGTCGATCAGCAATGTTTGCAGGGCCTGGATGAAATATGCGCACGCTGCGCGTATGCGCGGGTGGCGGAAAATGGCTCGCCTGTGCCGGGACGATGTGCCGTCCGGCTGTGCGCGTGCGTACGAGCGCACACGGTCCGCGGGACTGAGGGGACTGGCATCGGCGGTCGCGGTCGCGGCGCTGGCCGGCTGCGCATTTTCGCCGGGCATGACGTATAGCGGTACGCCGGCGAATTCGGGCGGCGCCGCCACGCCGGACGGTACGGGCCCGGCTGCGACCGCGCTCGCGACGCAGGGCGCGGACGGTGCGCCCGCAGGCTCGCTGGTCGAGATCACACGCGATCTGGTCGACAAGGAGCGGGCGGAACAGCCCAAAGGGGTACCCGAAGGCGTGACGAAGCTGTTCGCGACAGCCAGACCCTACGAAGTCGGACCGGGCGACATTCTGAGCATCGTGGTGTGGGATCACCCCGAGCTCAACATGCCGGGCACGGCGGGCTCGGGCGGCGGGAGCGATACCTCCGGCGCCAGCTCGGTTTCGGAGGGTTACACCGTCGACACGAACGGCTTCATTCAGTATGCCTATATTGGTCCGCTGAAAGTTGCCGGCCTCACGGAAATGGGCGTGCGCGACGCGCTCGCGGAGAAGCTCGCGCGCTACGTGCGCCAACCGCAGGTGACGGTGCGCATTCAGACCTACCGCAGCAAGCGCGTCTATCTGGACGGCGAAGTCAAGACGCCCGGCGTGCAGGCGCTCAACGACGTGCCGATGACGCTGCCCGAGGCGATCAACCGCGCGGGCGGCTTCACGAGCCTCTCGGACCGCTCTCGCGTGGCGGTGACGCGCGGCGACGAAACCGTGGTCGTGGACATGCCGGACATGATCCGCAAGGGGGTGAACCCCGACCGCATCATTCTGCGCGACGGCGATCTCGTGCGCGTGTACGCGCAGGCGGACAGCAAGGTGTTCGTGGTCGGCGAAGTGCAACGACCCGGCGGAGTGGAGTTCAACAACGGCCGAATGTCGTTGAACCAGGCGCTCGGCGACGCGGGCGGCATCAGCCAGGTGTCGGGCGATGCGTCTCAGGTGTATGTCGTGCGCGGCCGCGACACTGCGAAGCCGGTGGTCTACCACCTCAATGCTTCGTCGGCGGCTGCGATGGCCACGGCCGATGCGTTCGATCTCAAGCCTAACGATGTCGTATTCGTCGACGCCTCCCCGCTCGTCAAGTGGGCCCGCGTTATCGGTCTGATTTTGCCGGCCACCGAGGCTGCCGCGGCGAGTCGCGCCGTGGGCCCTTGACCCGATTGCCAGTATGGCTTGCGCGTGCGTCCTGCGAGACCGCGGGCACACGGATGGAGAGAACGGATGAACCAGCGTGATTACCTGCTCGAACCCGGCCTGCCGGCGCCGCCCGAGGGCGGCCATTTAGGCGGCGTGCTCGACACCCTGTACCAGAGCCGCAAGATGATCGCGATCGTCACGGCGATCTTCACGGTGGTGGGCGGCGCGTATGCGCTGCTCGCACAGCCGGTTTATCAGGCCGATATCCTCGTTCAGGTGGAGGAGAACGAGAGCTCCACGAAGAGCGCGCTCGCCGATCTCTCGTCGATGTTCGCGGTGAAGACCGCGGCTTCCGCGGAGATCGAGGTGCTGCGTTCGCGCATGATCGTTTCGCGCGCCGTGGACGTGACTCATCTCTATCTGGACGCTGCGCCGCGCTACTTCCCGGTCGTCGGCAAGTGGATCGCGCGGCATCTGTCGGTCTCGGACTGGTCGGGCTGGGGCGGCTACGCGTGGGGCAACGAGGCCATCGACGTCGGGCATTTCGACGTGCCCGACCGCCTGCACGGCGCGCCCTTCATTATTACCGCGCAGAACGGCGGCGCTTATACGCTGCGTCACGACGGCGTGGAGCTGAAGGGGCGGCTCGGCGTACCCCTGCACGCCGAGGTGCCGGGCGGCGCGATCGATCTGCTCGTGAATTCGATCGATGCGCATCCCGGCGTGACCTTCCAGATCGTGCGCAATTCGGAGCTGGCCGCGATCCAGATGCTGCAGGCTGGCCTGATGATCTCGGAGAAGGGTAAGGAGTCCGACGTGATAGGCGTCGCGCTGGAAGGCGCGAATCCCGCCAAGACGGCCGAGATTCTCAACGCCATCGGCAACGAGTACGTGCGGCAGAACGTGCAGCACACCCAGGAGGAAGCCGAAAAGCAGATTGCGTTCCTCGATCAGCAGTTGCCCGAACTCAAGGCTCAGCTCGAAAAAGCGGAAAGCGAGTTCAATGCGTTTCGTTCGGAGCACGGCGCCGTGGACCTGAGTGCGGAAGCCGCCGCGCTGTTGCAGAGTTCGGCCCAGGCGCAAACGCGCATTGCCGACCTGCGCCAGCAGCGCGCGCAGTTGCTGGCCCGCTTTACTCCGGACAACCCTGCGCTGGTCGCGGTCGACGGGCAACTGGACGAAGCGCAGAAGTCGCTCGCTCTGCTGGCCAGTCAGACGCGCGCGCTGCCGCCGCTCGAGCAGGGCGTGCTGCGGCTGCAGCGCGAGGTGCAGGTGGATACCAACATCTATACGAACCTGTTGAACAACAAGGAGCAACTGCGCCTGCTCAAGGCCGGCAAAGTCTCCAACGTACGCCTGATCGACAGTGCGGAGACTCCCGAGAGCCCGATCCGACCCAAGCGCGCCTTTGTCGTGCTGGCCGCGCTGCTCACCGGCCTGTTCGCAAGCGTGGCGTTCGCGCTGCTCAAGCGCAAGTTCAATAGCGGCATTACGGTTGTCGACGACATCGAAGTGGGCACGGGCCTGACGGTCTATGCCGCCGTGCCGCGCAGCCGCGTGCAGCACGAACTGACGCGGCGCCTGCCGGCGAACTCGCCGGGCACGACCACGGTCCTCGCGCGCACCGCGGCGTTCGACGCGGCCATCGAGAGTCTGCGCAGCTTTCGCAGCGCGCTCGAGTTTTCCCTGGAGGAGGCCGCCAACCATATCGTGCTGCTCGCGGGGCCAACGCCTGTCGTGGGCAAGTCGTTCGTCTCGGTGAACCTCGCGGCGCTGCTCGGCGCGTCGGGCAAGCGCGTGCTGCTGGTGGACGCCGATCTGCGGCGCGGCTCGCTCAACCGCCATGTGGGCGTGCCGGCCAGCCCCGGCATCATCGACGTCGTGGAGTGGGATGGCGCATATGAAGACGCGCTGCATCGGCAGGTCATGCCCAGCGTCGATTTTGTCGCCAACGGCGGCTACGTGACGAATGCGAGCGAACTGCTCAAGAGCGGCAGCTTTCAGCGCTTCGCGCAGTGGGCCGACGGCGTGTATGACGTCGTGCTGATCGATGCGCCGCCCATTCTGCCGGTGGCCGACTCGGGCATCGTGGCCAATCTCGCGGGGACGGTGTTCCTGATTGCGCGCCACGGCGTGACGAGCGTCTCGGAGCTGCGCGAGTCCGTGCGCCGGTTCGAGCAGATCGGGGTCCCGGTCCGCGGCGTGATCTTCAACGACATGACCACGCGGCCGGGCAAGTACGGGAGCGAATACGCGGCCTACGGCTACTCGAGCTACGGCGACCCGCAAGACGGCGCCGCCACCCGGAGCTGAATTCATGAAGGACATCACCGTCGTTATCGGCAACTACAACTACGCGCGCTTTTTGCGCGAGGCGATCGAGTCGGCGCTTGCGAACGTTGACGCGCTCGCGGGTGTCGGCGTGCAAGCCCGCGTATGCGTGCTGGTAATCGACGATGGATCCACCGACGGCTCGCGCGCGATTATCGAAAGCTTCGGTGCGCGCGTGGCCCCGGTGTTCAAGGAGAACCAGGGACAATCGTCGGTTTACAACCTCGGGCTCTCGCTCGTGCAGACGGAATACGTGCTGTTTCTCGATTCCGACGATATCCTGTACCCAAACGCCATCGCTGAAGTGCTGCGCGCATTCGAAACGGGCGACTACGTCAAGGTGCAGTTCCGGCTCGACGTGGTCCGCGAAGATGGTGTGCGGACCGGCGTGCGCGTGCCGAATTCGACGCCCCCGCGCGACTGCGGCGCGCTCCTGCGCCGCGGCTGGCTCTATCCCTCGCCGCCGGCCTCCGGCAACGCTTATCGCGTGAGCGCGCTGCGCGCGGTTTTTCCCATTCCTGTATCGAAGCAGCATAGCAAGACCGCGGACTTCTTCGCGATCTACGGAATCGCGCTCATCGGTTCGATTTGCGCGCTCGATGGCGCACTGGGCGGCTATCGCGTGCACCGCAAGGCCGGCGAGAGGCGCAGCGCGACGGTCGGTCAGGCGGGTATTCTGGTCGGCAACTACGAGGACGTGAGCGAGGTGGAACGTTCGTTCCCATGGCGTTGGGAGACGTTGCGCCAGATGATCCGTGCCCGTCTCGGGGAAGATCTGCCGGTACATTTCATCGACTTTTCCTACGAGAAGAACCGGTTGTGCGTGCGGCTCTACGAAGCGCCGACCGCCGAGCGCTGGCGCCGGCTGATGTTCGAATCGGATCGCTATTTCGCCTCGCTCGTACGTAATCCGTATTGGAGTGCCGGCAAGAAGCTCGGCGCACTCGGTCTTACGCTGCTGTGCCTGCTTCCTTCCCGTCAGCTCAATCAGTTCGCACTGCGATACATAGCGAATCCCGCTTGTCGTTCCGCCTCTCGCGGCGACTCTGCCGCGGCCCGCGTCTGAGGGGCGACGGGAAAACCACATCCGGACCACGCCGATGAACACTCCGCAAACCCGTTCGCTGGTCATCAACGGCCGCTTTCTCGGCCGCCGCGCGACCGGTGTCGACCGCTTCGCCTTCGAGACGGTGCGCGCCATCGACGCACTGATCGAGACGCGCGACCCCGTTGTGGCAGGTTTGCGCGCGGAGATCGTCGTGCCCGCCGCGCTGGGCGGCATGTCGAACCCGTTCGCGCACGTGCGGCTGCGCGCGAGCGGGCAGGGCGGCGGCTTGCGCTGGGAGCAGCTCGCATTGCCGAGGGCCGTGCGAGGCGGACTGCTACTGAACCTGTGCAATTCGGGGCCGCTGCTCTACCGGAGTCAGGTGACCGTGCTGCACGATGCTGCGCCTGCGCGCGTGCCGGACAGTTATAGCCGCTCTTTCGTCGCGTGGTATCGCCTCATGGCGCCCAGCATCGGACGCATCGCGCGCCGCGTCATCACCGTTTCCGAATTTTCGCGGCGCGAGTTGTGCGAGGCGTATCGCATTCCGTTCGCCAAGATCGGCGTGGTTCAGGAAAGTGGCGAGCATATGCTGCGCATGCGCGAGGCCACGCAGACGCCGGATGCGGCAGGGATCTCCGGCTTTCCTGTCGGCGCCGGCGAGCACGCCAGGCCGTTCGTGCTGGCGGTCGGCAGTCTGAACCGCCACAAGAATTTCCGGCTCGTCGCCGAGGCCGCGCGGCAAATCCGCGATGCGCGGTTCGACATCGTGGTCGTGGGCGGCGGCGACCCACGCGTTTATGGCGCGTCCGGCGACGCACTGCCCGATTTCGTCAAGCATCTCGGTTATGTCAGCGACGAGGAACTCGTCTCGCTGTACCGGCGCGCGGCGTGCTTCGTCTACCCGTCGCGTTACGAGGGATTCGGCCTGCCGCCTGTCGAGGCCCTCGCGCTCGGCTGCCCGGTGATCGCCTCACGCCTGCCATCGGTAGTCGAAGCGTGCGGCGACGCGGTGCTCTACACCTCGCCCGACGATCCCGCGCAACTCGCCGCGCTGCTCGAACGCGTGACCGCCGACGCCGCGTTGCGCGAAACGCTGCGTGAGCGCGGCCGCGAGCGTACTGCCGCGCTCACGTGGCGCGCGACCGCCGTCAAACTGATCGAGGAGATCTCGCCGTGGCTCATGTAGTGCATACCAATCCGGCAGCGAGCGGTGCGAACGACCCGCGCCGCTTCGGCAAGGTGGCGATCGTCCACGACTGGCTCGTCTCGTATGCGGGGTCGGAGAAGGTCCTGGAGCAGATCATCCAGATGTTCCCGAGCGCCGACCTTTACAGCATCGTCGACTTCTTTCCCGAGCAGCATCGCAGTGCGCTGGGCGGCAAGCATGCGAGCACCTCGTTCATCCAGCACATGCCGCGTGCAAAGTCCTCGTATCGCTCCTATCTGCCGCTCATGCCGCTCGCGGTCGAACAGTTCGACCTTTCGTCCTACGACCTCGTGATCTCGTCGAGCCACGCCGTGGCCAAGGGCGTGCTCACGGGCCCCAACCAGGTGCATGTGAGCTACGTGCATTCGCCGATCCGCTACGCGTGGGACCTGCAGCATCAGTATCTCGCCGAAGCGGGCATCGAGCACGGCTTCAAGAGCTGGCTCGCGCGCGGCCTGTTGCACTACATGCGAATCTGGGATCTGCGGACCGCGCACGGCGTGGATGCATTTGCCGCCAACTCGGCGTTCATTGCACGGCGCATTCGAAAGGTGTACGGCTGCGAGGCGACGGTGATCCATCCGCCCGTCGACGTCGAGCGTTTCGGGATCGGCCAGCACCATGAGGATTTCTATCTGATCGCCTCGCGCATGGTGCCGTACAAGCGCATTCCGCTCATCGTAGAGGCGTTCGCGGCCATGCCGGAGAAGCGCCTCGTGGTGATCGGAGACGGACCGGACTTTGCGCGCGCACGGGCACAGGCCACGTCCAACGTCACACTGCTCGGTTACCAGCCGGACAGCGTGCTGGTCGATTACATGCAGCGCGCGCGCGCGTTCGTGTTCGCCGCCGAAGAGGACTTCGGAATTTCCGTTGTCGAGGCGCAGGCGTGCGGTACGCCCGTGATCGCCTTTGGCCGCGGCGGTGCGCGAGAAACGGTGATCGACTCGCAGGATCCCGAGTACGCCACCGGACTCTTCTTCGAGGAGCAGAGCGTGGCCTCCATCGTCGATGCGCTTGCACGCTTCGAGGCGCATGCACCCTTCAATCCCGAAGCGTGTCGGCGCAATGCACAACGCTTTGCCGCCGAGCGTTTCCAGCGCGAATTCATGAGCATGATCGAGCGCGCGGTGCAAACGTGCCGGGGCACGGCCGAGCCGCCCGTCGTCACCAGGCGCTGGCGCTCGGCGTGAGACGTCGGCGAGGACCCATCAGTCATACGAGAGATTCGGGGAACGGCATGAAGAGATATGTCATCGTGGCGACCAAGGGCCGGCCGGCCGAGACGGCGACGCTGCTCGACTTCCTGCACGGGCAGGACGCGCGGCCTCACGGCGTCTATATCGTCGGGGCCGGCGAAGGCGATTTGCCGCGGGTTTTGGAGCATCCGCTCTGCGCATCGGCCGATGTGAAGCTGCTGATTGCGAAGGCCCCCGGCCTCACGACGCAGCGCAACGCGGGCATCGAGGCGCTGCTTGCGGACATGGGCGATGCGCGGGGCAGTGCGGCGGACGCAGACCGCTGGTTCGTCAGTTTCTTCGACGACGATTTCCGTCCGCATCGCGCGTGGTTGCGCGAGTGCGAGGCGCTCTTCGAGGCGGACCCCCACGTGGCCGGTGTGACGGGGCAAGTGCTTGCCGACGGTGTGAAGGTCGGCGGTCTGAAGGAAGCCGATGCGCTCGCTTTCCTCTCGGGCGAGCGAGCGCCCGAAGACCACTGGGCGTCGGGTTTCGAACGCCGCGAAATTGGCTGCGCGTATGGCTGCAACATGGCATTTGCCGGCCGCGTGATACGCCAGTGCCGCTTTGACGAAGCGCTGCCGCTCTACGGCTGGCAGGAGGACTACGACTTCACGGCGCGTGCGCGCACGCACGGCACGATGGTGTACGAGCCGTCGTGTCTCGGCGTGCATCTGGGCGTGAGCAGCGGCCGGACCTCGGGCGTGCGGCTGGGCTACTCCCAGATCGCCAATCCGATCTACCTCACCCGCAAGCGCACCATGCGGGCGCGGCGCGCCTGCAGTTTCATCTCGCGCCATCTGTGCTCGAATCTCTATCACAGCTTGCGTGGCCATCCGGTGTTCGATTATCGCGGGCGGCTCAAGGGGAACGTGCTCGCATTCCTCGACATCGTGAAAGGCGTCATTCATCCGCAGCGCATCCTCGAACTCTGAGCATGAGAAGGGAGCGCGACATGAAGCGTTGCATACGCACTGGCGTACCGACATTCAGGGCGGGAGGCTGAGGTGGGACTTTCCGCATACGGGGTCATCGTGTTTCTCGCTGGCCTCCTGGCGCTGAACGCGTCGTATCGATGGGCGGTTTACGGACTGGTGGTGCTCAGCCTGCTCGCGTGCGCGGTTGCGCTCGTGCTGCCTGGCGGCGTTGGCATCATGCCGGCCAATCTGTTCATGGTGTTCTTCGCGATCCGCGCTTTCAACCTCGGCGGCGGCAAGATGCTGTGCGAGTCGATTTCCATCGGCAAGCCGGGGTTCTGGTTGCTGTGCACGTGCGCGTGGGGCGTGTTCGGTGCGATCGTGCTGCCGCGCGCGCTGGCCGGCTCGACGCTCGTGTTCACCATCGACCGCAATGCCGATCCCAACTCGGCAGGGCTGCTGCAGGCGCTCGGGCCGGTCTCGGGGAATCTCTCACAGGCGGTCTACTGTGTGGGGGATCTCGTGGTGTTCTGCTCCATGTACGTATTTCTACGCTGCCGCGGAGCCTATGATGTGCTCGCGAAGGCGGTGCTCGCGCTCACGGCGCTCGACGTGCTCGCGGCCGCGGTGGACATCGCCTCGCATCTGGCGGGCGTCGATGCGCTCGCATTCGTGAAGACAGCCGACTTTGCCTATTTCAACGGCTCGGAACTCGGCGGCCTGCTGCGTATCAGCGGGACGTTCAGCGAGGCCTCGGCATTCGCGTATTTCACGCTCCAGCTCTTCGCCGTCTGCGTCAATCTCTGGCTCGTGGGTTATCGGCCGAAGACGTCGGGCGCACTTGCCGCAGCCAGCGGCGCGCTGCTGCTGCTTTCGACCTCGGGCAGCGCCTATGTGGGTCTCGCAGGTTATCTGATGGTGCTGCTCGTGAGCCGGCCCGGACGCATCTCGCGCACGGCCAACGCGCGCAAGGCGCGCATGTGGGCGCTCATGGCGTGCCTCGGCGTGCTGTTGGCGTTATACATCGTGCTGTTCATGCCGGGGGTGGCGAGAGCGCTAGGCGATTTTATCGACGCGACGGTGCTCAGCAAGGCAGACAGCGATTCGGGCGTCGAGCGTTCGAGTTTCAACGCCCAGGCGTTCACGAATTTCCTCGACACCTACGGCATTGGGGTGGGGCTTGGCAGTGTGCGGGTGTCGAGCTTCGTGATGGTGGTACTTGCCTGTCTTGGCGTGGTCGGTACGCTTTGCTACACGATCTTTCTCGCGAAGAGCACGCTGACGCCGATTCCCCGCGACTATCCGCTCACCGAGCGCGCCGTGTGTTACGCCTCCCGGCATGGCATGTACGCGGCGCTCATCGTGGCGTCGGTGTCGGCCTCGATCTTCGATCTGGGCGTGTGCTTCTACGTGCTCGCGGCGGCGGCGGGCGGGTTGAGCGCGCGGGCATGGCGCCGCGCGCCGGAGCCGGAGCGCGCCCGCGTGGCGGCGGCGAGGTCGAACGCGGGGAAGGTTCATGCCGATGCGCCTTTCGAAGTGCAGGCGCGGCTGGGCCGGTATCCGGACTCCGTCTGATCATTCGAGCGGCTGCGTTAGCGACGCGCGCGCAGCTTTCTTCCAAGGCCAAGGCCGCCCAGCATCATGCTCGCTCCGAGCGATGGCATCGCACGAACCACACTCGCCTCGGGCCAGTAGGAAATGAGGGGGGCGTCGCCCCGATCCCGCAGCTTTGACCACCATGCACGTGCGTCGAGCGATAGCGGGGGCGCGACTTCTTCAAAGACGCGATGTAGCTGATCGCTGGCGTGCGGGAAGGAACCCAGTGCATTCGCCTCACCGCGAGACGGCGAACCCACCACCATTCGGGTCACGGTTGCGGCACCTTGCGAGAGACCGTCGAGGCAGTCCAGGAGGTTCAGGCCAGCCTCGGTCAGCACGGCCAGCACGTCGTCGACATAGGCATTGACCACGTCGTGCTGAATCTTCAGGCCCCATGCCGTTGCCTCCGGATTATCCGCCGTGAGGAGCTTCGGCACGACGGTGCCGTCGTTCGTTCGCTCGTAGCCGGTTGTCGTGCCGTGATCGGCGGCGCAAAGCGCTTCGAACATCGAGCCGCGGACGTAAGGCCTGATCGGCGCGGCCACCGACGCACCCAGGAAGTCGTCCAGGCTGCCGCAGTTCGCGGGGCGATGGTAAAGCCCGAAATAGAAGCCGGACAACCGATCGTTGAATCCGGCGTCGCCACTGCGCGCCACCTGCGCGAGCGAGCGCTGCAGATTGCCGCGCCATCCGATATCGACCAGGCCGACGTTGCCGGCACAGCAGAATCCTTTCTGCCGCAGATAGTCGAGGAGCAATTCCCGCGCCGACGCGGCGGTCGCGTCGATCAACTGCGTAAGCTCTGCGTCGCACCGTATGCCGGCGAGTATCGCGTCCAGTTCGAGCGCGTTCATCGGCGCTCGTGGCGAGTGGATATCGTGGCGCTGCAGAAAGCGGACAACGGCCGGGTGCGCGACGTCGATGCCGAATTTCCTGAGGACGTCGGCCAGCGATTGACCCGGCCGGAAGCCGAAGCTGGTCAAATCGTCGGCAGCCACACTGGAGAGCGCGGGCAAATGCAGCGATTGCCTGGATACGTACAGGTAGTCGAGCGTGACCGGAAGGTGGTAAGCCCTGGCGATCTTCCTCGCCATGGAAAGGAGAATCTGGCCGTCACGCGCCAGGAAAAACAGCCTCTCGATCTGCTTGCGTTCCGCCTGTTTCAGAATCCAGACAACGAACGTCAGGAGCAGCGGCGCCGTAAAGCCAGCCGATACCTCCGCGAGAGATTGCTCGTGCGGCGCGCGGCAGCCCACGCGCAGACGCGCCGTGCGCGCGCTTCCCGAGAGCGCGGAGCGGAGCAGGGGTGGTTCGATCCGGTCATTGCCGAGTGCTCGTTCAAGGCGAGTGGGCGACGCCTTGAAAAACGGTGCGGCGCGTCCGCGGGACAACCAGACCTGGAACAGATCCGAGAAGACATTGTCGCCGACATGTAAATGCCTTTTGCTTGCCCCTTTTGCTACCGCGAAGAGCGAGCTCGTCCGCTTCGTTTGGCCGCTCTCGCACGATATGTACAGATCGGCCGGTTTGACGTGCACGCCGCAGCGTTGCAGCATCGCATCGAGGTCGGGCCGGGAGAGATAGATATCGGAGATGATCGCCGTCCGTCCCTGGGTGGCGCAGGCATTGAAGGCCTCGACCATCGCTGCGATGGGCCGTGACAGGAGCTTTTCGAGGCCGACCTCGATTTCCTGCGCCGTCTCCAGGAGCGCCGCGGATAAGTCTGCCGATGCCGCGATCTCCCCGTAAATCTGGAGCAGCGTCACTTCGTGCTCGACAGCCGACTTGCGCGCCCGGCTCTCTGCGCTCTGCCGGATCTTCAGCCATTCCTCCGGCTCGACGGGCGAATCGAAGCTCGCTTTCAGCTTGTATCCGCACAGCAGGAACAAATCGGCAGGCCGCTGCAGAGGCCGCGTAATCAGTGTGTCGAACGCGTCGAAGGAAATCAGTTCGTTATGCTCTGCAACGCGGTACGTCATTAGATCGTGCAAACGAGGCATCGGGGCAAAGAGCTTTCGCACGTTGCCCGACACGAATCGATGACTGATCACCCGTTCGAAGACCAGGTTGAGCGCGTTCATGACTATCTTCCTGCTTCTCGGGTCCGGGAGCGCTTTGGCGGCGCGCCCGGTTGCATTTCGGGAGAGGTCATTGTTTTCGCCCGGCCCGGCCATGTCTGTGGGCGGCCCAACGCTCCCGGTGACGGACGGGAACGCGACCGGCAACTCGTCAAACGAATCGCTTGCGTATCAACATGCCCGCGATCTTGCGCGGGGCGAGCAGGGTGAGGATGCTCCAGCCGGACACGAGGATGCGGAAGGTCGGCTGCTCGAAGTTCGAGCGAAAGGGCAGGACGACGGCGTCGAAAAGCGCGCGTAACCGGCTGTCGCGGGCAAGCGGATGCTGCTCCGGCGTCAGGCGCAACGAAGCGATCCTGAGCTGCAGCAGGTGCGGCCCCCGAAACAGCGCGGCTTGCGGTGGCGGCGAGGTGCCGATCATCTCGCACGCTTTGCATGCCGCCGCATGTCGTTTGAGCGCGCGCGCGACTTCCCTGCGGAAGTTCGAGTCCTTTGCGCCCATGGCGCTGTCGTTGCCGCCATGCATCCGGTACAGCACGAGCGGGCTGGCAATGGTTTCGACGTCGCCGATGTACGGTGCCATGGCGATGCAGGTGGAGTCGGTAAACGAATCGTGGCTCTCGTCCAGCGGAAAGATCTGATCGAGAAAGCGACGGGACCAGGCGTTCCCCGAGCCTGGCGGAGACGGATATTCCGATGTCGCATAGGCCCAGCGGCGAATGGTCTGCGGCGATAACGCCGCGGGAATCTTCGGGATGACGTTTCGTATGGGACGCCTTAGGGCATCCACGCGTTGCATCTGCACCTGGACCTTGCTCAGTCCCGGTCGCCAGGCGGCGGCAATGGCTCGCAAGGCGTGCGGGCGCAATATGTCATCGGCGTCGAGAAAAATGATCACGTCGCCCGTGCTGTGCTGGAATCCCACGTTATTGGCGTCGCGCTGGCCGCCGTTTTCCTTGAATACGGCGATGATCTTGTCGCCGAACGACCGGATGATCGCGGCGGAGTGGTCCGTCGATCCGTCGTCCACGACGATCACTTCGACTTGCGGCCAGTCCTGCGTCAGCGCGCTTTCAATCGCCTCGCCGACGAAGCGCTCGTAGTTGTAGTTGGCGATGACGATCGAAAACGATAGGTTGGTCATCCTGACGGCGGGCGCCTGCCTTGCCGACTCCAGCGGCCGGGATGGCGCGGGTCGCGTGCCAGAGGGTCTCGTGCGCGCGGGCAACCCCATACCCTCGTGTTCGCGTATGCGCGATAGCGTCATGGCCACCCCCTTACGATTCACCCTGCCGTTCCCATTGTTTGACGGGGCCAGTCTCGCGGTCCACCGGCCCCCGACAAAACGTCGATACCCAAACAATACGAATGGCTTACATTTTTGTCTGTGGGCGCGCGCACATAGCGGGCCGCTGCGGAACCGGTCCCTTCGCGCCTCGGGCCGACGCGAACGCTCAGCGCGTCGCCGCTTCGGCCATGGGTGCGGGTTGTCTTGCCGCGCCGCGCGTTTTCGCGAGACGTCTGCGCGTCCACCGGATCGCGGGGCGCTCGATGCAATGCCATGAGGCGAATGCGCAGGCGAAGATGACCGGTCCGGCGATCAGCAACGAGATGAGGGGATCCAGATTCGGCCAGAGGTGCGCAACGCATTGCTGGATCGGGAATCCATAGACATAGATCCCGAACGAATAATCGCTGCGCGGTACGAAGCGGTGCAGCAACGGCGTCGTGCCGAACCACAGCACGCCATACGCAAACGCCAGGTAGAAAACCGGCTGCGCCAGCGGCGTGCCGCGCAGGGCAAGATAGGCGGCGAACAGGGTCGCAGCCGCCCAGCCGTTGATATTCACGCTTTTGCGAAAGGCATAGAGCAGCATGCCCGCCATGAATACGGGTTCCGGGAAGAAGGCATAGCCGCCGGGCTTTTTGTCGAGATGGCGCAGCGTGATGTAGACATGCGGGTCCAGATGCGGGTGCACGAGAAACGGCACCATGCCGATGAGGATGGCGAGCATCATGCCGCGGCGCGTCTTGAGCAAGCCCATCATGCCGGTGACGAGCACGACGAAGTAGTATCGCACCTCGATGGGCAGCGTCCAGAGGGGCGCGCAGATCGAGTAGAGGTCATGCTCGAAGACACCTGCAACCGCAATGTGCTTGCCGAGCACGATCGTGGAGAAGGTGTCGAGATTGCTCCACGTGGTGCCCGACGTGAAGTACTGGCGCAACGGCAGCGTAGTGAAGAACGGGCCAATGACGAACATGACGAAGAGGGCGCCCACGGCAACGGCGGGCCAGATTCGCGATATGCGCAACACAAGAAAACGCGGCGCCGAACGCTGCCGGTCGAAGCTGGCGGTCACGAGCATGCCGCTTAGCAGAAAGAACGCAAACACGCCCAGGCTGCCGGAATAGTCGAAGCCGAGGAATGCCGTGACGAGGTCGACGCGGCCGTCGGGTTGCTGAAGCACGAATGAGTGGCCGTAGACGACCGCCACGGCGGCGAGCAGGCGGACCAGATCGAAGTTGTTGCGCTCGCGTTCGAGCGCGGTCGACAGAAGGGGCATAAGGCTGGCTCCGGGAGGCGTGCGGGCTGCGGAGCGCGCGGGCGAAGAGCGGCGCGCCGCCGCCGCTGGCGACAGGCTGGATCTCATTGTCCGCGCGATCGGCGCCATCGGACTGTGCGCTCAACCACGGTGGCGCGTCGGAGCGCCTGCTTTAATGGTCTTGTCCGAGGCATGACGCACGCCGCCCGTAGCCGGATGCGCGCGATGCGTGCGTTTGCGTGAGGTGGGCAACAGTCCGCATTCACCGCGCCGATACCATGTGGCAGGCAACCAGCACAGTGCGCCCTGCGGCGCGTCGTATTCGCGCGCACCGGCCGTTGGTGAGACCCGCAGCCACACGGACATTCGGGATGAGACCACAGTGAGCGCTACATCACGCAAGCCCGCACAGGGCTATCGGCCGGACATCGATGGATTGCGCGCGGTCGCGGTCGTTTCGGTCGTCATCTTTCATGCCTGCCCTCGCGCGCTGACGGGCGGCTTCGTCGGCGTGGATATTTTCTTCGCCATCTCCGGCTACCTGATTTCCCAGCACATCATCGAGACGCTCGATCAGGGGCGCTTCAGCCTCGTCGACTTCTACGTGCGGCGCATCAAGCGTATCTATCCGGCACTCGTCGTCGTGCTGGTCGCCAGCCTCTCGGCGGGCCTCGCGCTGATGGCGTCCGGCGAGCTCGCGCGTCTCGCGCGCGACGCGCTGGCCAGTGTCGCGTTCGTGGCGAACATCTATTTTTATATGACCGAGGACTACTTCTCGCAGGGCGCTTCGTCCAGCGTGCTCCTGCATCTGTGGTCGCTTGGCGTCGAGGAGCAGTACTACATCGTCTGGCCGGTCGCGCTGTATGGGCTCTGGAGATTCACGAGCCGGCGCGTGGCGACGCTCGTCATCGCCGCGGCCATTCTGCTCTCGCTTGCCAGCAGCATCTGGCTGAGCGGGACCCACGCGACCGCGGCGTTCTATCTGCCGGTCACGCGTTTCTGGGAGCTGCTGTTCGGCTCCACGCTGGCGTGGACGGAATTTCTACGCACGCGCGGGCCTGCTTCGGGCGAATACCGGGCGACGCAAGCGAGCGGCACGAGGCAGGCGCTGCACGACTTCGTCTCGTTCGCGGGGCTCGCGCTCGTCGTCGCGAGCCTCGTGCTGTTCGATCCGAAAACGCTGTTTCCAGGCTGGCGTGCAGCGTTGCCGGCGGGGGGCGCCACGCTTATCATCGCCGCCGGGCCGGCGGCCTGGCTCAATCGCCGCGTGCTTTCGCTCAAACCGTTTGCTTATATCGGGCTGATCAGCTATCCGCTCTATCTCTGGCACTGGCCGATACTGGCCTTCCTCCGCCTCCTGAGCGGCGGTGCGCCGACAACCCCGATGCTGGTCGCCGCCATCGGGGCTGCCGTCGTACTGTCTTGCATGACGTTCAGCTTCGTCGAAGCGCCCGCGCGATTCAGCCGTCAGGCGCGGCGCTATCCGGCGCGCGTCGCCACCGGGCTCTTCGTGGCGATGATGGGTGTCGGATTATCCAGCTATGCCATTTCGCGCGACAACGGCTTCCCCGACCGCTTTCCCGACGCGAACTTCGGCGGGCATCAGGAGGGCTGGGCATTCACGCGTGAATGCAAGAAAACTTTCCCCAGATCCGACTTCTGCATGATGCCCGAGTCCAACGGCCGTCCTGTCGTGGCGCTGCTCGGCGACAGCCACGCCAATCACTACTACGAAGGGCTTCAGTCGGCGCTCTCGGCCTCCGGCACGGGGATCCTCGCGGTCGGCAGCGGCAATTGTCCGCCGTTCTACGGTATCGACATTCACCTGGGGGGCTATGTCAAACATTGCGCGGCGCTGTTCGACGATGTGCTCGATTACGTGACGAAGTCGCCCGATATCCATTCGGTGATTCTGTCGAGCTACGCGATCTCGTCGATCAAGGGAGGCTTCGACTACGACGAGGGCAGCTATATCCGGCTCGTGCCTGCCGGCCAACATGCCGGCGGGCAGGACGGCGAGTCCAATCTGGACGTTTACCTCGCGGGGCTCGCGCAGACCTTGCGCAAGCTCACCGCGGCCGGCAAGAACGTGGTGTTCGTGCTCGACACGCCCGAGCTCGATTTCGATCCGGACACCTGCGTGCGTCGCCCCGTGCAAATCTCGATACGCTCGTCGTGCTCGGTCTCGCGCGCGAAGGTCGAGCGCAGGCTGGCGGGCACCCAGGCGCGCATCCTCGCGGTGCTGGAGCAATTCCCCGGCGTGAAGGTGTTCAATCCCATGCCGCTCCTGTGCGACGCGCGGAGCTGCTATGCGCGGCAGGGAGGCGAGTTCCTGTACGCCGACCGGGACCATCTTTCTTCGGACGGCTCGCGTTATATCGGCAGGTGGCTCGTGCTGGATATCAACGGGCGGAGCGGGACCTGACGTCCCCGGTCGCCATTCCGGCGCCGATCCGTCCGCCGCGCGGGATCCGAGGGTTTCCCCGGGGCGCCGAAGGGCGCCCGCGCGGCACTATGCCGATTTCGTCATCCTGACGCATAAAAGCCCCCAAGCCGCCGGTGCCGCGCGTAGCCATACTTGTTTTCATCGCTGATCCAGTCGGCACAACCTTGCAACACACGAGGCGGCTCGTCGCGAGCCGCGACGCTATTCGCCGTTCGTGTGGCGTTTGCTGTTGCGGAGGAATGCCACACGCCGCGAGCGTGTTATGAACGATAAGGCGGCGTCCATGAACAACGTGAAAGTGTGAGGAAATAGACCCGATGAACCATTCCGAATATCGTCTGCCGTTGCGCGCGAGCGCCATGGCCACCGCCATTGCCGCGCTCGCCTGCACTGCCGCTGCACTGGGCAGCACCGCGGCCTTCGCTCAGACCGACGACGTCAAGATCGGTTTCGCCGCGCCGCTCACCGGCGGCCAGGCGCATTACGGCGCCGACTTCAAGAGCGGCGTGGAGCTGGCGATCGAGGACATGAACGCGACCCATCCGGTGATCGGCGGCAAGCCGGTGCACTTCGTGCTCGATGCGCAGGATGACCAGGCGGACCCCCGGACCGGCACGACGGTTGCGCAAAAGCTCGTGGACGATGGCGTGGTCGCGGTGATCGGACACTACAACTCGGGCACCAGCATCCCGGCTGCGCCGATTTATGCGAGAGCGGGCATTCCCGAAATTGCCATGGCCACGGCGCCCACCTATACGCGCCTCGGCCTGCCCACCACTTTCCGCCTGCTGACTTCCGACACGCAACTGGGCAGCGTCCTTGGCGAGTACGCCGCGAAAGATCTCAAGTTCAAGCGCTTCGCGATCGTCGACGACCGCACCGCCTACGGGCAGGGCGTGGCGGAGGAGTTCACGAAGGCCGTGAAGGCGGCAGGCGCCACCGTGGTCGATCAGGACTATACGAACGACAAGGCCGTGGACTTCCGCGCGATCCTTACGAAGATCAAGGCGTCGGATGTCGACGCGGTGTTCTACGGCGGCGCCGATACGCAGGCTGCGCCGATGCTCAAGCAGATGCGCTCGCTTGCCATCAAGGCGCCGCTGATCGGCCCGGACATGGTGCAGTCCGACAACCTGATCAAGATCGCGGGCGCGGCGTCCGAGGGCACGCTGGCCGCTTCGGAGGGCAGCCCGCTTGCCCAGATGCCGAGCGGCAAGGAATTTTCGGATCACTACATGAAGCGCTTTAACCAGCCGGTGGAACTGTACGCGCCTTATGCCTACGACGGCACGATGGCGGTGTTCAACGCGATGAAGAAAGCGAACTCGACCGATCCGCACGTCTATCTCGCCGCGCTGAAGGCCACGAACATGAAGGGCGTGACCACTAACGAGCTGGCCTACGATCAGTATGGAGACCTGAAGTATGGTGGCGTAACGGTGTACAAGGTCGTCGACGGCAAGTGGGTGCCGTCGCAGACCGTGGGCACGAAGTAAGCCATACGAAACACGCGTTGAAAATCCCGATCCCGGGCAAATCCCGCAATCGGGAATTTTTATAAACGTCTTGCCTGGGAGCGCGAGACACTCAATCCGGTTGCAGAGTCTCCAGGGGGGCACCTCTGGAGACCTTTGGGCTAGGAGACTTGCGGACATACTCAGTCGTACGCATCGTTCGATGCTTTCAAACTCAACTCGCTCCGATTATTCACCGCCTTTGCCATGCCGGCGCTCACCGTGAGCGGTTGTGTCCTGATTCCCGGCGCACCGTCGCTGTCTGGAGCATTGACGAGGCATAACGCAACGAACAGCACCCAACCGGCGGACACTCCGCCGGCCAGCGCTCCCGTGGCTGCAAGCAGCGTTACATCCTCTACCCAGGGGTGACGTCTGGTTCAGCGGGACCGTTCGTGACTGAAGACTTCCGGCCGGAAGCAAAGAGGGACTTACCTGTAACGCGCGGTCGGAGGAAAAAGGAAGCGGGGAGAGACGGGGCCTCTCCGCCGCCTCGAACGCCACTGCTGAGGAACGGGGCGGAATGCCGCTGTGGCTCACACGGCGGCACGGGGCGGGGACTAGTGAACGACGACGACACCGCGCGCCCAGTACCCGGTATGCACGGTGACGGCCGGGTAGTACGGAGCGGCATAAACAGGCCGGACGGCTACGGGCACCGGTGCGACGATGACCGGAGGAGGGGGAACCACCACCGGAGCCGCGGCGACGACGACCGGTGCAGCCGGGATGATTACGGGGGCGTAAGTCGGTACGACCGGCACGACGGGTGCGACTGGAACCGTGATGCCAATGGCCACGCCGGCCATTGCGGACTGCGCCAGCAGCGCGAATGCCAGCCCATTTGCAGAGGCGATCAGATAACGCAGTTTCATCGCAGATCCTTGGTGAGGCAGGGTTGAAAGACCGACGGGTGCCGGCCACGAATGCAAGCGTAATCGGCGTGCCAATGAAAATCTGTTCTGAAAATATGTCATCGCGTTTCGACCTTTCTTCGCCTTCTCCCGGTGCGCTCTAATGTTCGCCGACATCGTTTGACATGAATTGCTAACAGCTATTGCCCTCGCGTTTTTCTACATTGGCGGCGTTGATTCGTCTTTTCCGCAAGAGGGCATTCATGAGAAACGTTGTTCCGGCTACGGCGTCGGTACTGCTGGCGCTACTCTGCCAGGGTGCCGATGCGCATCTCGTGCGTTACGGCTCGTGCGGCGGCAACGCCTGTACGCATAGCGGCGGTGTCGTGGGGCCGTACGGAGGTCTCGCGACGAATCACGGCACGGTCACGCGTACGGCCCCGGGGCAATTCACGAATGCGGGCACTGCGACCGGTCCTGACGGCGGTCGCTACACGCACAGCGGATCGACCAGTTGTGCAGGCGGAACCTGCACGCACGACGGCAGCGTGACCGGTCCCAATGGCCACACGGTCAGCACGTCGGATAGCGTGACGAGAACCGGGCCGGGGCAGTTCTCGTCTTCGGGGACCCTCAGCGGACCGAACGGAACTTACTCGCATTCGGGTTCGACCCGTTGCGCGGGCGGTGTCTGTACGCGGACGGCGAGCGTCACGGGTCCGGCGGGCGAAACCGTCTCTCATACGACGACGGCCGTGCATGTGGCGCCGGGAGTCGTGGCGACATCGGGCAGCGTGACCGGTCCGCATGGCGGCACGGTCACCACCGGCGGCGTAGTCATAACGGGAGCCCCCCACGTTGCGGTCGTCGCTCCGGCGCCCGGCGTCGCCGTGGCAGCGCCTCCGCCGGCCGCGGTCGTTGCGGTCGTGCCTCCGGTGGTTGCTGCGCCGTCTGCCGTGATGGTGCCGGCTGCTGCGCCAGTGGCCGTTGCCGTCGCTCCAGCGCCCGTCGTGGTCGCGCCGGCGCCTATGGTGGTGGTTCCGCCACGCGTCTGGGTAGGGGCCCATTGGGTCGGTAACGTCTGGGTGCCTGGCCACTGGTCCTGACCAACGCTGCGTGCTTCGAGCGTCCTTCCCTCCCGCTACCCATCCGCTTGATCGCCCATGTCCGAATTTTTTCCCGATCTCACGTCGCCGAACGGCCGCGCAGGCCGTAGTCACCGAAGCGTAGTGTCTCTTACGCTCATCGTATGCACATGGGTGTACGGGACTTGTGCCTTTGCGCAGTCCTCGCCAGACGGCAGCATAGGTCTCGATATCACGGCGTTGCCGCGCTATCAGGGGGCAACCGCTTATCGTGTGTTGCCATTACCCGTCATTGCGCTCTCGAGCCAGACGGCTTCGGGGATGCGGTTCTTTGCCGAGGGGCTCGACGGCGGGGTGGCCTGGCCGATCGGTACACATCTGAGCGCCGGTCCGCTCATCGGTGTCGGTCTAGGTCGTGACCAGGACTACGCAACGATCCTCAACGGAACGGGCAATATCGACGATTCGCTCGTGTATGGCGCGTTCGTTCGCTGGGAAATGGGCCGGATGGCCGTGAACCTGAAGTTCCTTCAGTCGGCGCACGCCGGCTACGGCAATCACGCGACGCTGGGCGTGTCTTACGTTGCGCTCGAGATGCCGCAGGACAAGGTGACGGTTTCGGCCGATACGGTCTGGTCGAACGGCCCGGCCGAGCAGACCTACTTTGGCATCGACAGCGAGCAGTCGATCGATAGTGCCGCACATCTGCCGGTGTATTCACCGTCGGCGGGATTTTCGCGCGTCGATCTGAAGGTCGCGCTCGATCATCGCCTCGACGCGCGCTGGTCGCTGCGCGCTGCCGCCGGTGTCGGCACGTTGGTCGGCGACGCGGCCGCCAGTCCGATCGTCGAGCGGCGGGCAAGCGTCTTCGGTTCCCTCGGGCTCGCGTACCGGTTTTAGGACTACGCGGGCACTCACTCCTCGCAACGACTGTTTCTGCACATCATGAATATTTTCCGTCCGGGCTACCTTGTGCTCCTGGTTTGCACGCTGCTTGCCCTTTGCGCTTGCGCGGTGGTGCCGCCCAGCTACCCGACCGTATCTGCGCTCCCCGCTCCGGGGAAGACACTCAACGCATTCCAGCAAGACGATTTTAGTTGTCGCACGTACGCGTCTCAGCTTGTGAACCCGATGGCTTCGAGTCATTCAACGGCGCAATCGGGCGCGGCGGCGCCCGTGCTCGGTACCGCCGGCGGCGCGGCTGCGGGCGCCCTG
Organism: Paraburkholderia sp. AV2; assembly: GCF_054968425.1. Classification (NCBI taxonomy): domain Bacteria; kingdom Pseudomonadati; phylum Pseudomonadota; class Betaproteobacteria; order Burkholderiales; family Burkholderiaceae; genus Paraburkholderia; species Paraburkholderia sp. AV2. The sequence continues at coordinate 72,291 of NZ_JBANLK010000018.1, forward strand.
ATCGGCGCGGGAGCGGGTAACGCAGGTGCGGGTGCCGCAATAGGCGCGGGCGTCGGTCTCCTGCTGGGTTCGGCTGCGGGTGCGAACCAGCGCGGACAGACGGAAGCCGCATTGCAGCGGCAGTATGACAACGCCTACGCCCAGTGCATTACTGCGAAGGGCGACACGATCGTCATGCCGCCCGCGCCCGTCGTTGTGGCGCCACCCGTCGTATATACGCGTCCGGTGTACTACTACTACGCGCCTTATTGAAATGTTCGATGTCTACGGCACCATTTCGGACTACCTGGCGTTGGCATTCCAAGTGATGCCTGGCACCCGAACGGTCGTCCCGTGCTTACCGGTTTCCCAGGCATGGCTCACACACTCAGATCTGCTTTTGTCGTTTCGTCTGTATTGATCGGCCTGTCGTTGGTCGAGGCCGTCGTGCTTTCCTGGCGGGCGCGTCGCGGAGGTGCGCTGTTCGCATGGTACGAGATGGGGATTTCGCTCGTCGACATGGCGGGGCGCCGCGTCATTGACCGCCTGCCGCTCTCGTTCGCTGCGCCGGTTTTCGCCCTTGCCTGGCAGTACCGGATCTACACCGTTCCGCTGCACGGCATACCGACGTTGTTGCTGGTGTTCGTCGGGCAGGAGTTTTTTTACTACTGGTATCACCGCGCGGCACATCGTATCCGGTTCTTCTGGGCCTCGCATGCGGTCCATCATTCGCCGAACCAGTTGACGCTGTCCACGGCTTACCGTCTCGGCTGGACCGGCAAGCTGACGGGAAGCGGGCTTTTCTTCACCCCGCTCATCTGGCTGGGTGTGAATCCCCATGTCGTCCTGGCGTCGTTGTCCATCAATCTGCTCTACCAGTTCTGGATTCACAACACCTGGATTCCACGGCTTGGCTGGCTGGAGTACGTTTTCAATACGCCATCCGCACATCGTGTCCACCATGCGTCGAATGTCGAGTACCTCGATGCCAACTATGGCGGTGCGCTGATTATTTTCGATCGTCTGTTCGGCACGTATGTGGCCGAGCGCGACGAGCTTCCCTGTCGCTACGGTCTCGTCACGCCTACGCGATCGCAGAATCCGTTCGTCGTGGAATTCGGGCACTGGGCAAGTCTCGCTCGCGACCTGACTGCCGCGCGGAACCTGGCCACGGTGTTGGGACACTTGTTTCGTCCGCCAGGCTGGCGCGCGGACGGTGATGGCGAGACGACGGAGGAACTGCGAAGTCGGGCGGCGTTGCTGCGGCGCCAGCGCGCCGCCGGGGAATAGGGACGGCAAGTGCTGAATTCCCGACGGTACCCGGTGCCGTCAATTTTCCCGTTACACGATTGCCATGTCCGCGTCGGCCGGCCTCCGATGTTTACGCTTCATTTCCGGACGACGGGCGGCACCGGCCGGCACTGGGGCGTGACATAGGCTGACATTTATTTTTACACATTCGAAACCTGTATTGCAGCGGGTTTTCTTACACTCGTTTTCCAGACGAGTTTCAAGCAGCCAGCTTGTCTTTTTCATGGAGAGAAAAATGAAACGTACCTGTCTGATTCTGATCGCTGCCTTGGCAACTTCGACGGCTTATGCGCAAGGCGCAGCGTTGCAAAAGCTCCAGGCCCGATTCGATGCGGCCGACACGAACCACGACGGCAAGCTGACGCTGGCGGAAGCGCAGGCCGGCATGCCGAGAGTGGCGAAGAATTTCGACCAGATCGACGCGGACCACAAGGGTTACGTGACGCTGGACGACATCGAGCGCTACGCGGCGCAGCATCGCCAGTAAGCGTGCCCTGTGCGCAACAATGGTTTTGCCCGTCGATAGGGGAGGACCGCAGATCGCCATGTTGACTACCATTCCGGCTCCCGGCGACAGGCGGGCTGCCCGCATCATCGTACTGGACGACGAAGCGGAAATCCGCAACATGTTGCAGCGCTATCTGGCGGCGCACGGCTTTGACGTGCGTACGGCGAAGAACAGCCAGCAGATGGACATGTTTCTCGAGCGCGAGCCGTACGACCTGCTGATTCTCGACATCATGATGCCGGGCGAAGACGGCTTCTCCGTTTGCCGTCGCCTGCGGGCGCAAGGACAGATCATTCCCATTCTCATGCTCACGGCGCGCGGCGAGCCAGTCGATCGCGTGGTCGGACTCGAGCATGGCGCCGACGATTACCTGGCGAAGCCCTTCCTGCCGAGCGAGTTGCTCGCGCGCATTCGCGCCATATTGCGCCGTCAGGAACTGGCGCTGAAAAGGCGCGTTTCGCGGGATGGCATCCGGTTCGACGACGAAGCGGTCAGACTGAAATTCGGCGACTTCCACCTTGATCTGCTGCTTCATGAGCTGACGGCCCATGACGGACAGGAGGTCGAACTTGGTCAGGCGGAACTGCGTCTGCTCTGCGCGCTCGCGCAGACGCCCAACCGGCCAGTGAGCCGGCTGAATCTGATCGAACGCTCGCATGGCCGCGACTACGACGCGAATGCGCGCAGCGTCGACGTGCAGGTTCTGCGCCTGCGGCAGATCATCGAAGCGGATGCTTCGAAGCCTCGCTTTATTCGTACCGTTTGGGGTGTGGGATACATGCTGATGGCAGAGCTCGAAGGATGACCCGCTTATTGCCCGCTTCGCTGCTCGGACGCAACCTCGTGCTGCTCGTGCTGGTTGTCATCACGAGCCAGGTTTCGACGTTCCTGTCGATCTTCATTTTTGTCCAGAAACCGCGCATAGACGAAGCGGCTTCGCTGGTCGCCTCGCAAACCGCCATGATGGAGCGTTTGCTGGTGGCCTTGCCTGAGCCTGAGCGGAGCCGGGAGCTGACGGCGATGAACGGCGGCGTTTCGGGTACGCCCCCGGTCGATACGCACAGATTGCTGCCACATGCTTATACGGTCCGCCGATTTCTTCGCGTGTTGAGCGAGCGTCTTCCTCCCGGGGCGCAGGCGTATGGGGAAGCTGGCGGCCAACATCGCTTCTGGGTGCGCCTCGTGATCGACGGCCGGTACTACTGGGTCGCATTGCCCGTGGCCGCGGCGATCGGGCAGTCGCTGTCGCTCGGTGCGATGGGTATCGCGCTGACACTCGCCATGCTGCCCGCGCTCGGCGCGTGGTTGATCCAGCGTCACACGGCCGGCCCACTGCGACGACTCGCGAATGCTGCCGCGACGATCGAGCGCGGCAGCTGGCCGGAGCCCGTTCCCGCGAAAGGGCCCACGGAGCTGGCGAGAGTGGCCGAGGCCTTCAACCGGATGGTGGAAGCGCTTGCCGGCGTGGAGGCAACGCGCACGGAAATGCTGGCCGGCATTTCGCACGATATCCGCACGCCGTTGACGAAGTTGCGTATGGCGATTACCGCACCGGAGTCGTTCGATGCGCCGCTCGCGAACGCGGAGCGCTTCGTCTCCGAGATCGATACGATCGTCGCCCAGTTCATCGATTTCGCCCGCGGCTGGGATGACGAGCCGCGCGTGCCGGGTGATCTCAATGCCCTGGTGGAACAGCTTGCCGCTGATTACGCGGGGCTCGGGCACGTGTTTGAGCTCGATCTGGCGCCGTTGCCGGAGATTCCTTATCGCGCCGTCGGCATGCAACGGCTACTGATGAACCTGATGCACAACGCGGTGGTTCACGGAAAAGTTGGATTGGCAGTCCGAACATACTGCGATGGAGGATGCGTCGTGCTCGTCGTCGAGGACGCTGGACCGGGTGTCCCCGAGGAGTTGCTGACGGTAATCCGGCAACCGTTCAGGCGCGTGGAGAGCGCTGACCGGGCTGCGGGTACCGGACTGGGTCTTGCGATCGCGGAGAGGATCGCGCGGCAACATCATGGCAAGCTCGAACTTTCAATCCGGCCGGAAGGTGGATTGGCTGCGGAAGTCCGTCTTCCATGCTTCTAGGTGGCGAGCAAGGCTACAGCCGGGAGGGGGGCCTACTGCGGCCGCATCCGCACGAAGTCCGCGGCGGGTCGCCCGACCCAGTGGGTCAAGCGCATGAACATCGCCATTTCCATCCGCCGCGGAACAGGTGAATTGATCGATCAATTCGCATAGTCGGTGCAATAATTTTGTTTGTCAGGCCCGTCGAGTTTCCCTAACCTTGTCCGCACCATATCGACAGGCGGGCCGACGCGAAGCATGGAAAACGACATTGCGCACGACTGGGTCGACCGCATCGAAACCCGGACTGAGTGCGTCGATCACTTTCGCGCATCGGCGGCGGCGGCGACGCTGGCCGACGACGCACCTCGCGCAGGCGGCCCGTTGCCGCCGCTTTGGCACTGGATGTACTGCGTGACGCCAGCGCTTGCCCGCGAACTCGGAGAGGATGGTCACTCCACGCGCGGTATCTTCCCGCCGCCGGCCGACCTGCCGCGCCGCATGTGGGCCGGCGGCCGCCTGACGCTTCATGCGCCTTTGCGCGTTGGCGATACGTTGACACGCGCGTCGTCGGTCGCGGGCATACGCGAGACGGCCGGGCGCTCGGGCAGACTCCTGTTCGTCACGCTGCGTCACCGGTACAGCCGCGGCGCCGAACTGCTTGTCGACGAAGAGCAGGATCTGGTCTATCGCGGTCCGGCTGCGAGCGGCGGCGGCGTGCCCGTGCCCGGCAAGCCCGCGCGGGGCGACGCCCGGTGGGAGCGGAGCATGCGGCCCGATCCGGCGCTGCTGTTCCGCTATTCCGCCCTGACCTTCAACTCACATCGCATTCACTACGATCGCGACTACGCGATGCATGCCGAGGGGCACGCGGGTCTCGTCGTGCAGGGTCCGCTGCTCGCCACGTTGCTCGCGCATCTGGCCGTCAGCGCGACGGGCCGCCGCCTTGCGAGCTTTTCGTTTCGCGGCGTTCGCCCGCTTGCCGGCCCTCACGCTTTCTCGCTGTGCGGGGCGCCGTGCGCGGACGGCGCGGCAGCGGATCTCTGGACCCGCGACGCGCAAGGCTGCGTGACCATGGAAGCGCACGCGGCTTTCGGGGAGAAATTGTGAGCTACGATTTCTTGCGCGGCGTGCGCGTGATCGAAAGCTCGGCGTTCATCGCGGCGCCGCTCGCGGGGCTCACGTTGGCCCAGTTCGGCGCGGAGGTGATACGCGTCGACATGATCGGCGGCGGCATCGACTACAACCGCATGCCGGTCGCGCCGTCCGGGCGCAGCCTCTACTGGACCGGCCTGAACAAGGGCAAGAAGTCCATCGCGATCGACCTGCGCAGCGCCGCGGGCCGCGAACTCGTCCAGCGTCTCGCCACCGCACCCGGCCCGGAGGGCGGCATATTGCTGACCAATATCGGCGTGCCGTGGCTCGATCACGCGCTCCTCGCCGCGCGGCGCGCGGACATGATCACCTGCACGATCGAAGGCAATTTCGACGGCTCCACGGCCGTCGATTACACGGTCAATTGCGCGAGCGGCTATCCGTTCGTCACAGGCGCGGGCGACGCGCCCGTCAACAACCCGTTTCCCGCCTGGGATGCGTGCTGCGCCTACCAGGCGGCGATGGCGATCGCGTGCGCGGTGATGTCGCGCCGGCAGACGGGGGCGGGCACGCAGTTGCGGCTCGCATTGTCGGACGTCGCGTTTTCGATGCTGTCGCATCTGGGCGTGATGACGGAAGTGGAAGTACTCGGCACGCAGCGCGAAGCGATCGGCAATCACATATATGGCGCGTTCGGCCGCGATTTCGTCACGCGCGACGGCCGGAGGCTGATGATCGCGGGCATCTCAGCCGGGCAGTGGCGCGCGCTCGTCGACGCATGCGGACTCGCGCGCGAGTTCGCGGAACTGGAGACGCGCGTCGGCGGCGACTTCGCCCGCGAGGCGGACCGTTACGCGGCACGCAACGCGATCGCTGCCGTGTTCGAGCCGTGGTTCGCGACGCGCTCATACGACGAGATCGCCACGCTTTTCGATGCTCGCCGCGTGTGTTGGGGACCCTACCGCAGCGTTCGCGAACTGCTTGCGGACGATCTCCGCGTAGGCGGGTCGAATCCGCTCTACGAGCGCGTGAGCACGGCCGGCATCGGCACGCACTGGGCGGCCGGTACGCCGGTACGCGCGCCGGACCGGCTGCGCGGCGCGCAGCGGCCGGCAGCGATGCTCGGCGAACATACCGACGAGGTGCTCGCCGGAGTGCTTGGCCTCGATGCGTCCGCGCGTTCGCAGCTGCATGAGGCCTGCGTGGTGGCCGGCCCCGAGGCCGATCCCACCGTGTGCGTCTGAGCGTTCCATCTCCGAAGGCTTGCCATGACGAATCCCGTTGATCTGCGCTCCTGCCTGTTCGTGCCGGCTACCCATCCCGAACGCTTCGGCAAGGCGCTGCGCAGCGGCGCGGATGGCGTCATCGTCGACCTGGAGGATGCCGTTGCGCCGTCTGCGAAAGCCGAGGCGCGCGAGGCGGTGCGCGCATGGACCGACGCCGGCGCGCGCGCGCTCGTGCGAGTCAATGCGCCCGGCAGCGCGTGGTTCGACGACGACATGGCGCTATGCGACCGGCCCGGCGTGCTCGGCATCGTGTTGCCGAAAGTCGGCGAGCCGGACGATCTGGCGCAGGCGTCGAACCGCTTGCGCGAGCCCAGGCCATTTTTCCCGCTGATCGAGTCGGCGTCCGGCATGGCGAACGTCGAGCGGATCGCGGCATGGCCCGGCGTCGCGCGGCTGATGTTCGGCACCGTCGATTTCGCCGCCGACCTCGACCTGCAGGGCGACGAGGAAGCGCTCTTGTACTTTCGTTCGCGGCTCGTGCTGGCCTCGCGCGTGGCGGGTATCGGTGCGCCGCTCGATGGTCCGTCGCTCGAATTTCGCGACGCTCACGCCATGCGGCGGGCGAGCGAACACGCGCGCCGCCTCGGTTTTGGCGGCAAGCTGTGCATTCACCCGGCGCAGGTGCCGGTGGTCAATCGCGCCTTCACGCCGGGAGAAGAGGAGTGCGCTTGGGCCGAGCGGATTGTCGAGGGCGCTCGCCACGGTGACGGGGTGTTCACGGTTGACGGACAGATGGTCGACGCGCCAGTGATCGCGCGCGCGCAGCGGATCCTTGCGCGCGCGAGGCGCGGCGAGGCATCGGGCCGCCGGGACGACGCGGCTCTCCGATAGGGATCGATAGAGAGGACGGTGTCAGACATGGCCGGAGCAAGCATTGAGATGCCGCGCGCGGGGGCTCACGGACGCGCGTTGCTGGCGGGCAGGACGGCGCTCATTACGGGCGCGAGCGAAGGCATCGGCGCGGCGATCGCGCTTGCGTTTGCCCGCGAGGGGGCGGATCTCGTGCTGGTTGCGCGCACGGCCGCGAAACTCGAACTGCTTGCCCGGCGCGCTCGCGCGGCTGGCGCCGGGCGCCTGAACATCGCTCCCGCCGACGTCACGTGCAGCGACGCCATGCGCGCGATCATCGGCGGTCTGGATGCGCTCGACATCGTCGTCAACAATGCGGGCACCAATTTTCCGGGTCCGTTCGTCGACGTGTCCGAGGCGGAGCTCGACGTGATGCTGGGACTCAATGTCCGTTCGTATTTCGTCGTCGCGCAGGCCGCGGTGAGGCGCATGCTCGCGGCGGGTCCGCGCGCGACGGATGCGTGCGTGATCAACGTGAGCTCGCAGATGGGACACGTGGGCGCGCCGCTGCGCGGTCCTTACTGCATGACCAAGCATGCGGTGGAAGGGCTGACGAAAGCGATGGCGGTGGAACTGGCGCCACAGCGGATTCGCGTGAACAGCATCGCGCCGACCTTTATCGATACGCCGCTGATTCGCCGTATCGTCGATACGTCCGCGAAGCAGCGCGAGATGGTGGAGAAGATTCCGCTCGGCCGCCTCGGGCAGATCGAAGACGTGGCGGGCGCGGCCATCTATCTGGCGTCGCCGGCGGCGGCGATGACGACCGGCACCTGCATCCGCGTGGACGGCGGATGGACAGCACAATGAGCCCTCGCGCCGAACGGCCCGATTGATCGGCCAAATTGCAGAATGGCTCACATTATTGCGCTGGTCAGGCCGGCACGGCGCCCGTAAAGTAGCGTCACAACATAAGGTAGCCCGCATCGCGGCCTGCCATGAGGAGCGAGACACACCAGATGGACACGACGCAATACGATTACGTCATCGTGGGCGCGGGTTCCGCGGGCTGCGTGCTGGCGAACCGGTTGTCAAAGGACGCGCGCACCCGCGTGCTGCTGCTCGAAGCGGGGCCGCCCGACAACAAGCTCTGGATCAGAATTCCAGCCGGCATGACGCGCCTCATTTCCGACCCCGGCGTGAACTGGCGCTATACGACGAGCAGCGAGCCGGGATTGAATGGCCGCATGCTGGCGTGTCCGCGCGGCAAGACGCTCGGCGGATCGAGCTCGATTAATGGTCTTGTCTACATGCGCGGACATCCGGACGACTACAACCATTGGCGCGACCTGGGCAATCGCGGCTGGGGGTGGGACGACGTGTTGCCGTTCTATCGGCGCAGCGAGTGCTACGAAGGCGGCAGCACCGCTTATCACGGCGCCGATGGCGAACTGAGCGTCGAGAACCTGAAGGCGCCGCATGTCGCGTCGCGGGCATTCGTCGAGGCAGGCCGAGGGATCGGCGTGCCGCTCAATACGGACTTCGGCGGCGAGACGCACGAAGGCATCGGTTATCTGCAACTCAATCTGCGCCAGGGCGCGCGCGAGTCCGCATCGAGCGCATTTCTCGCGCCCGCGAGGCGTCGCCCGAATCTCGACGTGCGTGTCAACGCGCACGTGCTGAAGGTGCTCATGCAGGGGCGCGTCGCGACGGGTGTCGTGTATCGGCAGGCAGGCGTCGAACATCGGGCGCTTGCGCGGGAGGTGATCCTTTCGGGTGGTGCGATCAATTCGCCGCAGTTGCTGATGTTGTCGGGAATTGGTCCGGCGCAGCAACTGCGTTCGTTCGGGATCGACGTCGTGCACGACCTGCCGGGTGTCGGCGAAAACCTGCACGATCACACCTATGTGCATTATCTTGCGCAGGTGTCGCCGGAGTTTTCGATCAACCGGAAGATTTCGTCGAACCTGCGCGTGCTGCCGCACGTGCTGCGTTACGTGCTGACCCGCAGCGGGCTGCTGACCAGCGCGGCCGCGCAGGTCGGCGCGTATCTGCGCTCGCGGCCCGACCTGACGAGGCCCGATCTGCAGTTGCAGTTCCGGCCTTTCAGCATTCTCGTGCGCAAGGACGGCCGCATTACGGCCGAGAACGTTCCGGCCGTGACCGCGTCGTGCAGTCAGAGCAGGCCGAGATCGCGTGGTCGGCTCTCGCTCGCAGCCGCCGATCCGTTCGCCTCGCCGCAAATTCTGTTCAACTATCTGACCGACAGCGAGGATTGCCGCGTGCTGATGTCCGGCGTGCGCTGGATGCGCCGGATGTTCGCCGCGCCGCCTTTCGTGGAGCACGTTGTGAAGGAGACGGTGCCCGGGCCCGGCGTGGGCTCGGACGACGAGCTGCTTGCGTACCTGCGCGCCAACGCGCAGCCGATGTATCACCCGGTGGGTAGCTGCAAGATGGGCTGCGACGGCATGGCGGTGGTGGATGCGCGTCTGCGCGTGCACGACGTCGGCAATCTGCGCGTGGTGGACGCTTCCGTGATGCCGGCCATCACCTCGGGCAATACCAACGCGCCGACTATCATGATCGCGGAAAAAGCGTCGCAGATGATCCTGGAAGACGCGCGCAACTGAGCGACGGCGCCGCAGCGCCGTTTTTGGGCAGTCGAATCTTCATATCGATAAGGAGAGCAAATCATGTTCGTGGAAGAACGCATTTATACGGTCCAGCCCGGCAAGGCGCCCGATTTCCTCAAGCTGTACGAGGAGGAGGGCATGGTGATTCAGGCGAGGCATTTGCCGTATATGGTGGGTTACTACTCGTCGGAAATCGGCACGTTGAACCTGATCGTTCATCTGTGGGCCTTCGACGACATCAATCAGCGCGTGAAGCTGCGCGAGCAGATGGTTGCCGACCCGGACTGGCAGGACTATCTGAAAAAGCTGATGCCGCTGATCGTCGACCAGCAGTCGCGAATCCTGAAGCCGGCACCGTTCTTCGTTCCGCGCCTGCAGATGCTGGTGGACGCGAGCAAAGCCGCGCGCGCGCAAACGGCAGCCTGACCACGCGGCCACGTCCAACGGGAAACCTCATGAATACGCTGAACGGCAAGATTGCGCTCGTGACTGGCTCGACGAGCGGCATCGGGCTTGGTATCGCCCGCTGCCTGGCGCTGGCAGGCGCGGACCTGATGATCCACGGTTTCGGCGATGCGTTGAAGATCGACGCGCAGTGCCGGGAACTCGCGGAACTGTCCGGCGGGCGCGTCGTGCATGGCGCGGCTGACGTGACGAAACCGGCTGAAGTGCGCGCGTTGGTGCAGCAGTGCACGGAGCGTCTCGGTGCCGTCGACATCCTCGTGAACAACGCGGGCATTCAATATACCTGTCCGATCGACGAGTTCCCGGAGGACCGCTGGGACGCGATCATCGCCACCAATCTCTCGTCGAACTTTCATGCGATCAAGGCCGTGTTGCCGCAAATGCGCGCGCGCGACTGGGGACGCATCGTCAACATCGCGTCTGCGCATGCGCTCGTCGCCTCGGTGACGAAGTCGGCCTATGCCGCGGCGAAACATGGCGTGATCGGCCTGACAAAGGTTGTCGCGCTGGAGACGGCGAAGAGCGGCGTGACATGCAATGCAATCTGCCCGGGGATGATCCTGACGCCGCTCGTCCAGAAGCAGATCGACGACTGGGCCGAACGCGACGGCATTACGAAACAGCAGGCCCAGGCGCTGATGATCGCCGAGAAGATCCCGACCGGTCAGTTCCAGACCGCGGAGCAGATCGGCGCGCTGGTGGTGTTCCTCTGCTCGGAGCCGGCTGGCCAGATTCGCGGCGCGGCCATGCCGGTGGATGGCGGGTGGACGGTCCAATAGCCTGGGGTCCGCCGTCGGTCATCCAGTCGTCATTCGGCGCGTGCGCGTCCGTTCGACCGCCGCGGCATCGCCACCGTATAGTCGAGATCGAGCACGACCGCCGGATGCCAGCCCATCGCGCCGTTGTCGTGCCGGATCCTGGCGTTGCGCACTTCGGCGGGTGCGAGATTCTTCACCCCGACAAGACGCAGCCGCAATGCGCCGACATCGGCGCGGCCCGGCAATTTCCACTTGTCGAGCACCTCCGAATACGCATAGAGCGTGTCGCCGCCGACAGTGGGCGCGACGTGCGTGCCGCCGTTGATGGCCAGCATGCCGAGCACGTTTTCTAGCCCGTCGTAGGCGAGCGAACGGCAAACCGACATCGCATGGCCGCCATACACGAGCCGCCGGCCGGTCGGCGCGCGCTGCATGGCGAGCGCGTCGAAGTGCGGCCGTGCGTTGTTCTGATAGAGGCGCGTGGCCATCATGTGCTCGGCTTCCTCGATCGTCGCGCCGCCGGGATGATCGATCCGTTCGCCGATTGTGTAGTCATCCCAAACGTCGGCGGACCCCGTGGCTTCGCGCAGATCCTCGAGTGCCTCGGTCGAGCGCAGGCGTGCCTGCACCACCAGCTGGCCGGGCGCAACATGATCCTGCAGGTCGGGCACATGCTGTTCGCGCGTCGTTGCGCCCGGCGACGACTTGTGAACCATCACCCAGCGCACCCAGCTCAATACCGCGTGGCTGTCTTCCCGGTAACACGTGGAGCGCACGTAGACAATGCCGCTGCGGCCGTTCGAATTCTCCCTCAGGCCGATCACGACGCTTTCGCAATGCAGCGTGCTGCCGGCGAACACCGGGCTCAGGAAGCGTGCTTCCGCGTAGCCGAGGTTCGCGACCGCGTTGAGCGAGACTTCGGGAACCGTCTTGCCGAAGGCCATGTTGAACAGCAGCAGATCGTCGATGGGCCGGCTTTCGAAGCCCAGCTCGCGCGCGACCATCACCGACGAATGGGTCACGTGGCGGCTGCCCGTAAGTGCTATGTAGACCGAAGCGTCGCCGTCGGTGACGGTGCGCGGCGTGCCGTGGCGGATGACCTGGCCGAGACGGAAATCCTCGAAGAATCGGCCCGGGCGATGCTTGGCGGCGGAAGTGCCTTTGTTCGTCATATCGTCGAATGGCTCGTGGGGACGCAAGGTTTCTTCCGGCCCACTTTAATAGGTCTGCCATCCGGCTGACAATTGACATTATTGCGTCGATTATGCGTGTTCTTCGCTCAATCAATCGTGTGCGAGCGCGGGTCGGTTGGTGACCGGGCCTCCGATCAGTTGCTTGAGCAACTGCACGAGCCGTGTCGAGGCGGGCGACAGGTTCTGGCCGCGCATCGTGATGACGGCGATCTGCCGCGATAGCGGCGGATTGACGATGCGCAGCACCCATGTTGACGGATCGGTGCGTGACGGTAGGGCGATCTCGGGCAGGATCGCCGCTCCGAGTTCGGCGTTGGCCATCGAGATCAGCGTCTGCGCCTGCGCGAACTGGTATCGCGTCGTATAGGACAGATGCTGTGTATTCATGACCTCCTCGAGCATCGCGCGCAGCGCGGTGGCACGGTTGAGCACGAGCAGCGGCATGTTGGTGAGCGTCGCGAGATCGATGGTCTTGCGGCTCGTGGTGATGAAGCGCTTGGGCACGATGGCGTAGAACGGGTCGGTCAGGATCGGCTCGAAACGGAACTCCGGGTGATTGACCACCGGCCCCACGCCGAAATCGACCTCGCGCTTGCGGATGCTGTCGAAGAGGGCCTCAGACGTGACCTCCTGCACGAATACCTCGACGCCGGGATACTCGCGCTCGAACTCGGCGAGCACCTTGGCGAGCCGCGTTTCCGCGATGGTCGGCGAGCACGATAGCGACACGCGGCCGCGCCGGATGTCCGCGAGTTCGTGTATTCGCCGCAGGCCCGACTCGACTTCGAGCAGTGCGCGTCTCGCGCATTGCAGCAGTTCGGTACCTTCGTCGGTGAGCCGCACACTGCGCGTGGTGCGGTGAAAGAGATCGACGCCCAATTGCAGTTCGAGCTGCCTTATCTGCGAACTGATCGCGGACTGCGACTTGAACGATTTTTCGGCCGCGACGCGAAAACTGCCGTGCTCGCCAATGAGGATGAACGTTTGCAGCAGTTTCAGATTGATGTTGGCCAGCGATCGGGTTGGAGACGCCATGCTGGGCTCGCAAGTAATCGACTGAACCGGATAATAGGCCGGATTGGCCGGTTTGTCCGCGCCATGACCGCGCCTAATGATTTTCCCTTAGACGACGCTCGCGCAAGGTACCCATGCGTCACCCGCGCCGGGTGCGGCGGGTCGGCAGGCGTCGGCGAGATGTCAGCGGACCCGCGCGCAAGCCCCGCCATTGCTTGTTGCTCAGGGTTTCCCCGCGGCGCCGGGCGCAGCCGATTGTGCCAACAGATTGCACAATTCAAAAGATAAATGCGTTTGTTGGTTCCATGCCTGAATCGTAAAGTTCGCTTCATCGGATGCGCCTTGGCGCGACGCGGATAACGAACAGGAATCGATGATGGCATTGGAAACATCGGATGAAGCAGAGACCGTGCTGGGCGACCTCAAGCCGGGCGCACTCGCGGATCTCAAGGTGCTCGATATCGCGACATTCGTGGCCGCGCCGTTTTGCGGCACGATACTCGCGGACTTCGGTGCGCAGGTCATCAAGATCGAGCAGCCCAAAACCGGCGATTCGCTGCGCCAGTTTGGCACGGTGACCGAGTGCGGTGACAGCCTCGTATGGCTTAGCGAGTCGCGCAACAAAAAGACGGTGACGCTCGACTTGCGCAAGCCCGCGGGCGCGGAGGTGTTTCGCAAGCTCGTCGCACAGTCAGACGTCGTGCTCGAAAACTTCCGCCCCGGCACGCTCGAACGCTGGGGCCTCGGCTTCGACGCACTTAGCGAAATCAACCCGCGTCTCATCATGCTGCGCATCAGCGCATACGGGCAGACCGGGCCGAAGCGCGACGAGCCCGGCTTCGCGCGTATCGCGCATGCGTTCGCGGGACTCTCCTGGCTTGCGGGCGAACGCGATGGACCGCCGGTTGTGCCGGGCTCCACGTCGATGGCCGACTACGTGTCGGGCATGTGGGGCGCGATTGGCGTGCTGACCGCGTTGCAGGCGCGCGCGGTGAGCGGGCGCGGACAATTCATCGACATCGGCCTGTACGAGTCGGTGTTCCGGTTGCTCGACGAAATCGCGCCGGCCTATGCGAAGTACGGCAACGTGCGCGAGCGTATGGGCGCCGACACGGTCAACGTTGTGCCGCACAGCCACTACCAGACCGCGAGCGGCGAATGGGTCGCGCTCGCATGCACCAACGACAAGATGTTCGAGCGCCTCGCGCTCGTGATAGGGCAGCCGGAACTCGTCGAGCAGTTTCGCACCAGCGCCATCCGCGTGGCGAACCGCGACCGCGTGAACGCACTCGTTGCCGGCTGGATAGGCAGCCGCACGCTACCGGAGGTGCTCGAGAGCACGCGCGACGGCGGTGTGCCGTGCGCGCAGATTTATTCGATCCGCGAAATATTCGAGGACCCGCAATACGAGGCACGCGGCAATCTCCTGCATATCGACGATCCGCGCGTCGGCAAACTGGTGGTGCCGGCGCCGGTGCCGAGAATGTCCGCGACGCCGGCGCAGTTTCGCCACGCGGGCCGCGCGCTGGGCGCCGACAACAGCGAAGTCTATACAAGCTGGCTGGGACTCGGTGACGCGGACCTGCGCGCGCTGGCCGAAGCCGGCGTGATCTGAACCATGGATCCGGAAGGAGCGCTATCCCGATGACGAGCGATTTGCAGCAGTACCGGATGTATATCGGCGGAGAATGGGTCGACGCCGCCGACGGCGCGACCTTCGAAACCATCGACCCCTATACGCAGAAACCGTGGGCGGTGTTGCCGCGCGCCGGCAAGCTCGATGCGGCGCGCGCGGTCGATGCGGCCAGCCGGGCGTTCGAGGGCGGTGCGTGGGCGAAGTTGAAGGCGAGTGCGCGCGGGCTGCTGCTGCACCGTCTCGCCGACCTGATCGCGCGCGATGCGGAGCGCCTCGCACGCGTCGAGGTGCGCGACAACGGCAAGCTCATCAACGAGATGCGCGCACAAATGGCGTACCTGCCGGAATACTTCCGGTATTTCGGCGGTCTCGCAGACAAGATCGAAGGCGCGGTACTGCCGATCGACAAGGCCGATACGTTCAACTACACGTGTCACGAGCCGCTTGGCGTCTGCGTCGCGATCACGGCGTGGAATTCGCCGCTTCTGCTCGCCGTCAACAAACTGGCGCCGGGGCTGGCCGCCGGCAATACGTTCGTGCTGAAGCCTTCGGAGTTCACGTCGGCGTCTGCGCTCGAACTCGCGAGGCTATTCGAGGAAGCCGGTTTTCCGCCGGGCGTGCTCAACGTCGTGACCGGCTATGGCGCCGAAGTGGGCGCGCCGCTCGTTGCGGACCGCCGCGTCGCGAAGATCGGCTTCACCGGCAGCGAGACCGGCGGCCAGAAGATCTACGAGGCGGCGGCGCGCGACTTCAAGCACGTGACGCTCGAGCTGGGCGGCAAGTCCGCGAACATCGTGTTCGCCGATGCGAATCTCGACAATGCGGTGAAGGGTGCGATTTCCGGCATTTTCGCCGCGACCGGGCAGACTTGCGTGGCCGGCTCGCGCGTGCTCGTGCAGGAGAGCGTGTACGACGAGTTCGTCGAACGGCTGGTCGCGTTCGCGCGCGCGGCGCGCATGGGCGATCCGCAGGAAACGACGACCCAGGTGGGCCCCGTGACCACGCCGCCGCAATACGAAAAGATCCTGAGCTATATCGACATAGCGAAAAAGGAAGGTGCGCGCTGCGTGCTGGGCGGTTCGCCCGCGCACCGCCCCGAATGCGGCTCGGGCCAGTTCGTCGAGCCCACCATTTTCGCCGACGTGCGCAACGACATGCGCATCGCGCAGGAGGAAGTGTTCGGCCCGGTGCTCAGCTGCATCCGTTTTCGCGACGACGACGAGGCGGTCGAGATCGCCAACGACAGCCTGTACGGTCTCGCCGCGGGCGTATGGACGAGCGACCTGCGCCGCGCGATCGAACTGCCGAAGCGGCTGAAGGTCGGCATCGTGTGGGTCAACATGTATCGCGCCGTGAGCTATATGTCGCCGTTCGGCGGCTACAAGCGTTCGGGAATCGGCCGCGAGAACGGCATGGACGCGATTCGCGAATACCTGCAGACGAAGAGCGTCTGGATCAGCACCGCCCAGGAGACAGCCGATCCGTTCGTGATCCGTTGAGCACGCGATCGACCCTTCTTCACTCATTTATTTGCGAGCCGATAGACCGCCATGTTTCCGACGAGCGCCCCAAACCACAACGAAGACCTTGCTCCCGTGTTGCCGTTTCGCATCGACAACCAGGTCGCGCTCGTGACGGGCGCGGGGCGGGGCATCGGCGCGGCCATTGCGCGCGCGCTGGCCGACGCGGGCGCGCAGGTCGTGCTGGTCTCGCGCACGCGCGCCGAACTGGAAGCCGTCGCAGCGCAGATCGAGCGGCGCGGCGGCAGCGCGCGCGTGGCCGTGTGCGACGTGACCGACAGCGCGGCCATTCGCGCGGTGATCGACGATCTCGCGCAGCTCGACATCGTCGTCAACAATGCGGGCACCAATATTCCGGAACCGTTCGTCGATGTCCCGGATGCCCATCTCGATACGGTACTCGACCTGAACGTGCGGGCGTGTTTCGTGGTCGCGCAGGCGGCCGTGCGCAAGATGCTCGCCGACCCGCAGCGGGCGGCGCGCGGCGGCGTGGTGCTCAACATCTCGTCGCAGATGGGGCACATCGGCTCGCCGAATCGTACCGTCTACTGCATGACCAAGCACGCGGTGGAAGGGCTCACGAAAGCCATGGCGATCGAGCTTGCACCGCAGCGCATCCGCGTGAACTGCATTGCGCCGACGTTCGTCGACACGGCGCTCGTGCGCAGCATCGTCGATACCGAGGAGAAGTACGATTTTCTCGTCTCGAAGATCCCGCTCGGGCACATGGCGCATGTGCGCGACATCGCGGCGGCGGCCGTCTACCTGTGCTCGCCGGCGGCCTCGATGGTGACCGGCACCTCGCTGCTGGTGGATGGCGGCTGGACCGCGCAATGAGCGCGAACCGGTGAGCACGGGTCCATGAACCAATACGATCAACCCGACTACAGCAGTAGTCCGTCTGGAGTGAATCGATGAGCAGAACTACAGGACGTCTCGTTGTCGAGCAAACCGGGGGACCGGAAGTCATGACATGGGTCGAGGAGCCGGTGAAGCCGGCCGGCCCGGACGATATTCGGGTGAAGCACGAGGCGATCGGTGTCGATTACATCGATACGCAGATCCGCGCCGGGGAGATGCCGGCCGCGCTGCCCACCGGAATCGGCTTTGCGGCGGTGGGCACGGCGACGGAAGTGGGCGCGAACGTGCAGCACGTGAAAGAGGGGCAGCGGGTCGCCTACATGTACTTCACGCCCGGCAGTTATGCCGAGGAGCGGGTAGTACCGGCGGAGCGCGTGATCGCGCTGCCCGACCAGACACTCGCGCCCGATCTCGCGGCTGGCGCGCTCTTTCGCGGCCTGACCGCGTGGTACCTGTCCACGCGCCTGCGTCCGATCGAGCGCGGCGACACGGTGCTCGTGCACGCGGCGGCCGGCGGCGTCGGACTGATGCTCACGCAGTGGCTCACGCATCTGGGAGCGACGGTGATCGGCACGGTCGACACGCTGCTGAAGGCCGATACGGCGCGCGAGTTCGGCTGTGCGCACGCGGTCGTGATTCCCGAGCAGGACTTCGTCGCCAAGGTCAAGGAGGTGACCGGCGGCAAGGGCGTCGCGGTCGTCTACGAAAGCATCGGGCGCGCGACCTTCGAGGGCTCGCTCGACAGCGCGCGGCGTTTTGGATTGATCGTTTCGTTCGGCTGGCCGTCGGGCGATCCGGGGCCGGTCTCGCTGATGCATCTGCGCAGCAAGGGATCGCTGTTCATCACGCGTCCCACGGTGACGCAATACACGGCGGACGCGAGCGATTTCCGCACGGGGGCGACCGCGCTGTTCGGCCTGGTGCGCGACAACGTGCTGAAGGTCAAGGTCGGCAACAGTTATCCGCTGCGCGACGCCGCACAGGCGCATCGCGACATCGTGGCGGGCCGCACGCTCGGCTCGGTCGTGTTGATCGCCTAGGCGCCCACGGAATTCATCACCAACACAGGCAGGAGACCAAGCGATGTTACTGGACGGCAAGACGGCGATCGTGACGGGATGCGCATCGCGGAAGGGCATTGGCTGGGCAACGGCGCGGCTTTTCGCGCAGCACGGCGCGCGTGTCGCGCTGATCGACCTGCGCGAGGAGGACGCGCGCGCAGCCGCTGCGGCGATCGGCGACGCGCATCGGGGCTACGCGTGCGACGTGCGCGATGCCGGGCGCTGCGAGCAGGTCGTGAAGGACATTGTCGAGACGTTCGGCGCGGTCGACATCCTCGTGAACAACGCGGGTGTGAGTCAGGCGAACCGCCTGATGGACAGCTCGATGGACGATTACGACCTCGTGCTCGACGTCAGTCTGCGCGGCACGTTCAACATGTCCCGCGCGATGACGCCGCATTTTCGCGGCCGTCGCAGCGGCACGATCGTCTGTATGGGCTCGCTTGCGGCGCAGCGCGGCGGCGGCGTGCTGGGCGGCCCGCACTATGCGGCCGCGAAGGGCGCGGTGCAGGCGCTCGCGAAGTCGATGGCGCGCGAACTGGCGCCCGACGGCATTCGTGCGAACGCGATCGCCCCGGGGCTGATCGACACGGATCTGCTGATCGGCAAGATCACCGACGAAGGCAAGGCCAGCGTGGCGGCCAGCACGCCGCTCGGCCGTCTCGGCACCGCGCAGGACGTGGCGAACGTGTGCCTGTTCCTTGCCTCCGATCTGTCCGCGTACGTAACGGGCGTCGTGCTCGACGTAAACGGCGGGTACCACATCCACTGAGCTTTTCTGCTGTTCGCATATGAAGCCGCATACGATGCGGCGCCATAAACGACTTGTACGGGTACGGAGTAAGCGCTTAAGCACCAGTCAATAACATTCACGTGACCGGAGTCCATGACAGTGTGCGCACTCCGGTCAACGAAGGAGACAGTCATGTCGAGTAAAAGAAATCTGCGCTGGGTAATTGCCGTGGCAGCGGCCTGCGTAACGATCGCCGCGCATGCCGCCGATCCCATCAAACTGGGCGTGTCGGGTCCGTTCACGGGCGGCTCCGCGCCGATGGGCATCTCCATGCGCAACGGCATCAAGCTTGCGATCGACGAGATCAACGCGTCAGGCGGCGTCCTGGGCCGCCCGCTCGTGATGGTCGAGCGCGATGATCAGGCGAACAACGCCCGCGGTCTGCAGATCGCCCAGGAGCTGGTGTACAAGGAGCACGTGGCGGCGAGCGTCGGGATCATTTCTACCGGCGTAATTCTCGCAAGCCAGAAAGTCTACCAGGACGCGCAGATTCCGCTCCTGACACCGGGGCCGAGCGGCACTCAGGTCACGAAGGTGTTCATGACGCCGGCCTATCCGAAGAGCTATGTGTTCCGCGTGTCGCTGGTCGACCGCATCCAGGCCGGCATGATCGCGAACGAGGCCATCAATCGCGAGCACCTCACGAAGGTTGCCGTATTCGCCGATTCGTCGAACTACGGCCAGCTCGGGCGCGAGGACATGACGGCAGCGCTCGCCAGGCTGGGCATCACTCCGGTGGACGTCGAGAAGTGGAACCAGGGCGACGTGGACATGACCTCGCAGGTGCTGCGGGCAAAGGCGGCCGGCGCTCAGGCGTTGCTCACCTATGGCGAGGGGCCGGAACTCGCGCAGATCGCCAACGAGATGGCGAAGCTCGGCTGGAAGGTGCCGATGATCGGCAGCTGGACGCTATCGATGCCGAACTACATCCAGCTCGCGGGCCCCAACGCGGAGGGCACGCGTTTTCCGCAGACCTTCGTGGCCGACGGCTCGCCGCGCCGCCAGGCGTTCATCGAGAAATATGCGAAGGCGTACCACACGAATTACATTCCGGGCGCGGTATGGGCGGCGCAAGGTTATGACGTGGTGTATCTGATGGCGGCGGCGATGAAGCAGGCAGGCACGACGGACGGCCCGAAGGTGCGCGATGCGCTCGAGAACCTGAACCAGAAGATCGACGGCCTCATCATGACCTACGACCATCCGTTCTCGAAGACCGACCACGACGCGATTCGCGACGGCTCGGTCGCGGTGATGGCCGAGATCAAGGGCGGGCGCGTCGTGAAGATGGACGAGACCCAGGCGCAGGCGGCGCGCTGAACCGGCACGGGAAGACTCACATGAACGTCATCCTGCAGATCATCGTGAGCGGATGCGCGGTCGGCATGATCTATTCGGTCACCGCGTTCGGCTATCAGCTCACTTTCGCCACCTCCGGCACCATGAATTTCGCGCAGGGGCAGGCGCTCGCGATCGGCGCGCTGTCCGGCCTCACCATCATGGAGTTCGTGGGTAGCTACTGGCTGATGATCCCGCTCGTGCTGATCGTGGGGGCGGCCGTCGGCGTGATCACGGAGCGCATCAGCGTGCGGCGCGCGATAGCGGCGAAAAGCGAAGGCTGGATCATGGCGACGATCGCGCTCGGCATCATCATGACCAACGTGGCCGAGAACATCTGGGGAACCGACGACCTGAAATTTCCATCGCCGCTGCCCGACACGCGCATCACGGTGGCGGGCGCGAACATCCTGCCGATGGAAATACTCGTGATCGTCGGCGCGCTCGCGCTGATGGCGGCGGTTGAGCTTTTCAACCGCAAGACCATCTACGGCAAGGCGGTGGTCGCGACCGCCAGCGACGCCGACGCGGCTGCGCTGATGGGCATCAACACGCGGTTGGTCGTGACGTTTTCCTATGCGTTGTCGTGCATGAGCGCCGCGTTCGCGGGCATCCTGATCGCGCCGTTGACCGTGGCGGGAGCGGACATGGGCGCGACGCTCGGGCTGAAGGCATTCGCCGTTGCGATCATCGGCGGGCTGACCTCGGGCTTCGGGATCATCGCGGGCGGGCTCATTCTAGGCGTAGTCGAAACGTTCACCGGCTACTACGTGTCGAGCGGCTACAAGGACGTGCCCGGTCTGCTGCTGCTGCTCGCCGTGCTGGCCGTGAAGCCGGCGGGCCTGTTCGGCCGGACCTCGATCAGGAAGGTGTAGCGATGAACCGCTCGAAAACGTTCGCGGGCTGGCTGCTCTTCGCGGCCCTTGCAGTCTTCCCGCTGGTGAGCAGCAATCCGTACTACACGCACCTGCTGGTTATCATCGGCATCTATGCGGTGCTGATCTTCGGGCTCGACATCGTGGTGGGGTATACGGGCGAGGTGTCGATCGGGCATGCGGGACTCTTCGGCATCGGTGCCTACACGACGGGCATCCTGATGACGAGCGCCGGGCTGTCCGTGTGGATCGCCGTGCCTGCGGCGCTCGTGGTGACCTCGCTGTTCGGCGCGGTGCTGGCCGTGCCGTCGCTGCGGCTGACGGGACCGTACCTCGCAATGGTCACGCTCGCATTCGGCACCATCGTCCAGATCCTGCTGAACGAAATGGACTTTCTCACCAACGGCGCGCAAGGTCTCGCCATTAACAAGCCCGTAGTCGCCGGGCATCTGGTGAGCGCCACCGACTTCTACTATGTCGTGCTCGCGGTCACGACGCTGGCGATGCTGGTCGTCACGCGCATCCTCTCCTCGCATTATGGCCGCGCGTTTCTCGCACTGCGCGGAAGTCCCGTCGCGGCGGACTGCATGGGCGTGTCCGTGTATCGCTACAAGGTGATCGCGTTCGTCATCAGCGCGGCGTTCGCAGGGCTGGCGGGCTCGCTCTACGGGATCTCGGAGGAATACATCGCGCCGAACACGTTCTCGATGGAGCTCTCCACGCTGTTCCTGCTGGCCGTCACGCTGGGCGGGCGCCGCTCGCGGGTCGGCACGCTGATCGGCTCGACCACGATCGTCGTGTTGCCGAACCTGCTGTCGGACATCGTGTTGTTTCGCTGGTTGACCGTCGTGCTCGCCGTGCTGGTCGCGCTGCTCGTCGTGCACGCGTGGCGCACGCGCCGCGCCGCATGGAAAACGCTGCTCGCGCCGGTGCTCGTGATGGCCGCGTTCGTCGCGTTCGCTTTCACGCTTACCGACATCGTGAGCCAGCGCCTCACGATCTTCGGGCTGATGATTCTCGGCGTGGTTTACTACCTGCCCGATGGCATTGCCGGCTACGTGCGGGACTTCGCCGCCAACTGGCGCGGTGCGAAGCGGGTCGATGCGCAGACGCCCGCCGTCGCCGTCCCGGTCGGCGCGTGGACCTTGGCGCGTTCGGCGCGCGACGCGGCGGCGGCGGCCCAGCCGGAGTGCGTGCTCGACCTCGCGTCGGTCGTGATGCAGTTCGGCGGCCTGCGCGCGCTCAACGACGTCACGCTGCAAGTCAAGCGCGGCTCGGTTCACGGGCTGATCGGCCCGAACGGTTCCGGCAAGAGCACGATGATGAACGTGCTCACCGGCGTCTACGCGGCGACGAGCGGCGACATCCAGTTCAATGGTGAGCGCTGCGATGGACTCAAGCCGGCTCGCATCGCGCAGCGCGGCATGGCGCGCACCTTCCAGAATGTGCAACTCTTCGGAGAAATGAGCGCGCTCGACAACGTGCTGGTCGGGCTGCACCAGATGTTCCGTTCTAACCTGATCGACGTGATCTTCCGTACGCCGCGCTTCCGGCGAGAGGAACGGGCGGCGCGTGCGCGCGCGGCGGCTCTGCTCGGCTTCGTCGGCATGCAGGAGTTCGCGCCGACTCGCGCGCGCGATCTGCCGTACGGCCGCCAGCGGATGCTGGAGATTGCCCGCGCGCTCGGCACTGAGCCGTCGCTGCTGCTGCTAGACGAGCCGGCCGCCGGCTTGCGTCCGAACGATCTGCCGGAGCTGCGGAAAATGATCGAGAAGATCCGCGAGCACGGTATCACAGTAGTCCTGATCGAGCATCACATGGACCTGGTGATGGCGATCTGCGATCAGGTGTCGGTGCTCGATTTCGGCCAGAAGATCGCGGAAGGGCCGCCGACGAAGATCTCGAACGACCGGCGCGTGATCGAGGCCTACCTCGGCGCATCCGCCGCCACGCCGCTGGTCGGCGGCGCGGCATAGGAGACCCGTATGCTCATCGTTGACGGCGCTTATGCTGGTTATGGTTCCACCGAGGTGCTGCACGGCATTTCGCTGGTCGTCGCGGGGGGAAGCGTTGTGAGCCTGATCGGCTCGAACGGCGCCGGCAAGACGACGACGATGCGGATGATTTCCGGAATGGTGCATGCCCGGGCCGGGCGCGTGGTGTTGAACGGCACCGACATTACCGGCCTCGACGCGCACCGTATCGCACGACTGGGCCTTGCACACAGTCCGGAGGGTCGGCGCGTGTTCCCGACGCTTTCGGTGCGCGACAACCTCGAGCTGGGTGCGTTCTCGCGCTTCATCGGCGCACGCAGCAAGGGCGATATCGGCGAGGACCTGGAGCGCGCGATGGACCTCTTCCCGGTATTGCGCCGGCGCGCCGCGCAACTGGCGGGCACCCTGTCCGGCGGCGAGCAGCAGATGCTCGCGATGGCGCGCGCGATCATGCTCAATCCCGAGGTCGTGCTGCTCGACGAACCGTCCATGGGACTGGCGCCGCTGCTCGTCGAGGAAGTTTTCAGAACGATTGAGCGCCTGCGCGAACAGGGCGTGACGATGCTCGTCGTCGAGCAGTTCGCGGCGGCGGCATTGCAGGTAAGCGATTACGGCTATGTGCTCGAGAACGGCCGGATCACGATCGAAGGGCCGGCCGCGAGCCTGCACGACAACGAGGCGGTGCGGGCGGCTTATTTGGGCGGTATGCATTGACTGATCGAGACGGGAGCCAACGTGAACCAGCAACATCTGAATGAAGCGGCCCGCGCGCTGTGGGCACATTTCGACCACGCAACGCGCTTCGACGCATTGCCGGCTGCGTGCCGGCCCGACAACCGTGCCGACGCCTACGCGGTGCAGCGCGAGGTGGCACGCTTGTCGGGGCGGCAGGTTGCCGGCTGGAAGATCGCCGCGACCAGCGCAGCGGGGCAGAAGCACATCGGCGTGGACGGGCCGATTGCCGCGCGGCTTCTGTCCGAGCGCGTGATCGCGGACGGCCTCGCGATTCCGATGGGATCGAACGTGATGAATGTCGCCGAGGCGGAATTCGCGTTTCGCATGAAGCGAGCGCTGCCGCCGCGCGCCGAGCCATATCGCAGCGAGGAAGTGATGGACGCGGTGGATACGCTGCATCTCGCGATCGAGGTACCGGACTCGCGCTACCGCGACTTCGCGAGCGTGGGCGCGTTGCAGCTGATCGCCGACGGCGCCTGCGCGTCGTGGCTCGTCGTGAGCGGAGCGACGCCGGCCGACTGGCGATCGATCGACCTGGTCGGCCACGGCGTGCGCGCGTATCGCGACGGCACGCTGGCGGGCGAAGGCAGCGGGGCGAACGTGCTCGGCGATCCGCGCATCGCCATGACGTGGCTCGCGAACGAACTGAACGGCATCGGCGAGGGCCTGCAGGCGGGCCACATTGTGACGACCGGGGCCTGTGTCGCGCCGATGGCAGTCGCCGCCGGCAACTCGATGGTGGTGGACTTCGGGGTGCTGGGCAAGGTACAGGTAGGATTCGTTTGATAACTCGCCCATCATGAGACGCACGTAAGGCGGCAGGCAGCGCGAAGACCGCCGCGGCAATGGTCGTGCATGAGACCGGCGCGGGCGGCAGGGCGCGAGCGGCGGTCGACACAGGAGACAGCGATGGATGTCGGTATGGTGCGGGGCAGCCTCGAGCTGTCGCGCAAGGACAAGCGGGCCATGGCGGGCGCGGTGGCGGGAACCGTGTTCGAATGGTATGACTTCGTGCTTTACGGTTCGCTCGCGGACGTGATTGCCGCGAACTTCTTCACCGGCATCGATTCGGGCACGGCGTTCATCTTCGCGATGATGACGTTCTCGGTCGGCTTCGTTGTGCGGCCGCTCGGCGCCGTGGTGTTCGGCCGGCTCGGCGACATGATCGGACGCAAGAAGACCTTCATGACCACCGTGTCGCTGATGGGACTTTCGACCTGCGCGGTGGCGTTGACGCCGGGTTACGCGTCGATCGGCATCGCCGCGCCGGTGATCCTGATTCTCGCGCGGCTCCTGCAGGGCTTCGCGGTGGGCGGCGAGTTCGGCGGCGCGGCGACCTACGTGGCCGAGCATTCGCCGCAGCGGCATCGCGGCCGCAATACGGCGCTGATCCAGGCGACCGCATCGACGGGCCTGCTTGGCGCATTGATCGTGACGATCGTGACACGCGTTGCGACCGGCGCGAACTTCTTCGTGTGGGGCTGGCGCGTGCCGTTCTCGCTGTCGATCGTGCTGCTCGTCGTGTCGCTGCTGCTGCGCCGGCGCATGGACGAGTCGCCGGCATTCGAGAAGGCTCGCAAGGCTGGCGAGCTCTCCCGCGCGCCCGTGCGCGACGCGCTGCGCGGGCGCAACCTGCGCCAGGTGCTGATCGCGCTGTTCGGCGTCTGCGGAGGAATGACGGTGGTCTGGTACGTCGTCGTCATCTATCCGATGTTTTTCTTGACGCGCGTATTGCGGGTCGACGCGACCACGTCGAACCTGATCGTCGCGATCGCAATGATCGCCGCCGTGCCAATGCTCTACGGCTGCGGCGCGTTGTCGGACCGCTTCGGCCGCAAGCCCGTCTTGCTGGCCGGCTATCTGCTGGCCGCGCTGACGCTTTTCCCGGTGTTCCGCACCATCACGCACTACGCCAACCCCGCGCTTGCCGAGGCGCAGGCCGCGAGTCCCGCTGTGATTCATGCCGACCCGCGGCAGTGCGCGTTCATGTTCGATCCGGTCGGCGTGCGCACGTTCAGCAATGCTTGCGACGTCGCGCGCAAGACGCTGGGCGGCGCGTCGGCCAACTATTCGGTGGCGCCGGCGGCGCCTGGCGCGAAAACGACCGTGACGATCGGCGACACGGTGGTTGCGGGCTTCGACGCCACAGGCCTGAACGCCGTCGGGTTGAAAACGCAGGCCGAAGGATTCAACAAGGCGATCGGCGCCGCGCTCGTGAAGGCCGGTTATCCGCTGAAGGCCGACCCGCAGCAGTTCCGTTTCCTGCCCGTGCTCCTGCTCGTGCTTTACCTCGTGTTCGTGATGAGCCTGACTTATGCGCCCATCGCGGCGATTCTCGTGGAAATGTTCCCAACGGAATTGCGCTATACGTCGATGTCGATTCCGTTTCACGTTGCAAGCGGCTGGATCGGCGGGCTGCTGCCGGCGCTTTCGTTCGCGATTGCAGCCGCGCGCGGAAATATCTATGCGGGGCTATGGTATCCGCTGTTCTGGACGGCGTTGGCCATCGTCGTGACGTTGTTCTTGTATCGCGAGTCGCATCGGGTCGACATCTTCGCCACCGCGAAGAAGCGGGGTTAGCGATTCCGTCCGATATGTAACGGCTTGTCCGGAATGAGGCCGCAGCGCTGGAAAAGGCTGCCGGGATTGCCCGGCGGCCTTTTTTTTGCGCGGCACGGCCAAGCCGTCGTCCGGCCGGCGCGAAAAAGTACATTTATATTCTTGACCGATTGTCCGACAAGAATATAATCACGAAAATAGAAACGACACGAGCCGGCCCACTTTACGGGAGTGCTGGCCTTCGGCATCAGGATGGAGACAGACCGGCATGCACGCCCGATCGACCCGGTTTTTCACGCGTTCCGGCGCAACGCGCGGTCATCGTCCAGCCTGCTTTCCGACCGCGAAAGCCGTACGTAGTTTGCGGTGCGCGCCGCTGTTATCCCTTGTTCATAGTGAGCCAGCGAGAAACCAATGATTGTCGAAATGCGGATCTATCACTGCGCGCCGGGCCGGCTACCGGCGCTACACGAGCGTTTCACCAGCACCACGCTTGGCTTTTTCGACAAGTACGGAATCGAGCAGATAGGCTTCTGGACCACGCTGATCGGACCGAGCAATCACTCGCTGACGTATCTGCTGAAATGGGAAAGTCTTGTACAGCGCGAGGCCAGGTGGAACGCATTCCAGGCGGATCCCGAATGGATCGAGAAGCGTGCCGCGAGCGAAGCGGACAAGCCCATCGTCGAACGCATAGAGAATATTTTTCTGACGCCGACCACTTATTCGGCGCTGCGTTGAAACTCGGAAACATTACGTATTCCTTATCGCTTGGCAGGAAAGAATCATGAAACGACCGAAAAAAATCGGCTTTATCGGACTCGGCATGATGGGCGCGCCGATGGTGAAATGTCTTGTGGGCGCGGGCTTCGAGCTGTTCATCGACGACGTCGACGAAGCGCGCGTGAACACGCTGGCTGAGCTGCCCAACATTGCGCGGCTGACCCCCGGGAGTGCCGCGTCGCTCGACGTGCTGATCACGATGTTGCCCAATTCGGAGATCGTGGAGCGGGTCCTGTCGGGCGACGGCGGCGTGGCGGGCTGGGCGGCGCGGTTGCAAAAAGGCAGCGTCGTGATCGACATGAGTTCGGCGGAGCCGGAGCGCTCCCGCCGCCTCGGCAAGACGCTCGCGGAGTCCGGTCTCGACTATCTCGATGCTCCCGTGTCCGGTGGCGTGAAGCGCGCAACCGACGGCACACTCGCGATCCTCGTGGGCGGCGACGCGGCCGTGCTGGAGCGCTGCCGTTCCGTGCTCGACGCAATGGGCAAGAGCGTGCTGCACATCGGCGCAGCCGGCGCCGGACATGCGGCCAAGGCGCTGAACAACTACGTCTCCGCGGCGGGGCTCGTAGCGACGGTCGAAGCCCTTCATGTCGCCGAGCGCTTCGGCATCGATCCGGCTGTCATGAACGACGTGCTGAATGCGTCGACGGGGCGCAGCAACACATCGGAAAACAAGGTGCGGCAGTTCATGCTGAGCGGCACGTTCGCATCCGGCTTCGCGCTGCAACTGATGAACAAGGATCTGAAGATCGCCCGCGCGCTCTCCGAGGCAGTCCGCTATCCGATGAAACTCGGCGTGACCTGCGTCGGCCTGTGGAGCGACGCAGCGGCGCTTTCCACGCCCGCGACCGATCACACCGAGATGTACCGCCTGCTCGCCGACGAGGCCTGAGCGGCCGCCAATCAGGAGTTTTGCAATGCAACGAGGAACGCAGTTCTACATCGACGGAAAATGGGTGGAGCCCTCGGCGCCCGCGTGGTTCGAACTGGTCGATCCCGCAACCGAGACGCCGTTCGGAAAGCTCGCAATGGGCAACGCGGACGATGTCGAGCGCGCCGTGAATGCCGCGCGTCGTGCATTTCCCGGCTATGCCGCAACGAGCGTCGAGCAACGCGTCGTGTTGCTCGAGCGCGTCCTGAATATCTACGAGCGCCGCATCGACGAATTCGCCGAGGCGATGCGCATTGAAATGGGTTCGCCTATCGCGTTCGCGCGCGGCGGCCAGGCGGTTCGCGGAGTGGCGCACCTGCGCGCGCTGATCGACGTACTGCAGCGTTTCGAGTTCGAAACGCAGCGCGGCAGCACGCGTGTCGTGCTGGAGCCGATCGGCGTTTGCGGACTCATCACGCCGTGGAACTGGCCGGTCAATCAGATCGTCGTGAAGATCGCCCCCGCACTGGCCGCGGGCTGCACGATGGTGCTCAAGCCGAGCGAGTACTCGCCGGTCAGCGCGTGGCTGTTTGCCGAGGTGCTGGACGAGGCGGGCGTGCCGCCGGGCGTGTTCAATCTCGTGCACGGCGATGGCCCGGGTGTCGGCGCGGCGATCGCATCGCATCCCGGCATCGACATGGTGTCGTTCACCGGCTCGACTCGGGCCGGCGTTCTCGTCGCGAAGATGGCCGCGGACAACGTGAAGCGTGTTGCGCAGGAACTGGGCGGCAAGTCGCCCAACATCCTGCTCGACGATGTCGATCTCACCGAGGCGGTGAAGCGCGGCGTGGGCGCGTGTTTCACGAATTCGGGCCAGTCATGTTCGATTCCGACGCGCATGCTGGTGCCGCGCGCACTGATGGACGATGCCGCGCGGATCGCGAAGCAGGCGGCCGAATGCTATCGCACCGGCCCGACCGACGATCCCGCGACGCAACTAGGACCGTTGGTGAACCGCAATCAGTTCACGCGGGTTCAGACCTTGATCCAGACCGGCATCGACGAAGGCGCACGGCTCGTCACGGGGGGGATTGGCAGGCCCGAGGGCATCGAGCGCGGTTACTTCGTCAAACCAACCATCTTTGCCGACGTGACGCCCCGGATGACCATTGCGCGCGAGGAGATCTTCGGGCCGGTTTTGTCGATGATGCCCTACGACACCGAAGACGAGGCGATCGCGATTGCCAACGATACCGATTACGGCCTGGCCGCGTACGTGCAGTCGGGCAGCCTCGCGCGCGCGCGCAAAGTCGGGCGTGCGATACACGCGGGCGGCGTACACCTGAATTACCCGCCGGTCGACTTTCAGGCTCCGTTCGGTGGCTACAAGCGCTCGGGCAACGGCCGCGAGTGGGGCGAGGCCGGACTGCGGGAGTATCTGGAGACGAAGGCGCTGGTCGGCTACGAGCCGCATTGATTACCGGGAAAATTCACCGGATTCATTGCCGGGCAACGGGTCGGGAAAACCATGCAGCATGGCGCCTTGCCCGACCGCTGATCGCCCGTCATGAACCACAAAGGAAAAATGCAATGGAACGCGACGAATGTTTCAAGAGGGGTTTCGAGAACCGCAAGACGGTCCTGGGAGCCGCGCACGTGGAGAAGTCATGGGCCAACGCGGACGACTTCAACCGGCCGATGCAGAAGCTCGTCACCGAATACTGCTGGGGCGAGATATGGGGCGACGATACCTTGCCGTTCAAGATTCGCAGTCTGCTCAATCTGGGCATGCTCACCGCGATGAGCCAGCACCACGAACTGGCGGTCCACGTTCGTGGCGCACTGCGCAACGGCGTGACGAAAGACGAGATCCGTGCGGTGCTCATGCAGGCCAGCGTGTATTGCGGCGTGCC
Source organism: Paraburkholderia sp. AV2 (assembly GCF_054968425.1). NCBI lineage: Bacteria > Pseudomonadati > Pseudomonadota > Betaproteobacteria > Burkholderiales > Burkholderiaceae > Paraburkholderia > Paraburkholderia sp. AV2. Next base: position 102,331 of record NZ_JBANLK010000018.1, read on the forward strand.
GCTCGCGCTGGCCGCGTTCCGGATTGCAAGCGAGGCGATCCGCGCATACGAGGCGGAACTGACAGCGGACCAGGGATAAGCGGCTTCCGTGAACGCTTATCCCGCAGGTCTTGCCGGGGAACAGCCGGCCCGGTGAGCGCGATGGACTCGCACCGGTCCCGCTGTCCTTTCAATTAATTAAGGAGACCATATGATGAAGATACGCGCTGCAGTGCTCGACCGGTCTGGCCTCCCGGCGCCCTACGCCGAGACGCGGCCGCTCTCCATTGAAACGGTCGAGCTCGCGCCGCCGGGTCCGGGCGAGGTGCTGATCCGCATCGTCGCGGCGGGTATTTGCCATTCGGACCTGTCGGTGGTCGAGGGCGTGCGACCCAGGCCGTTGCCGATGGTGATCGGCCACGAGGCCGCCGGCGTGGTCGAGGAGATCGGACCTCATGTGACCGATCTGAAGCCGGGCGATCACGTCGTGTCCGTGTTTGTCGCCGCATGTGGCCATTGCAATCCCTGCGCGAGCGGCCGCCCGGCGCTGTGCGAGCCCGGCGCGATTGCCGGCGCGGCTGGCTCGTTGCTTGGCGGCGGCCGTCGGCTGTCGCGCAATGGCGAGCCGCTGAACCATCACTCGGGCATTTCGGCGTTCGCCGAGTACGCAACCGTATCGAGGTATTCGCTCGTGAAGGTGGACCCGGAGATCGCGCTCGAAGAAGCCGCGCTTTTCGGCTGCGCGGTATTGACCGGCGTCGGCTCGGCGGTGAACGCCGCGCGTATCGCACCGGGTTCGCAGGTGGCGGTGATCGGGTTGGGCGGAGTCGGTCTCGCCGCGCTACTGGGTGCGCTCGCGGCCGGCGCGTCGCGTGTCGTGGCGATCGACGTGAACCCGGACAAGCTGGAACTGGCGCGCGCACTCGGCGCGACCGAGACATTCGACGCGAAGTCCGGGCACGTCGTCGAAGCGGTGCGCGATGCGACGGGCGGTGGCGTCGAGGTGGTGATCGAGACGGCCGGCGCGGGCGCCGCGCTGGAACTCGGCTACGCGATCGCACGGCGCGGCGGCGAACTGGTGACGGCGGGTTTGCCGCCGCCATCGACACTTTTCTCGATTCCCCCCGTCTCGCTGGTCGCCGACGAGAAATCGATTCGCGGCAGCTATATGGGCAGTAGCGTGCCGTCGCGCGACGTGCCGCGCTACCTCGATCTGTACCGGCGCGGCCGTTTGCCGGTGGACCGGCTCGTCACGCATCGTTTGCCGCTTGACGAGATCAACACCGGAATGGACCGTTTGCGCGATGGCAGGGCGGTCCGGCAGATCGTGACGATGTAGCGGCACGGGCCGGCGCGAGGCGCGAGATGTCCGCGTGGCCCGCACGCGCGGTACTTTCCAGACACGACAGGCAGGAGACAGAGAAAATGATGGGTTCGGACGTGGCAAGCGCTCGCAATGGCACGCAGGTATCGGAAGGCATGAGCACCTCGACGGTGCGGGTCATTGCGGCTGCCTCTATCGGCACGGTGTTCGAGTGGTACGACTTCACGCTGTACGGTTCGCTCGCAACGGTAATTGCGAGCCGCTTCTTCGCCGGCGTGAATCCGGTGACGGGATTTATATTTGCACTGCTGACCTTTGGGGTCGGTTTCATCATGCGGCCGGTGGGGGCGGTGGTGTTCGGCCGGATCGGCGACCGGATCGGCCGCAAGCGCACTTTCATCGTGACGATCGCGATCATGGGCTTGTCCACGGTTGGCGTCGGCTTGTTGCCGGGTTATGCGTCCATCGGCATTGCCGCGCCGGTGATTCTGATCGGGCTGCGCATGCTGCAGGGGCTCGCCCTGGGCGGCGAATACGGCGGCGCCGCGACCTACGTCGCCGAGCATTCGCCGAAGAACCGGCGCGGATTCAATACCTCGTGGATCTCGGCGACCGGCACCGTCGGCCTGCTGATGTCGTTCGCGGTCGTGCTTGCCACGCGCGCGCTGACCGGCGAGCAATTCGACACCTGGGGCTGGCGCGTTCCGTTCATCTTTTCGATCCTGCTGCTCGTGGTCTCGGTACTTATCCGGATGAAGATGGAAGAGTCTCCGGCGTTTCAGGCGTTGAAGAACGAGAACCGGCTGTCGCGCTCGCCGCTGAAGGACACGTTCTTCGATCTGGCGAATCTGAAGCGGCTGTTGGTCGCGCTCTTCGCGATCTGCGGCGGCATGACCTGCGTGTACTACACCGCCGTACTGTATCCGACCTTTTTCCTGACCCATACGCTGAAGGTTGACGCGACCGCGGCCAACGTCGTCGTCACGCTGGCAACGCTTGTCTGCACGCCGCTTTTTCTGGTATCGGGCTGGCTGTGCGACCGTTTCGGACGCAAGCCGATCCTGCTGATCAGCTTCGTGCTGACCGCGCTCACGCTGTTCCCGATTTTCCACGCGATGACGCGCTACGCGAATCCCGCGCTTGCCGAGGCGCAGGCGAACGTGCCCGTATGGGTCGGCGCCGACGCGCAATCCTGCTCGTTCATGTTCAACCCGCTCGGCTCGCGGCATTTCACGAGTTCGTGTGACATCGCACGCGAAGCGCTGACCGAAGCGGGCGTCAGCTATGAAACCCACGACGCGCCGGCGGGCCAACCGGCGACAGTGCATATCGGCGGCGATGCCGTCGAGGCCTACGACATATCAAGTCTCGCGGCGGGCGAAGCGAAGGCGAAGTCGACGGCATTTGCCGCGCGCTTGAGGCAGGCGCTCGACTCCGCTGGCTTCCCGCGCAAGGCCTCGCCGGAACGCTTTAACAAGCCGATGGTGTTTCTGCTGCTGGTCGTGCTGCTCGCGCTCATGACGCTCGCGTTGACGCCGACCGCGCCCGCGCTCGTCGAGATGTTCCCCACGCGAATCCGCTATACGTCGATGTCGTTTCCGTATCATTTCGCGAGCGGCTGGATTGGTGGCCTGCTGCCGACAATCTCGTTCGCGTTGTCCGCGCAACAGGGCAACATCTATTTCGGGCTGTGGTATCCGGTGGCGTGGATCGTCGGTTCGTTCGTCATCGCGCTGCTGTTCCTGAAGGAGACGAAGAACGTCGATCTGGCTGCGGATTTTTGACCGGCGTGGCGCTGTTGAGAGGCGCAATCCTGGATAATTCGAAGACATTCCATGTATGATGCGAACGGTTTGAATTGTCGGACGGGAGTACATTATGTCGATCGAGATTGCCGTTGTAAGGCCTGAGACACTGCGCCACCAGGTCGAGAACGTATTACGGCAGGCGATCATGAGCGGGCGCTTCGCACCCGGCGCGCGACTGATCGAGCGTGAACTGTGCGAGACGCTCGGTGTGAGCCGGACCTCGGTGCGTGAAGCGCTGCGCCGGCTGGAAGCGGAGAAGCTGGTCCGCAGCGTGCCGCACAAAGGGCCGGTCGTCGCGGTCATGTCACGACAGGAAGCGGCGGAACTGTATGCGTTGCGCGGATTGCTCGAAGGCTTCGCCGCGCACGAATTTGCGCGGCTGGCAGCCGATGCGGCAATCGCCCGGTTCGGTGAGGCGGCGAAGGAATTGCGCGCGCAGGCCGCGGCGCAAGACCAGGCTGGCGTGCTGAAGGCAAAGGCCGCGCTGTATGACGTGCTGCTCGATAACTGCGGTAACGCGCTTATCAAGGAGATACTGACGAGTCTCTATTCGCGCGTGAATCTGCTGCGGGCGACCTCGCTGATGCACCGCGATCGCCTGCCCAGCAGCCTGCGCGAAATCGACCGGCTTTACAAGGCGCTCAAGGCGCGCAATGCCGACGCGGCCCAGGAAGCCGCGCGTCTGCATGTGGCGAATGCCGAGAAGGCCGCCATGCGAATGCTGGAGAAGACCGAGGCCGAAGGACAAGAGTAGGACGCTTGCGGGAGTTGTCGGTTGTTGTCGAGTGGGCGTAGAAACACCGGAATTTTTTCCAATGCGTCGTTATCCAGAACAAAAATCACCGACGCGAAATTCGACGATCACCCATCGACGCGATGCTCACGCGATCAGCGGAAGTATGTGAGGCCGCTGCTTGCCAGGCTCAGTGGCGACGACCAGACAATGGTCGCCGAGATGGCGGAGCGGCTGTCTGGTCGTCCTGCGCAACGCTGGGAGATGGGCGCTGGTCGTCACGGTTCGCACAACGATTCTGCTGCGGAGAGACCGGAGCGGGCGCGTCATCGCAGTCTTCGAGAAGCGCTGACGATGGATCCACTATCAGGGTTGCCGATGGAGGCACTCGCATGCATCAAGCAACATCAACCGTATCGGCTGCCGATCAGGCGGGGCACCAGCAGGGGTATACGTTCGTTCTGGTCCATGGCGCCTGGCACGGCGGCTGGTGCTGGCGGTTCGTGATGGAGCGCCTGCTTGCGCGAGGGCACCGTGCCTTCGCACCGACGCTCACCGGGCTCGGCGAGCGGCGCCACCTGCTGGAAGCGGTGACGTCGCTCGACGTATCGATCTCCGACATCGAACGCCTTTTCGAGGCGGAAGAACTGGAAGACGTGGTGCTGGTCGGGCATAGCTTCGGCGGCCTCGTGGCCTCCGGCGTTGCGGACCGGCGGCGCGAATCCATTCGTGCTCTGGTGTGTCTTGACAGCCTGCTGGTCGAAAGCGGCGAATCGGCTATGGACGTGTTGCCGGGCAGCGTCGTCGCCGAACGCCTCGCGGCGGTCGAGGGAAGCGGGCAAAGGCTTGGAATGCCGGTGAACGGTCTTGCCGGTACTGGCATTCCCGACGACCATCCGCTCGCCGCGTGGGTGCGCCGCCGTTTGACGCCGCATCCGCTCGCGACGTATCAGTCGCGGCTCACGTTGCGCCATGCGTTGGGCAACGGTCTGCCGCGCACCTATGTGCATTGCGCGAACCCGTCGTACGACACGCTCGCGCTGGTACGCGAACGGATTCGCGCCAGCGACGGCTGGGGCTGGGAAACGCTCGACACGGGACACGATGCGATGGTGCTGGCCCCCGACCTGCTCGTCGATCTGCTCGAACGGCTGGCTGGCCGGGCCGCTTGAGCGGCGTCAGCGGCCCCGGCAGGGCTCTCGAAGTACGATATGGCCGACTTCCGTCGCCGCGCGGGCCAGCAGCGCGGCGGGCATCACCATGACCATTGACGTGCCCGACAGGTGAAGGATGGCGTGACGACGGGAAAGACGCCACGATAGCGCGAGGTGACGGCAGGTCGATTCATGTCATCCGGTGAATGACGGCCAACCTGGGTGAAGCCTCATGCCGTCACGGCTTGCGAAGGTACGAAGGTTTTCGGCAAACCAGCCCGTGCGATCGCGCCGGTGAATGGCTCGCCCGGCAGCCACGCGGCGATCGTTTCCCGGATCGCCAGCAGCCGGCCGATGTCGATGCCGGTATCGAACCCTTCGGATTCGAGCAGGAATACGGTGTCTTCGCTATTGATGTTGCCCGTCGCATTAGGCGCAAACGGACAGCCGCCAAGACCGCCGAGCGACGCGTCGAAGCGGCGCACGCCGGCATCGAGTGCGGCGATCACGTTGGCCAGACCCAGCCCGCGTGTATCGTGGAAGTGGCACGCCACCGGCACTGTGCCCGCCAGCGCGCAGACCTTGCGCAACAGCGCACGCACCTGTCCAGGATTCGCGTAGCCGACCGTATCCGCGATCGTGATCTCGTCGGCACCGGCTTCGAGCAACGTATCGACGAGACCGAGCACGGTGGCTTCGTCCACCTTGCCGGCGATCGTGCAGCCAAAAGCGGTCGCGACACCCGCGCCGAGCACGACGTCGCGCACCCCGGGCAGCGGGCTGGCATCGCGCTCCGCGACGATCCGCGCGAAATCGTCAACCGATTCCGTGGTGCTGCGCCGCACGTTTTTCAGATTGTGTTCGTTGCTCGCCGAGAGCACGTAGTGCACCTTGCGCAGACCGACGTCGAAGGCACGTTGCGCACCCTTCATATTCGGCACCAGCGCGGCCGCATGCAGGCCGTCGATGGCAAGCGCGCCTGTCGCGACCTCGACCGCATCCGCGAACTGCGGCACGACTTTCGGCGGCACGAACGAGGTGACTTCGATCTCGGTCACGCCGGCATCCACCATGCGCGCGCACCAATCCAGCTTGCGGGCGGTGCTGAGGATCGTGCCGACCATCTGCAGCCCATCGCGCAGGCCGACTTCCCGAACCTGCGCCGTTTCCCTGTTATCCATGGTCCTTTGCTCCTTAAAGGCGGGTTTGCGTGACGTCACGCTGCATGGCGTTCTTCACGGCGTCGCATCGGCCACCGGCTGCCCACCCTCGGGCTGGCTTTCGTCCGCCTGACGATGCGCGTCGGTGGCCGCCGAGGTCTGCGGCGCGAAGACGATCGCCGCGACAGCGCCGAGCGTCATCAGCACGGCGATGGCGGCGAGGCCGCCGGACATGCTGTGCGTCAGCGTCTTGATCGAGCCGATGATCATCGGGCTGAAGAAGCCGCCGAGCAGTCCGATGCAGTTAACGATCGCCACGCCGCCGGCCGCGCCGCTGCCGCGGATGTAATCGGTGGAGATGGCCCAGATCAGCGGATTGGGCGCGAGAATGCCGGCTGTCGCGATCGACAACGCTACCAGCGACAGCGCCAGATTGCCGCCGGTAAAGCCCGCCGCCACGAGGCCGGCGGCGCCGAACAGCATTGCAATCGCGCAGTGCCAGCGGCGCTCCATCGTGCGGTCGGAATTGCGGTTGAGCATCACGAGTGCGACCCAGCTCACGAAGTACGGGATCGCCGAGTAGCACCCGACATACAACGGGCTGTTGACGCCCGATTCCTTGATCAATGTCGGCAGCCAGAAGCCGATTGCGAACACGCCCGCGATCTGCGTGAACCAGACGAAGCCCATCACGTACACGCGAAAGTCGACGAGTGCACGGCCGAAGGTGTGTTCCGCATGCGTGGCGCTGACGCTCGAACTGCGCTGCAGATCGTTCAGCACTACCGCCTTTTCGCTGTCGTTCAGCCACGCCGCCTGCTGCGGACCGTCATCCAGATAGAAGAACGCGACGATGCCGAGCACGCTCGCGGGCAGCCCCTGCGCAATGAACATCCATTGCCAGCCGTGCAGTCCGAACGAACCATTGGCATACGTCATCAACGCGCCGGACAGCGGACCGCCGAACAGCCCCGCAATGCCGGTCGCGCACGTAAAGAGTGCGATGACCTTGGCGCGCCGCTCGACGGGGTACCAGCGCGTCAGATAGAAGATCACCCCCGGGTACAGGCCGGCTTCCGCGAGTCCGAGCAGGAATCGCACCGCGTAGAGGTGAGCCGGCAGCTTCACGAAGGCGGTCGCCGCGGCGACGATGCCCCACAGGATCATGATCCGCGAGAACGTGCGCTTCACGCCGATGCGCGCGAGCAATAGATTGCTCGGCACTTCCATCAGCACGTAGCCGAGGAAGAAGATGCCGGCGCCGATGCTGTAGGTGAGATCGTTGAAGCCGACATCGTGCTTCATGTCGAGTTGCGCGATGCCGATGTTGATCCGGTCGAGAAACGCGAAGACATAGCACAGGAACAGAAACGGGATCAGACGTCGGGTAATCTTGCCGTAGGTCTGGTCCCCGTGAGCGTGTTGCGAACTGCCGGTCGTGGGTGTCATGCCTGTCTCCTCCGGGTATGCCGGTGGTCAAGCCGGCAGGTTCGTGCCTGCCGGTCCTGTGCTGCGCGGATTGCGAAGACCGCCGCGCTAACGGCCCTTGAATACCGGTTGACGCTTTTCGTTATACGCGCTGATTCCTTCCAGCCGGTCGGCGGTCGGGATCAGGCGGTTATATGCTTCGATTTCCACGTAGAGCCCAGTACGCAGATCGCCCTGCATGCCGAGGTCGATCGCTTTCTTCGCCTGGCTGACCGACAACGGCGCGCTGTTGCAGATGTCGCGTGCCGCCTCGATCGCATCGGCGAGCACTCGCCCCGGTTCGCACAGCCGGTTGACGACGCCCCACGCGAGCGCTTCCTCGGCGCTGAAGCGGGCGCCGCGGAAAATCAATTCCTTGGCGCGGCGCACGCCGATCGTGCGGGGCAACTGCTGGGTGCCGCCGCCGCCTGGCATGATGCCGCGCTTCACCTCGGTAAAGCCGAATACCGCCTGCTTCGACGCATACGCGAAATCGCAGGCCAGCAGCAATTCGAGTCCACCCGCGACGGCCGAGCCGTTGGCTGCGCAAATCAACGGGACCGGGCAGAAGGTGAGCGCGCGATTCATTCGCTCGAACAGGTAGTGCTGCTCGCCGAACTGCTCGTCGGTCATGCCTTCGCGCTGCTTGAGATCGGCGCCGCCGCAGAAAGCGCGCTGGCCCGCGCCGGTGAGAATCACGCAGCGATAAGCGGACGGCTCTGCTTCGAGCGAGCCGAACACACGGATCAGTTCGTGGCCGGTGGTCGTGCTGATCGCATTCGAGACGTCGGGTCGATTCAGCGTGACGACGAGAATCTGTCCATCGATCTCTTCGAGTTGCAGTGTGGTGAGCGGGGCAGAATCCAGACAGGTTGCGAGCTTCAAGATGTCTCCAGAGGGGCTTTCGTCAGCAGATGATTGTGTTCGCCGAGCTTCGGCGGGGGGGCCGCGCGGGGGGGCGCCCGCGCCCGCCCGCCGGCAGCACGGCCAGTGCCGACAGTCCGCTCACCGCCAACGCCAGCGCGGC
>NZ_JBANLK010000019.1:0-109253 GCF_054968425.1 Paraburkholderia sp. AV2
GCGCTGGCCGCCTGATCATGCCGTCCCGCCCGTACACCACTATTGACGATTGCTCCGCTCTCGTTGATCTGCTGCATGTTCTTCCAGCGCGAGATGCCCAGCGAACTCGTGATCACCGGGAAGCCATTTTCGTGCGCGTAAAGCGCGGTCCGCTCGAAACGCATGTCGAAGCACATCGTGCAGCGCACACCGCGTTCCGGTTCGTTTTCCATCCCGCGTGCGCGTTCGAACCAGTTATCGCGGTCGTAATCGGCATCGACGAAGGGAATGCCAAACTTTTCGGCAAAGCGAATGTTCTCGTCTTTGCGGAGATCGTATTCCTTGCGCGGATGAATATTCGGGTTATAGAAAAAGATCGTGAAGTCGATGCCCGACGCTACCATGGCTTCCATGACTTCCCCGGAACACGGCGCGCAGCACGAATGCAGCAGCACCTTGCTCTGGCCGCCGGGCAGTGGGAGAGGCTTACGGTCATGGGTTGATGTCATAACATCTCCTTTCGCTGAAACGTCACGCAGGCTGATACAAGACCGGCATGCTTACGCAGCGACGGTTATCTTCAAGCCTCGCGCCAGATTTCACGTGGTGTATCGAGTACGAGTTTGAGCTTGTCGCGTTGCGCCGCTACGCAAAATCATTGCGTGGACAGTGCTCGCGAAGCCGCGCTTTGGCTAGAACGCCAGTTGTTCCAGCGGTGCATCACTAGCGGCCTCGTCGATCCGAAAAGTCATGCTTTAAAGCGGGAAACGCCAAGATTGCCGGGGTAGCCCGTAATTATCCTGGACCGCCTTGTATTCGACCATGGATTATTCTTCATACATCCATTAGTTTCGTTCATCCGAAAATCCGGTCGCTGGCCTCACACTGCGTTCGCGTACGTTAAGGATCGGGCGGCATAAAGAAATTGCGGGTACGTAGAGGGCTTATCTTCGATGAAGAAAAATGGCATTATTTCATCCATCCATTAGATTTCTTCATTTTTTGGTTGTCCATTTCCATGCTCGAGCGCGTTCATCTCGTCATCGTTCGTGAAGTGGCCCGACAGGGCTCACTCACCGCAGCCGCGGAATCGCTTTTCCTCACGCAATCGGCGTTGAGCCACACGGTCAAGAAGATCGAACAGCAACTCGGCACCCCGATCTGGCACCGGGAGGGACGCAGCCTGCGCCCTACGCAGGCCGGCCAGTATCTACTCTCGCTCGCCGAGCGGCTTCTGCCCCAGTTCGAGCTAGCCGAGGAGCGCATGAAGCAGTACGCAGCGGGCGAGCGCGGGACCCTGCGCATCGGCATGGAATGCGCGCCGTGCTATCAGTGGCTGCTCAAGGTCGTTTCACCGTATCTCGCGCGATTTCCCGATGTGGACGTGGATGTGAAGCAGCGCTTCCAGTTTGGCGGGATCGGCGCGCTGATCGGCTACGACATCGACGTGCTGGTGACGCCCGATCCGCTCAACCGCCCCGGCCTGCGCTTCGAACCGGTGTTCGACTACGAGCAGGTGCTGGTGGTCGCGGAAAATCATCGGCTGACAGGCGAGCGTTATGTGAAACCGGAACAACTGGTCGACGAAACGCTCATTACCTATCCCGTGGAAACCGACCGGCTCGACATCTACAACCAGTTTCTGCGCCCCGCCGGCATCATTCCGCGGCGGCACAAAACGATCGAAACGACGGACATCATGCTGCAGATGGTCGCGAGCCACCGTGGCGTGGCGGCGCTGCCCAAATGGCTCGCGGAAGAATACGCTGACCGCATGCCGCTCGCCATCGTCAAGCTCGGCAAACAGGGCATCGCCAAGCAGATTTTTCTGGGCACGCGCGAGGACGATGCCGTCGTCGATTACCTGAATTCATTCGTCGAGTTCGCGCGCGAGTCGAACTGGAAAACGCCGCGCGTACGGCGCTGACAGCTGACTAATATGGACCTGGCCGCAATGGGTCCAAGCGCTGCACCCAACTCTATTGCGCGCTATACAAATCCACGGCTTAAGACCGGACGTAACAGTTAAACGCTTTGGGCCAGCGACCAATCATTCACGTTCGAGGCGATGCAGATAAACCGGCAATGAACGTCCGTAGTGACGGCCCAAAGCGGTCATACTGAAACATCGCATGGGTGACCGCCATGAACACCGTCACAGAAACTCACTGCTGAGTCGCTACAGGCCGCTTTCCCACAACACGGCCAGTCTACCGTTCGCTGTCGTGCCCCAACGTTTCCTGGAGGAAGGCGATAAAACTTGCCAGCTTCCGTGGCATACGCGCATCGGGCAAATGCACCACATGGATTGGCCACGTCTGCGCCGGCCAGTCGGGAAAAAGACGAACGAGCCGACCCGCATCCAGATCTTCCTGCAGCATTACCTGAGGTTGAAAAATCACCCCCAGTCCCGCGAGCGCAGCTTCGCGAAGCGCGAGGCCGCCATTGACATCGAGACGGCCACGCACCGCGATGCGCTCCACGCCATTGCCGCCGGGACGTGGGAAACGCCATTCACGTTCGGGTCCGGTCGCGACTATAAAAGCGAGGCAGTTGTGCTGCGCCAGATCGGCGGGCACCTGAGGCTGCCCGTGGCGCGCCAGATAGGCCGGTGATGCGCAGGCAATACGCGGCGAATGGGTCAACGGCCGCGCAATCAAGCCCGAGTCCGGCAGTACCCCTGTTCGGATCGCAGCGTCGAAACCTTCTTCCGCCAGATCGACGAAACGATCGTTAAGGGACAGCTCGACCTGAACCTCGGGGTAGCGGTCGAGGTACGCGGCAAGCGCCGGTACGAGCACACGCGTGCCATAGATAACCGGGCAACTCACCCGCAATCGGCCACGCGGGTTGCTCTGCATTTCTCGCGCGTCCAGTTCGGCGGAGTCCACCAGCGCCAGAATTTCGAGGCATCGCGAGTGATAGCGCTTGCCGAGTTCGGTCAGGCTTTGACGCCGCGTGGTGCGATTCAGCAGCCGGCCTTCGAGCCGTCGCTCCAACTCGCGGATATGGTTGCCGACCATCGTGGGCGTCATACCGCTGCCTTCGGCCGCGGCGGTAAAGCTGCCGCGCTCGACCACGCGTGCAAATATCGCCATGCTGTTGAATCGATCCATTCGCAAGTCTTATTAAGGAGTGTTCGAAGAGATACTGGGTTTATCAAGTCTGGCTAAAGAATAATACTCGGGTCATGGCTTCACTCACAATCCACAGCGAGGACTCACCATGACTATTGCAAGCACGAACCTTCGGCATCAACACGTCGTCCTGCTGGGCGGCACCTCCGGAATCGGCCTTGCCACGGCGCAGGCCGCGCTGGCAGCCGGCGCCTCAGTGAGCGTTGTTTCATCCCGCAGTGAGCGAGTCGCCGAAGCCGTCGCGAGACTCGGCGACCGGGTCAAGGGGTACACGGTCGATCTGAGTCACGAGTCCGCCGTGCGTGCACTGTTCGGGCAAGTCGGCGCCTTCGACCATCTGGTCTACAGCGCGGGGGATTCGTTGCGAACCGGAGCGCTCGCCGACATGGACCTCGCTACGGTCCGCCAGATTTTCGAAGTGCGAGTCTTCGGCGCAATTGCCGCTGTCAAATATGCGGCACCGTATCTCCGTCCCGGCGGCTCGGTGGTGTTGACCGGCGGTATTGCGAGCTTGCGGCCACAAACGGGTTGGGCGGCGCTCGCCGGCGTCTGCAGCGCGATGGAAGGTTTAACACGGGCACTCGCGGTGGAGTTGGCGCCCATTCGCGTCAACCTCGTGAGTCCCGGTTTGGTGCGCACGCCGCTGTGGGATAACTTGCCCGAATTTGAGCGCGAAGCGCTCTACGCCGCGAGTGGCGTGGCATTGCCAGTCGGTCGTGCCGGCGAGGCGGAGGACCTCGCGCAAACGTACGTCTATTTGATGACCAATCGCTATGCTACGGGACAGACCATAATTGTGGATGGCGGTGGCGTGCTGGTCTGACTAGCAACGGGCTCGAAGAAAGCGATGGCCGCTACACCCTGAAGCTGCCGAAGACGTCACGCTTCGTCGAACGACGCCAACGGGTCGTTTATGTTCGTTGCATGGGAAGAACGCCCGAGGCGATCTTCGCGCTCGGGCGTCGGGCGGTAGTCGGCCATGAACGGTCACTCGACGTCAGCATCTGATTCGTTGACAATCAGCACAGGCTGACTCTGGGCGTGACTTGGATTAGCGCAAGATCGACACATGACGACGAACCGTACAAAAACTCGGCTAGCTGGCGAGCTTAGTCGCTTCGTGCAACAGTACGCCCGGAAGGTTCAAGCATCAGAGCCCAACGACAGGCAGTACGATCGCAAGCTCGAAAAAAAAATGAAGCGCCTCTCCCCGTCTGAACTATCGGATCTTCTCTCCCAAGACGAGCAAGAGCCGGAACCGCCGAGGCGTGAGAAAGGGTGAGTTCGACCATGAGCTACCGTTCGACTACCCCCACCAATCGGCGACAATCTGTCGAGGTCGACCGTTTTCTCAGAATCATGGAAGAGCCCAATGAAACCCGGTGAGCTGAGGTCGCTTGGCCACAATATCGCCGATTCGCTGGCTAGCGGAATCGGCTTAATGATTGGCATGTACGACTTCGATATATTTGCAGAGGCTTCAGCAAGCGCCCAAGGTTTTATCACCGTCAACTTTCTTGACGGAACGACGTCTGGTGGTCCGATTTCTGTGACGTTGCAGCGCGCAATTCATCTTTATCGTGATGCGCTCCCGACTCTTTGTGACAAGCATCGCATCGCGTTTTCAACCATCAAAACGCTGACCGCTCGATATGGAACGGATCAGGTATACGGTCGACACTTTTCGGTCACGGTCGAAAATATAGAGGGAAAGAAGACGGCAGACCAGTATGTCGGGACCTCGGGGAGACGATTGCGCCGACTTAGATCCTGATGTTCGTCTTAGCTGCGGAGCCAGATATTGAGGGGGCGCCGCTTACCGCGCACGAATCGCCAAACACATGCACGACTAGAGTCGGACGCAGTGCGGCCGCGAGCGGACGGCAGATATCTAGCAGTTCAATTTTGTGGAGGTTGGTCTTCGGCTATGGCGCAAATAGAGCACATGGAAGAGATCATTCGATATTCGTTCGGTCTTTGGATCACGGGTCTCTTTGATTCGATTAGGCGCTGGAATCCGACCTTCTCATTGGATGAATATAAGGCTGCGTTCTTTGACGTCGTAAGGCAATTGCTGGATGACGGCAAGATCATGTTCATCGCACCGGGAGCTGACTGCTATACATCTCCGGAAAATCCTCATCCTCGATACACTATTTACGATCGAGATGCCCAGTGGCATGAGACGCCCGAAGAAATTGTTCGCCAGCTCGCCGCCCAATGGCCAATGCACGTGTCTGATGCAAACGATCCAGAACTAATAGTCTATTTTTTCATGATCCCAGGTGTCATTTGGGTCGGCGAGGGTGGAAAACTGTACGCCTCGTAAAAGAAAATCAATCGTCGATTGAATGGCCGCTCCTGGAAAAAATGAAAGTCCGCTCCGGGTCGGCTACGGCCCACCGCATCCGCCGGTAGCCGGATATGCTGCGTAATTCTCCATGAGCGTTATTATGACGGGACGCTCAAACATCCAACTCCGCATCAAGATCCAACGCCCGTACGCCGATAGTCCCTCGGCGCCACGCCGCACACGCGCTTGAACGCGCTGCTGAACGCGCTTTCCGACGCATATCCCAGCCTGGCCGCGAGGACGGCAATCGGCGTTGCCTCCTGGATCAGTGCGCGCCTTGCCATACGCATGCGCCAGTGCGTCAACCACGTAAGCGGTGCCATGCCTGCGGCCGACTTGAAACGGGTGGCAAACGCAGTGCGCGACATCGCCGCCGCCGCTGCAAGCTCGTCGAGCCGCCACGACCTGCCTGGGTCGCCGTGCATCAACCGCAACGCAGGACCAAGCCGCGGGTCGCCGATGACACGCAACCATCCTCTGGGGACGTCCGCGCCCGTGTCGAGATGAACGCGTAGCATCTCGACAAACATCAATTGCACGAGGTAGGCCGAAGCCAGACTGGCGCCTGGCCTCTCGGCCTCGAACTCCTTCACTAGCCGTGCGAGCAGCCACTGCAGAACACCCGCCTGCTCGCAGTTTGCGCGGATATGAATGAGCGGCGGCAAAACGTCGGTTAGCAGCGCATCGTTGGATGGTGCGAGTCTCACGTGCCCGCCGATCTGCGTGCAGCCGCTGCCGTCGCCGATCTGCACGGCCCGCCTCCCACTGCCGGAGAACAGGCTCGTCGCCTCGACGGGTTCGGTGTCCGGGTCGCTTGCGAGAATGAATGAGCGTTCGCCATTCAACAAAAAAACGTCGCCTTCGCCGACAGCGACCGGTTCGCTCCGAGGCCCGAAGCCAAGCCAGCAACTGCCCTTCACCAGCGCGAAGAACTTGATCTTGTTCGGCTGCGGAAAGCGGATCGCCCACCTGCCGCCCGCGGAGAAGCCGCCGGCCACGACCGGTTGCGCGTCGAGCAGCCGAAGCATGTCTGATAGGGGGTCACCTTCCATTTCTGAACTCATGCGACAGTATTCCGGCTTTTTGATTATTCATCGTACCGGAAGTCGGGCTCACACTGTACCCAACATTGTTCGCCCAGGAGGACTTCATGCAGACGCTGCAAAAACCAATCGGTTCGAATTTCGGAGCCGCCACCACCGCCGACGAAGCCATTGCCGGCATCGACCTTTCCGGCAAGGTCGCGATCGTGACCGGCGGCTATTCGGGCCTCGGGCGCGAGACTGCGCGCGTGCTGCGCGCCGCCGGCGCTCGTGTCGTCGTCCCCGCGCGCGACATGAATCGGGCGAGTGCGGCATTGACTGGCATCGATGTGGAAATTGCCCCGATGGACTTGCTCGATCCCGCTTCGATCGATGCCTTTGCGGCGTCGTTTCTCGAATCGACGCGTGCGTTGCACATACTGGTCGACAACGCTGCCATCATGGCCCTGCCAGAATTGACGCGGGACGCGCGCGGCTATGAGTCCCAGTTTGCAACGAACCACCTCGGCCACTTTCAACTTGTGCTGCGACTCTTGCCCGCGCTGCGCCGGGCGAACGGCGCGCGCGTGGTCTCGGTTTCGTCGGTCGGTCATCGTTATTCGCCGGTGTTTCTCGACGACCCGCATTACGACCGGCGCCCGTACGACCCCTGGACCGGATATGGGCAGTCGAAGACGGCCAACATTCTCTTTGCCGTCGCGCTCGACGAACGGGAGAAGCGCCACGGCATCCGCGCGTTTTCGCTGCATCCGGGTGCCATCGTCGATACGGGTCTGGGGAAATACGTGACGCGCGAGCAGTTGATCTCCGCGGGCGTTCTCGACGAACAAGGCAAGCCGATACGCGATCCGGCGCGGCAGCTCAAAACGATTGGGCAAGGTGCGGCCACCCAGGTCTGGTGCGCGACGAGCCCTCAGCTCGATGGCCGGGGCGGCGTGTACTGCGAAAACGTCGACGTGGCTCCGCTGATGGCGGCGCAGCCCGAAATCGCCGATATGGCCGATGCCATGCGGCTCGTCGGCGTGGCGCCGTATGCCGTCGATCACACGAATGCCGATGGGCTATGGACGCTCAGCGAAAAGCTGCTTGGCATTCAGCCGACATGACGATACCGGGTTGCTTCTTCGTTAGACGACTGTCGTCTGCGTTGATAAAGCCCGGAAATCTGCGGAGAACCGTTTTTTCCGGTCGACACCCAAGGCGAGCGCGTCCCCCGTCCCCCGTCCCCTCAGACAGCGGCCTCGAGCCGCTCCGCCGACCACTTCAACCCATAGAACAACCGCGCCGCAACACGCTCGGGAAAACCTGCGGGCAGCGCCGCCGCCACCTGCTCGATCACCGCGGGGGTGCGCTCGACGAAGCGAGCCACAAGCGCCTCCGCATCGCCCCCGTAGTGGCAAAGCTGCGCGGTGGCATCGAAATGGGCGCGCTTCACGTCGCGCATGCGGTAGTGGCGCCCCTTGCCCCACATGGCCATCGCAAGCGTCGCCTTGTGCCACGACCATTGATTGCCGCCGTCGCCTTCAACCGGCCAGATCGACATCACATCGTAAAGCGGCGCCAACTGAAAACGGCCGCCCGGCAGCAGGCGAATGCTGAAGTTCTTCGCATGGCCGTCGGGCGCCGCGAGCAACCAGAACGCGATCTGCGCGCCAAGCAATGTTTCGAGGTCGTCCTCTGCGCGCCGCGACTGCCGCAGGATGTCGGCGATTTCGCGCACGCCTGGGCCACCCTGCGATTCGTACTTGCGATGCGGCGGCATGCCCAGCGCCTGGCAAAAATCCTCCTGGGGTAGACGCAGCAACGCGCCGCCCTGCGACCAGGCCCGGTCGAAGCGCTCCACGCACAACACCTTCTGCGAGCCGAAGGTTTCGATGCGCGCACCGGCAACGGGTAACCCGTACGCTTTCAGCACGGCGAGGCAGAGCCACTCGTTTTCGACGGAGGTCTGGAAGTCCACCTTGCGATGGCCGATCAGGCCGAGCGGCAGCTTGAGGATGTGCGTGGTGGGTGTGGCGCCGCGCGGCAAATACCACTGGCCGTCGTGATGCAACAGCGCCGTCTTTTCCTGCGCGCCTGCGAGCGAGATGCGCAGCTCGCTGCCCATTTCGTCCCCCGCGCCCTCGCCCGGCAGCGCGCCCGCGGTTTCGAGCAGCAACCGCTCGATCGCGGCTTCGGAGAGCGGCGTACCGTCGATCGACTCGACGTCCTCGGGCTCCTCGTCCTCGCCCAGCAATTGCACCGCGCCCACGCAATCGCGTCCGACCGCTTTCAGCAAATCGAATGCTTCAACCGTTTCGGTGCTGAAGCGGGCCGCGATGCGCCGGCGGATCTGCGGACTGTCCGGCAGCAGGTTGTCGAAGTAGTTATGAACGCGCTCGCCGCGCAGCGGCCGTTCGCCAACGCCGAACGGCAACGAGAGCGAGAGCGGCCGCCCCACGGCCGAAAGCTTCCAGGCCGGTTCGTAGTGCAACTCCATATCGCCGCCGGGCAGCGCGGCCCAGATGCCTACCCGTTCACCATTGGCCCATACGGAGAGCGCGCGCGAATGCGATTTGCGGCCCATCGCTCACCACTCCGGCTGGCCAGCGGCGCCGGGCGCCCCGGTATCGCGCGACTGCACGCACAGCTCAAGACCGTAAAGCGCGAAAAGCGCCATCATCTGGTCGAACGAGAGGCTGGCCGTACCCGTGGTCTCAAGCGCGGAAAGCCGCGGCTGACCAATGCCGATACGCGCGGCCGCCTGCGCCTGGGTCATCCCCCGGGCCTTTCTGGCCGACTGCAGAATCTCGCCGAGTGCAGCCGGCGTATGGACGATGATCTTCATGAGATATTCCTGTCACGCATAAAGCAATTTTATGCCTGTCGGTGATAGTTTGACAATATCAGCCACAGGTATAAAGCAGAAATATCGCTCACACCGATAGTTGTAGCGTAACGCAGCGGCCCCTGCCTCCTGTCAGTCAGGGAGCCCTTCGGAGACGGAAAAACTCCACGTTCACGCTGCAATGCACAATCCCTGGCGTTAGTCGAGTACCCGAAAACAAGTGTTTTTTTGACACCACGCCGCGGCCAATTTCAACGCGATTTTTATTTTCGCCGTCCTATGATGGCCCGTCGTATTTCGCTGCTCCGGACACGACCTGTCCATGCGGCCGCTTCGCAATAATCGCCGCCCAAAAGCGGCGGAGCTTGCGGCGCCAGCAATAATCAAAAGGGATTAACTTTCATTATTGAAGGTTACATAAAAATCTTTCGGCCTGATTACGCCTTCTTTATTGCAGAAAATAGAAGGACGAATTAGCCATTAACGCCAATCCATAGCTGTACTCGGAGAAAAGCATGAAAAAAAGTCTTGTCGCCCTCGCACTCGGTAGTGTCTTCGCAATTTCCGCACATGCACAAAGCAGCGTCACCCTCTACGGCCTGATCGACACGGGCCTCGTCTACACGAACAACCAGGGCGGCCACAGCAACTGGCAACTGAACAGCAGCTCGACGCAGAACACGGTGTTCGGCCTGAAAGGCACGGAAGACCTCGGCGGCGGCCTGCATGCGGTCTTCAAGCTGGAACAGGGTTTCGTGCTCAATAACGGCGCCGAAGCGTTCTCCGGCGACATCTTCGGCTCGCAAGCCTGGGTCGGCCTGCAAAGCGACCAGTACGGCACGCTCACGTTCGGCCGCCAGTTCGACGTGATGAACGACCTGGTCGGCCCGCTCACGGCGGAATCGAACACCTGGGGCGGCAACATGGCCGCCCACCCGTTCGAGAACGACAATCTCGCCGCCGATTCGGTCGTCATCAACAACTCGGTCAAGTACACAAGCCCGACCTGGCACGGCATCACGGGCGAAACGATGTACTCGTTCAGCAACAGCAGCGAATTCGCGAACAACCGTTCGTACGGCTTCGCGCTTGCCTACACGCAAGGCCCGCTCAACCTCGCGGCCGGCTACCTGCAGCTCAACAACGCCGGCAGCGGCAGCGGCGCCGTCACCACGAGCGACACCAGCGCGAACTTCCTCGCGGAGCGTCAGCGCGTCTGGTCGCTCGGCGGCAACTACACGTTCGGCCCGGCCACGGTCGGTCTCGTCTGGAGCCACACGCAGCTCGACAACGTCGGCGGCGTGTACTCGTTCGGCACGGGCACGTACCTCGGCTCGAACGACGCTTCGGCCGGCTCGCTCACCGGCTCGCTGCGACTCGACAACTACGAGGTGAACGTCAAGTACGCGCTGACGCAGGCCTTGACCGTTTCGGGCGCCTATACGTACACGCATGGCGCGTACAACGGCTCGGCGCCGGGCTGGAACACGGCGATGCTGCAGACGGACTACGCGGTCAGCAAGCGCACGGACTTCTACCTCGAAGGCGTGTATCAGAACGTGCATGGCGCGCCGGCCGACTCGGTGCTCTCGCACGCGATGATCAACACGCTCTCGCCGTCGGCGACCGATACGCAAGTGGCAGTCACCGTGGGCATGCGTCACGCTTTCTAAGCGGCCACGCCGCGCAAACGGCACCTCGCTTTCGTCCGGCAACGGGCGGCACGAGGTGCTTTTTTTATTTCTCTTCGCCGCCTTTGCGCAAACGGGCCGCCTTGGGGTTATAGTCTGCCATTCCAAGCGACTGACTGACCGAATGAAGATGATCACCCGGCTCTGGAAAGAGAACAAAGGCCTTATCGCATTCCTGCTGCTCATGACGGTCTTCCGTAGCGCCGTCGCGGACTGGAACGTCGTGCCGAGCGGCTCGATGCTGCCCACCATCTGCATCGGCGACCGCATTCTCGTCGACAAGCTGGCCTACGATCTGCGCGTGCCGCTCACGCACATCCGCATTGCGCACCTGGCCGACCCGCAGCGCGGCGACATCGTGACCATCGATTCGTCCTCCGCGCACGAACTGCTCGTCAAGCGCGTGATCGGCGTGCCCGGCGACCGCATCGCCCTGCGCGACAACGTGCTCTATGTGAACGGCGTACGCGCGACCTACCGGCCCGAAGGCATGAATCTGCTCGCGAGCGACGCCAGCGAACCCGGCGATTATTTCGCGGAACGCTTCGACGGCGTGACGCACACCGTGCGCTTCTCGCCCTATGCGCCCAGCCCGCGCAGTTCGTTCGGCCCTGTCGTCGTGCCGCGCGGCGAATACCTGATGCTCGGCGACAATCGCGACGACAGCGCGGACTCGCGCTATTTCGGTTTCTTCCCGCGTAACGAGATCATGGGCCGCGCGCGCCGCGTGGCTTTCTCGCTCGACCCCGACCACTACTACGCGCCGCGCTTGAGCCGCTTCGGATCGCTGCTCGATACGCCGCCAGCGTAAGCGGGGTCCCGTCTTCCGGAGTCCCCTCATGTCATCGATCCCCGCAAACGCGCCCGGCGCGCTGCATGAAGTCTGGCTGATCCGCCACGGCGAGACCGAGTGGAGCCGTTCGGGTCAGCATACGGGCCGCACCGATATTCCGCTCACGGAGCGCGGCCGCGATCAGGCCCGCGCGCTGGCGCCGCGGCTGGCCGCGCAGACCTTCGACGCGGTCTGGTCGAGCCCGAAGGCACGAGCCATCGAAACGTGCGAACTGGCGGGCCTGGGTGCCAGACGCGTCATCGTGCCCGAGTTGCACGAATGGGACTACGGTATCTACGAAGGGCGCACCACGCCCGACATCCGCGCGAGCGCGCCGGACTGGAGTGTGTGGCACTCGCCGGTTCCGGAAGGCGAGAACCTCGCGCAGGTACAGGCCCGCGCCGAAAGCGTGGTGGCGCGCCTGCTCGCGTCGAGCGGACGCGTGGCGGTCTTCTCGCACGCCCATTTTCTACGCGCGCTGGCAGGCTGCTGGATCGGCGGCGCCGCCCTTGGCGCACACTTCTATCTCGACACGGCCTCCATCAGCGTTCTCGGCTTCGATCGCGAGTTCCGCGCGATACGGCACTGGAACGTGCTGCCCAAAGCCTCTCTCTGAACGGCACGATCGAATACGGATGAAACTGGAAACGCAGCGCCTTCTGCTCGCCTCGGTCTGCCTCGCCCTTTGCGCGGGCGCCACGGCCGCCCATGCGGCAGACGACCAGCAGACCCGGATCAAACAGGCCGTGGATGCCGCTATCGTGCCGCTGATGGCGAAAGACGACGTACCGGGCATGGCTGTCGGCGTCACGGTGGACGGCCGGCCCTGGGTGTTCGATTACGGCGTGGCGTCGAAAGAGGGCCGCCAGCCTGTCACACGCAACACGCTGTTCGAACTTGGTTCGGTATCCAAAACGTTGACGGCCACGCTCGCCTCGTATGCCGCCGTCAACGGTGAACTCTCGCTCGCCGCGCCCGCCGGCCAGTATGTGCCCGCGTTGCAGTCGAGCCCGTTCGGCAAGGTAAGCCTGCTGGAACTGGGCACGCATACGCCCGGCGGCCTGCCCTTGCAGGTCCCCGACGACGTTACCGACGAAGCCCGACTCATGCAGTATTTCCGCGCGTGGAAGCCGCTCTACGCCCCCGGCACCTACCGCACGTACTCGAACATGGGCATCGGCATGCTCGGGTTCGTCACGGCAAAGCGCATGGGCCAGAGCTTCGACGCCGCGATGACGCGGCATCTCTTGCCCGCCCTCGGCCTCTCCAGCTCGTATCTCGACGTACCGTCAGGCAGGGCGGCCGATTACGCTCAGGGCTACACGAAGCAGAACCAGCCCGTGCGCATGAAACCGGGCGTCCTTGGCGAGGAAGCGTACGGCATCCGCTCGAACGCCGCCGACATGACGCGCTTTATCGAAGCCAACATGGGCGAAGTGCGGCTGGCCCCGAAGCTGCAGCAGGCGATCACGGCGACGCATACGGGCTACTTCCGTTCGGGCCCGCTCACGCAGGATCTGATCTGGGAACAGTACCCCTGGCCCGTCGATTTGAAGACGCTGCAGGCCGGCAACTCGTCTGCGATGATCCTCGACGCGACGCCGGCCACGCGCATCACGCCGCCCGAGCCACCGCGCGACGACGTGTGGATCAACAAGACCGGCTCGACCAACGGTTTCGCGACCTATATCGCGTTCATTCCGCAGCGGCATCTGGGTATCGTCCTGCTCGCCAACAAGAACTACCCGATCGAAGATCGCGTGGCGGCAGCGTATGCAATTCTTTCGGCGCTCGATACGCAGAAGTGACGAGGAGCGAAGCTCCTGTGCGGGGCTCCCGGTCGCCGATCACCCGCGCCGGCCTCGCCGGGTAGCGGGTCCCGGCGCGCGCCGCGCCCGCGCCAGAGCGCCCTGAAGCTTGCCGAGCCCCTTGCGAACGTCCTGCGCGCCGTCGAACAATAGCGACTCGAGATGATCGCTCAACGTCTGGGTCAGGCGGCGATAGCCCGCGACGGCCGGAAACGGAAACGCGCTGATCTGCCGGTTTTTCGCCAGTTGATCCATGACGGCGATGACGCGATTGCGTTGCAGCACGTAGCGGTCTTCGGCGACGGAATGGCGGGCGCTGCCTGCCGCCCCATGGAGTACGAAGTATTTCATCAGTTCCGGCGAGGTCAGCGTCTCGATCGTCCGCCACGCCCATTGCGCCGCCTCCGTACCATTACCCGAGGGTATCGCCAGCAGCGCGCCGCCGAGAGGTGAGATCGGCGTCACGCCCCGCTCGAACGTGGGATGCAACTGCAGCCCGATGCGACCGCCTTTCTGCAGCAGCGCATGGCTGTCCAGCATGCCGTAACGGTTCGACCAGTGATAGCACATGGCCGATTTCCCCGAGCCGAAAATCTGGGCATTGCGCGTCCAGTGCGCGCTGCGCAACTGCGTGGACGACCACGGAAGCAGCGCGCGAAGATACTCGATCACCTGTCTGCCGCGTTCGGTATCGACCTGCAGGACGCCGTCGTCGAACCTCACGCCGCCCTGCGCGCCCAGCATCTGCAGGAACGATTCGGCAAGCGGCAGACCCGGTGCCGCGTTCCAGGTGATGCCCGCCCGATCCTGCCTCGGCCGGTGCAATCGGGAGGCGCAGCGAATCACGTCTTCGAAACTCGAAGGCGGATCGAGCCCCTCGGCCTCGAACAGATCCTGCCGATACCACAGGAAGTCCACCGTCGGCTGCACGGGAATGGCGTAGAGTGCTTTGCCGTGCCAGCCGGCCTGCCATGCCGCATCGTAAAAGTCCGCGCCGGAAAAACTGCTGGCAGCCTGCAAGGCCTGCAACTCGAGCAAATGCCCGTCTTCGGCGAGTTCTGCGAGCCACGGGAAGGGAATCGCCACCAGCACCGGCGCCGCGGCTCCCGCGCGCGATGCGTCATCGAGCGCCTTGTCGAGCGCATCCCGGTAGGTGTCCTGAGGCCAGGTCAGGATCCTCAAGCGATGGCCCACGAAGCGCTCGATGTCGGAGCGGTTGCGCTTGAGTATGTCGAATACGGGGTCTTCGTAGGCCACGAGCGTCAACTCGATCGCGCCGTTGAAACCGTCCGGCGCGGGCCGTGGCCATGCAATGCCTGGCGTCCCCGTCAAACCTTCGGCCTGGAAACGATCGAAGGAGTCGGTGTCGCTGGCTCCCACGATCAGCCTGACCGTCTGTTCGGTAATCCTGTCCACGCGGTCGAGTAGCGAAGCGGAGGGACGCACGATGGCGCGGCTGCCCGAACCCGACACGGAGCGGAACTCCAGCAGGCCGCCGGCCTTCAGCGCGAACACCACCCGGCGCGCGGTCGTGCGCGGCAACCCGGAGAGATCGGCGAGCGCTGTGATGGTCGTGGGCCGGTCGTTCAGATGATTCTGCAAGAGCGCGCCAAGGACTGGCCAGATCGCCTGCGCGTCGTCGCCAAGTTCGGCGCGCAGTATTTCGGCCAGCCGGTCGATGACGGCGATGGCGGCCAACCGGTCGCGTGCGTGCATGAGTCTCCCGGGGAGAAACGACGCCGAAAAGCGCTGACGCCGTGTTGCCATAAGTAAGGTAAGCCTATGATACGACGAGAAATAACCAGAATGGACATTTCTCCCGCGGGCGTGCCGGTCACCGCGTCATAGGATGCAGCCATACGCCACCCGCACGACGGGGCGTCGACAAGATCAACCAGGAGACGAGCATGAAGAGAGCAGCACGCCTGATCGCGGCACTGGCCATGGCGGTGTTCAGCCTAAGCGCCACGGCGGAGGGCGCGAGATTCGCCGTGATCTCGCATGCGCCCGACGCCGATCCGTTCTGGAACGTCGTCAAGAACGGCATCGCCGATGCGTCGAAGGACTTCGGCGTCACGGTCGACTATCGCAACCCGCCCAATGGCGATCTCGCCGACATGGTTCATCTGCTGGAGCAGGCCGCCGCCCGCAACTACGACGGCGTGGCGACGACGATCGCCGACTACGATGTCGTGAGCGGCCCGGTCAAGACCATTATTTCGAAGGGCATTCCGGTGATCACGTTCAACTCCGGGACCGCAAAGCAAAACGCGGAACTCGGCGCCCTGCTTCACGTAGGCCAACCGGAGTACGAAGCAGGCAAGGAAGCGGGTGAACGCGCGAAAGCCGCCGGCGTCAAAAGCTTTCTCTGCGTGAACAACAATGTGACCAATCCCGAGTCGTTCGAACGCTGCCGCGGCTTCGCCGAAGCGATCGGCGCCGACTTCAAGACGTCCACGCTCGATAGCGGCAACGATCCCAACGAAGTGCAGAACAAGGTCTTTGCAGCGCTGCACAAGCGGCCCGACACCCAGGCCGTGCTCGCACTCGGCCCGACCTCGGCCGTCCCCGCTCTTCGGGCCGTCAGCAAGCTCGGATTGTCGTCGAAGATTTACTTCGCCACGTTCGACCTCACGCCGGAAATCGACAAGGGCATCGAGGCGGGCACCGTGGAGTTCGCGATCGATCAGCAGCCCTACCTGCAGGGCTACATTCCGGTCGCGCTGCTCGCCATCATGAAACAGAACCATACCCACGATATCGGCAAGGCCATCGCGGCCCTGCAGGCCAATCCGCAGTTTCAGCAACGCGTTCGCACTTACGGTCTCGCGCCGCGCTTCTCGGCCAACGGCATCGACACCGGGCCCGGCTTCGTGACGCGCAGCAACGTCGCGCTCGTCGAAAAGTACGCGGGCCAGTATCGCTGATACCCGTCTTCACTACCATGCACTCCTGAAATTTACGTTCCTTCCCGATAGAGGATCCATCATGTTTCAACTTGCGGTATGCGCGGAAATGGTCTTTCGCCAGCTTCCGTTCATCGAGCGCGTCAAACGAATCGCCGATCTCGGATTCCACGTGGAAATCTGGGACTGGACGAAGCACGATATCGCCGAACTCGCGGCCAGCGGCACCTCGTTTTCCTCGATGACAGGGTATATCGAAGGAGACCTGATCACCGAAAGCGGCGCCAGGTCGCTTCTGCAAACCGCCGAACAATCCATCGAGGCCGCAAAACGACTCCATTGCCCGCGCCTGAATCTGCACGGCACGGGGCTCGACGGCAACGGCATGCCGGTCCAACCCACGCCCGTCGTCACGGGCGCGATGTGGCTCGCAGCACGGCATACGCTGGCGCAAGTGGCGGAACTCGGACGGCGCGCCAGCGTGGTCTTCTGCCTCGAAAATCTCAACACGGAAGTGGATCACCCCGGCGTGCCCTTCGCGCGCGCCGCGGATACGCTCGCACTCGTGAAGGCCGTGGACAGTCCGCATCTGCGCCTCAATCTCGATCTGTACCACGCACAGATCGGCGAGGGCAATCTGATCGAGCTGGTCCGCCGGGCGCTGCCCTGGATCGGGGAAATTCAGGTTGCCGATGTTCCGGGGCGCTGCCAGCCCGGTACCGGAGAGATCCATTACCCGGCCATCGCCCGGGCCCTGGCGCAAGCTGGCTACCGCGGCACGATCGGCCTTGAAGCATGGGCGAGCGGCGACGACGAAGCGGCGTTGCAGCAGTTCCGGGATGCGTTCGCCGTCTAGCTCGCGGCAAGCAGCGCGAGGCGGGTATTCGAGGTTTTTATCCTCAACGAATCGCAGTACGAAACAATTTCATCGAAACACGGGCATGCCCCTGATTTCGAACAACCTGAAACGGAAAAAAGCTCAAATGCTGAATATTGCCCTGCTAGGTGCTGGCCGGATCGGCCAGGTCCACGCCCGATCGATCCGTGCCAATCCGGACTGCAAGCTCGCCGCCGTCGCGGACGTCGCGGCGGATGCCGCCTCGAAGCTCGCCGCCCAGCATGGCGCCGAGGTACGCTCCGTCAGCGAGATTCTCGCCGACTCCACCATCGACGCCGTGCTGATCGCCACGTCCACCGACACCCACGCCGACCTGATAGAACGCGCCACGCAAGCCGGCAAAGCCGTGCTCTGCGAAAAACCGGTGGACCTGACACTGGAGCGCGCGCTGAAATGCCAGGCGAGGGTCAACGAAACAGGCAAGCCGGTCATGATCGGCTTCAACCGCCGCTTCGACCCGAACTTCGCCGCCCTCAAGGCAGCCGCCGACGCCGGAGACATCGGCCGCGCCGAGTTGCTGTCCATCACCTCCTTCGACCCGGCCCCGCCCCCCGTTTCCTATATCAAGGTATCGGGCGGGCTGTTCCGCGACATGACGATTCACGACTTCGACATCGCTTGCTGGATCATGGGCGGCGCGCCCGCGAAGGTCACTGCGGCAGGCTCCTCGATCGTCGACCCCGAGATCGGCAGGGCCGGCGACATCGATACGGCCGTCGTGACGCTGACCTGGCACGATGGCCGCATCGCCGTCATCAAGAACTCGCGGCGCGCCGGCTACGGCTACGATCAGCGCATCGAACTGCTCGGCTCCGGTGGTCTGCTCGCTGCGAAGAACGTGCTCGAAAACACGGTCGAAAGCATCACGAGCACAGGCGCGCGCTCGGCCAAGCCCGTCTACTTCTTCCTCGAGCGTTACATGCGCGCCTACGAGGCGGAGTGGAGCGCTTTCGTCGAGGCCATCAAGACCGGAACCTGCGTGCCCGTGGGTATCGCTGATGGCGTTGCCGCCCTTGCCTGCGCAGAAGCGGCAACGCGCTCGGCGCAAACCGGCGGGACGGTGGCGATCACGCCCGACATGCTGGGAACCTGATCGGCCGGAGAGCCAAACGGCTCGAGCCGCCGTCACGCGCTGCGTGGCGGCGCCTCCTTGCGGAAAAACCGGTTTTCCGGCCGTGGCAAGCCAAGATGCTCGCGCAAGGTGGAACCGGTGTATTCGCGGCGAAAAATGCCGCGCCGCTGCAATTCCGGCACGACCCGCGAAGTGAAATC
Organism: Paraburkholderia sp. AV2; assembly: GCF_054968425.1. Classification (NCBI taxonomy): domain Bacteria; kingdom Pseudomonadati; phylum Pseudomonadota; class Betaproteobacteria; order Burkholderiales; family Burkholderiaceae; genus Paraburkholderia; species Paraburkholderia sp. AV2. The sequence goes on from NZ_JBANLK010000019.1 coordinate 18,747, forward strand.
GTCGAGGCCCTGCGGCAGAAACGGGAACATGACATTGAAGCCGTCGCTGCCCTCCTCCACGAGCCACCGCTCCATTTCGTCCGCGATCGACTTCGCCGTGCCCACCATTTCCAGTCCTGAATAGCCGCCTACACGCTGTGCGAGTTGACGGATCGTGAGACCGTCTTCGCGCGCCCAGTCCACGATGCGCTGCCGCGCCGAACGACTCGCATTGGTCTCGGGAATGTCGGGCAGCGGCCCGTCGGGATCGAAGCCCGAGACGTCATGGCCCAGCGCGATCGACAGCGAAGCGATGCCGCTGTCGTAGTGCACGAACGTATCCAATAGCGCGCGTTTTTCGCGCGCTTCCTCGACCGACTCGCCCAGCACGACGAATACGCCGGGCAGGATCTTGAGGTGATCGCGCGCGCGGCCCAACGGTTCTAGACGTGCCTTGACGTCCGCATAAAAGCGCTTGCCCGCCGCGAGACTAGGCTGCGCCGTGAACACGGCCTCGGCCGTTTCGGCCGCGAGTTGCCGCCCGGCCTCCGAGGAACCCGCCTGCACCACCACGGGCCAGCCTTGCGGCGGCCGCGCGATATTCAGCGGTCCGCGCACCGAAAGATGCTCGCCGCGATGCGCGAGCACGTGAAGCTTCGCGGGATCGAAATAGTCCCCGCTCTCGACGTCGCGGACGAAGGCGTCGTCGTCCCAGCTATCCCACAGGCCCGTCACCACGTCGAAGAATTCGCGGGCGCGCCGGTAGCGCTCGTCGTGCTCCACATGATCTTCCAGACCGAAATTCAGCGCGGCATCCGGGTTCGAGGTGGTCACGAGATTCCAGCCCGCGCGTCCGCCGCTCAGATGATCGAGCGACGCAAAGCGGCGCGCGACGTGATACGGCGCGTCGAACGTGGTTGACGCGGTCGCGACGAGGCCGATCTTCTCCGTCACGGCCGCGAGCGCGGAAAGCAGCGTGAAGGGTTCGAACGACGTCGCGGTGTGGCTGCGGCGCAGCGCCTGAATGGGCATGTTCAGCACGGCGAGGTGATCGGCCATGAAGAACGCGTCGAAACGCGCCGCTTCCAGCGTCTGCGCGAGGCGCTTGAGATGAGCGAAATTGAAATTCGCGTCCGGCCAGGCACCGGGATAGCGCCACGCCCCGGTATGCAGGCTAACGGGGCGCATGAACGCGCCAAGGTGCAACTGACGGGTGCGGGTCATGGTACGGTTCCGGCCGTTCGAAATGGAAGGCCCTACCATACGCCGGTTCTCCGAACTGCGCAGAATCCCCACTCGTTATGTGCCTATGCACAGATCCGGCGCTTTATCAGTTTCAGGAACAAGCATTTTCTCCGCCGCGCCGCGCGGTGCTTCTACGCGCGAGCGCAGTGCATATCAACGCCGCGGGCATATATAAAGCGCACAAAATTGGTTGTCGCGAGATGCGGCCACTCGCTAGCATTTCCCGATCTTCAACCCGTCGTAGGGCGTATCGAATGAATCGCAACAATAGAAAATGGCTCGCAAGCCTGGTCGCATCGGGCGTGCTCGCCGCGGGGGCTGGCGGCGCGCACGTGGCGCTCGCGGCAGACCAGACGGTGCGCGTGGGCATCATGTCCGGCGAAGACGAAGATGTGTGGCGCGTCGTGGCGGCCAATGCCGCGAAACACGGGCTGGCCGTGAAGGTGACGACGTTCAACGACTACACGCAGTCGAACGAAGCGCTGTCCGAACGCGACCTCGACGCCAATTCATTCCAGCACAAGCCGTATCTGGATGCACAGATCAAGGCCCACAACTATGCCATCGTGCCCATGGGCTACACCTACGTTCAACCGATCGGGCTCTATTCGGTCAAAGTGAAGTCGGTGGCCGACCTGCCGCAAGGCGCCGTCATCGGCGTGCCCAACGATCCCAGCAACGAAGGCCGCGCGCTGTTGCTGCTGCAGGCGCAGGGGCTCATCACGCTGCGCGGCGACCTGGGCCTCCTGCCCACGGCTCGCGACATCGAGAAAAATCCGAAGGACATCAAGATCAAGGAGCTCGACGCCGGCATCGTCGGGCGCGCGATCCGCGACCTCGACGCCGCCGTGATCAATACCGACTGGGCCATCAAGTCCGGCATCCGCATTCCCGACCAGCGCATTGCGCAGGAAGCCGTGGGCGGCAATCCGTACCGCAATTTCATCGCGGTCAACGCGAAAGATGAAAACGCTCCGTGGGTCAGAGCACTCGTGGAAAGCTATCAGCAGCCCAACGTGGCACACGAGATCCTCGCCGTCTACCACGGCGCGACGCTGCCGGCCTGGCAAGGCGCGCCGCAGCACTAACCACGACGTGACGCCGTCAATCGCCGCGGACGGCCGGAACGATCCGCGGCGATCGCACTCCCGGCAATCCCGTTCATCCCCCTTCGAAGGCCCTCCGATCGCCCTGCACGCTTACCCCAGGTGACATTCCTGCGCACGCCGAATAACATAGGTAGCCTATCAATCCAGATTCGCCGCTGCGCGCCGCCGGCCCCATGAATCAGCCCGCCCCACCCGACGCTCTCGCTTCCGCCCTTGAAATCGCCGAGGCACTGCGCCCGGTGCTGCATCGCCTGCTGCGCGAGCTGCGGCGCGAAAGCCAGCATCCCGAGGTCTCGCCGCTCCAGGCGCTGCTGCTCGCCTCCATCGTCAAGCATCCCGGCATCGGCGTGACCGACCTCGCCGCGCTCGAGAACGTGCGTGGGCCGACCATCAGCGGGCATGCCAAGGCGATGGAGAGCGCAGGCCTAGTCGAGCGCGAGGCGAACGATCCCGACGACCGCAGGCGCGTGGGCCTCGTCGCCACGAAGAAGGGACGCGACGCGATCAAGGCGATCAAGCGCAACCGCACGGACTGGCTGGCGCGCCAGCTCGCCGCGCTTTCGCCGGCCGATCGCCGGGCCATCCGGGAGGCCGTCGAACCGCTCGGCCGGGTCGTGGCATGAACGCGGACAGCGGGCGCGCGCAGGCGGCGCCAGCCGCACCCTCCGCCGGCGACGCACCCAAGCGGCGCGAAATCCGCTCCGTGCTGACCGGCTTGATGATCGTGATGGGTCTCGGCGCGCTCGACCAGAGCATCGTCGCCACGGCGTTGCCGCGCATCATCGCGGAGTTCGGCGGCGTCACGCATTTGTCGTGGGTCGTCTCGGCCTATGTGCTCGCCTCGACGGCCACCATGCCGCTCTATGGCAAGCTGAGCGACCAGTACGGACGCAAGCCCGTGCTCTACGCGGCCATCCTGCTTTTCTTGTTCGGCTCCGCGTTGAGCGGCCTGTCCCGCAGCCTGCCGCAGCTCATCGCCTTTCGCGCGGTGCAGGGTCTGGGCGCGGGCGGCCTGCTGCCGCTCACGCAAACCATCGTCGGCGACCTCGTGCCGCCCGCAAAACGCGGCCGCCGCCAGGGCTCGATCAGCGCGGTCTATGCCGTCTGCAGCGTCGTGGGACCGCTCGCGGGCGGCATCATCACCGACCTGCTTTCGTGGCACTGGATCTTCTACGCGAACCTGCCGATCGGCGCCGTCGCGCTTTACGTGATCGGCCGCGCGCTGCGCCACTCGCCGCCGCTACGCACGCGGCGCATCGACTATGCGGGCGCCGTCCTGCTCACCTCGACCACGACGGCCCTCCTGCTCGTGCTCGCGCTCGGCGGCTCCGAGTGGGCGTGGGACTCGGCCCAGGTAGCCCTCTGCGCCTCCCTCGCCGTGGCGCTCGGTCTCGTCTTCGCGCTGCACACGCGGCGCACGCCCGAACCCGTCCTGCCGCCGGCGCTCTTTGCCGACCGCCTCTTCGTGATCGCCTGCACTGTCCTCGCATTCACGTTCATGGGCCTGCTGGGATCGAGCGTCTTCTTCCCGCTCTACTTCCAGACCGTGGAAGGCGTCAGCCCCTCGCATTCGGGTTTTCTCACCGGGCCGCTGATGATGGGCGTGGTGGTATCGTCGGTCTTCAACGGACGCGTGCTGCTGCGCCGCGGACGCTACAAGCCCGCCCAGATTGCGGGTCTCGCGCTCGCGGTCGCCTCCTTCGGCGTGCTCGCCTGGAGCATAGGCAGCGCCCAGCCGCTGGGCGTGGTCGAGCCGTGCATCGTCGCGGTGGGGCTCGGGCTCGGACTCGTGATGCCCAACATGACGATTGCCGTGCAAAATGCCTTGCCTGCCAGCCATCGCGGCGTGGGCACGGCCACCCTCGCCTTCTTCCGCTCCCTCGGCGGCCTGATCGGCGTCACGGGTGCCGGGGCGATCCTCGCGGCGAAGCTGCGGCACTCGGCGGCGCCGCAACTCGCGCACGTTTCGGCGCATGCGGCAAGCGTCGGCCACGAGGTCGCGACGGCCATCTACCGCCACGCCATTGCCGGCATTTTCGCCATGGGAGCGTGCATCATCGCCATTGCGCTCGTGCTCGTCCTGTTTCTGCCCGAGTTGCCGTTGCGCGCGCACCACCACGCGGACGAGCCGCTCAAGTCCTGAGAGCGGCCAGCCGTTATCCGTTCCGGGTTTTCCTGCCGTAACGGCATTGCCGGCCGTGGCGGCGCCGCGCGGGCGTTATTTCCATACTCACGGAAAGCGCAAGGTATGCCAGGATGCGGATATTCGCCCGCGGCGCATACCGCCGCCGTCCTCCCCTTACATCCACCCGACATGCAACAAGGCACCCAGGCCACTGCCGCCAGCTTCGCCACGACGGGCGTCGATCTGCTCGCGCTGTTCGACGTCACGCCCACCTCGCTGTGGCTCGAAGACTATAGCCAACTGCGCGCGCTGTTCGATCGCTGGCGCGCGGCCGGCGTCACGGACATCCGCCGCCACCTCGAAGAGGAGCCGCGCCGCGTGGCCGAATGTTCGGCATGCATCCGAGTGCTGAAGGTCAACCAGCACACGCTGCGCATGTATGGCGCGCGCGATTACGACGAACTCGCCGCGCACCTGGGCTCCGTGCTCCGCGACGACATGTTCCAGGCGCACGTTGGCGAGCTCGAGCAGATGTGGGCCGGGAACCCGACGTTCGAGAGCCAGAGCGTGAACTACGCGCTCGACGGCCGCCGCATGGACATCCTGCTGCGCGGCGTGATCTTGCCGGGTCACGAGGAAGACTGGAGTCGCGTGCTGGTGGCCATCGAAGACGTCTCCGCGGTCGAAGAAGCCCGTCATCGTGCGATGGCGAACCAGTTGTACGCGCAGGGCATCTTCGAACACGCGCCCGTTTCGCTCTGGGTCGAGAATTTCTCGGCGATCCGCCAGTTGCTGGAAGACGTGCGAATGCAGGGCATTGTCGACTTCCGCACCTTCACCGACGTTCACCCCGAATTCGTCGAGCGCTGCATGAGCGAAATCCAGGTGGTGGACATCAACCACTACACGCTCGGCATGTTTCGGGCTCCCGACAAAGCGACGCTGCTCACCCGGCTGCCCGACGTATTCCGCGACGAGATGCGTCCGCACTTTCGCGAGCAACTGTTCGACCTCTGGGAGGGGCGCCTTTTCCACCAGCGCGAAGTGCTCAACTACGCGCTGGACGGCAGCGAACTGCACGTGCATCTGCAATTCTCGGTCTTTCCGGGGCACGAGGAACAGTGGGACCTGGTGCTGCTCGCGCTCACCGACATCACGGCGCGCAAGAAAGCGGAAGCCTACCTCGAATTCCTCGGCAAGCACGACGTTCTGACGAAGCTGAAAAACCGCTCGTTCTACGTGGACGAACTGAACCGCCTCCAGCGCAAGGGGCCGTTCCCGGTGAGCGCGATCGTGCTCGACATGGACAACCTGAAGCTCGTCAACGACCAGCTCGGGCACGCCGCCGGCGATGCCCTGCTGCGCCGCGCGGGCGAAGTGCTGGCGAAGGCGATCCAGAAGCCGTATCAGGCGGCACGCATTGGCGGAGACGAATTCGCCGTGCTAATGCCGGGCGCCGACGAGCGCGACGCGGAAATCGTGGCGGAAAGCATAGGAAAGCTTGTCGAACTGAACAACCAGTTCTACGGCGGCCCCGCGCTCAGCTTTTCGCTAGGTTGCTCGACCTGTGATGAAGGCGAAAGCATCGAGGCCATGCTGCGCGTGGCGGATGCGGCGATGTACGACGCCAAGCGGCGGCGCAACGAGCCGGTTCGTGACGACGATGGGGAAAATAGCAGTCCTGCGGGAAATGCTGCGGGCAGCCCGCGAGCACCCGATTGATTCGGATGCCGAGATAACCGGCGAAAGCAGCGAGGGCCGGCGCGCAACGCGGGGCCGCTCGCGGCTTGCCGCGCCAGCGGCGGCCCGCTACGGGGCGACCGCCAGCTTCAGCCGTCGCGACGTTAGCGAGGCCGCAGACGCTCAAGCCTCGCGCCAACGGGCGCGAACCTTGCCTGCCTCATCATGACGGACAGCAATCAGCCGTTCACTGCGTCCTTGAACGCCTTGCCAGCCGTGAACTTCACCGTCTTGGCCGCAGCGATCTGGATTTCCGCGCCCGTGGCCGGGTTGCGGCCCACGCGGGCAGCACGCTGGCCGGTCGAGAACGAGCCGAAGCCGACGAGCTGTACGGAATCGCCCGAGGTAACCGTGCGCTGAACGACCTCGAGGATCGCGTCGATCGTCGCGCCGGTCGCTGCCTTGGTCTCGCCCGTGCTTGCGGCGACCGCGTCAATGAGTTCCTGTTTGTTCATCTGCTACCTGTGTTGAGTTGAGAAAACCTGCATACCCTACCTCACGCGCGCGAAACAGGCAAATCGCGTTGCATATGGATACGCGTCTTTCGCCCGTCCGGCACGTGTCTTACACCCCGTCCCCGGGGCAAGACAGATGAATATCACAAGAAGATGTCACTGTGTCGGCAAAGCGCCCCGGAAGCGCTAAGTCACTGGCCAGGAACGATTTATGCAGATGCACGGAATCGTTGCGCTCACAGGAACCAGCGATATTCGCGGCTGCCGATCTCGTTCATGAAGTCCAGGTGGTCCTGGCGCTTGTTTTCGCAGTACACCATGACGAAATCTTCGCCCAGGCCCTCGCGCACGGCCGGATGGCCGCGCATCGCGGTGACGGCCGCCAGCATGTCGCCCGGAAAATCGATGCCGCTCGAACGGTCCTCGTTGAGCGGCGCGATCGGTTCGCGGCCCGCGTCGAGCCCGTGCTCGATGCCGGTGAGAATCGCCGCGAGCACGAGATACGGATTGGCGTCAGCCCCCGCGAGGCGATGTTCGATGCGCAGGTTCACGTCGTCCGAGTCGGGAATGCGGATGCACGCGTCGCGGTCTTCGAAGCCCCAGCTCGCGCGGCTGGCGGCGTTCACCATCGCCCCGTAGCGGCGAAAAGCGTTGTGATTGGGCGCGAAAACCGGCATGCAATGCGGCAGCAGCGCGAGACAGCCGGCCACCGCGTGACGCAATGCGCGCTTGTCGTTCGCCGCGAGCACGTTGTTGCCGGCACGGTCGTAGAGGCTCACGTGGACGTGCATGCCGCTGCCGGGCGCATCGAGCCACGGCTTTGACATGAAGCTCGCGCGGTAACCCTGGCTCATCGCCACGCCGCGCGTACTGCGGCAGAAGAGCGCCGACCAGTCCGCCGCGCGCAGGCCATCGTCGCAATGGCCGAAGTTGATTTCGAACTGGCCCGGCCCCAGCTCTGCAGTAATGACCGTTGCGTCCACACCCTGCTCGCGCGCGGTCTCCACCATATCGTGCAGCACCTCCGAGAAACGCGAGAGGCGCTCGATATGCATGTTCGCCTGGTTATCCTCATCGCCGCTAAACGGATCGCGCGCATGCTGCGGCAGACCGTTCTTCAGCTTCGCGTCGAACAAATAAAACTCCAGCTCGAAGGCCACCACGGGATGCATGCCGCGCCTTGCGAAGCGTTCCAGCACGCGCGCGAGCACCTCGCGCGGTTCGAAGCCGATGGGCGCCGGCGTGCCGTCCGACGTAATCAGCATCTGGCCGAGCGGCGCCTTCTCCCAGCGCACCGGTTTGAGCGTGCCGGGCACGAGCCGGCGCGGCGCGTCCGGATCGCCGTCATGGAAGCAGTACTGTCCGATCGGATAGACACCGCCCTGCGTGCCCAGCAGCACGCAGTTCTGGGGCAGCTTCAGCAGCGAGCCGGCCGCGACTTTTTCGAGCATCCCGATGGGGTAGCGCTTGCCGTAGAAGTGACCCGGAATATCCAGGCACAGGAGATCGACGTAGCGCACGTCGGGATGAGCCTCGCGAAATGCACGCACTTCGCCGACCAGATCGACTGCGGGAGATGTCACGGTAAAGTCCTTGGTTGCGCCAGAGAAAGCGGTGGGTTCTTATGTATGGACTACTGATCGCATGAATGAAATCGGCATGCATGCGCCGCGGCTGCGGCTGCGGCGCCCCCGTCCTCACGTCACGTGAATACCCAGAGGACCCTCGTGGGCGTGTCGCCGAGATTGGCGTAGCTGAAGCGGCAGCGCGCGGGCAACTGGAAGCTGTCGTTGGCGCCCAGCGTCACCGGCTCTTCCTCGCCGTCCAGCCGGATCGTCAGTTCGCCCTCCAGCACGAAGCCACCCTGTTCGTCGCTGTCGTCCACCGGGCGGTCGCCGCTCGTCGCGCCCGGCTCCAGCAGGCTCTCCAGCATCGAAAAGCGCGACGACATGCCCGGCGAAACCAGCACGTCGGTGATGCCGCCCGCGTAGTACAGGACGCGCCGCTCGCCCGGGCGCGTCACCCACGGCAACGCGCGCGGCTTGCTCACGCTGTAGAAATAGGTGGTGGGCGTCTGCAGCGCCTCGCCGATGGCGGTCAGATCCGTCACCGTGGGACGCGAGAGCCCGCGCTCCACCTGCGAAAGAAACCCCACCGATCGCCCGATGCGTTTCGCGAGCTCGGCAAGCGTCACCTTCTTGTGCTTGCGCAGATCGCGAATCAGGATCGCGAGGCCTTCTATTTCGTCCTGCTTGTCCATTTCGATGCCCCGTCACACAACGTCGCGCAGGCGATACCACAGCTTGCCGAGCGCCTCCAGCGGTGCGGCGAAGCGCTCGCCGCCCGGAAACGGCGGATTATGAATGCCCTGGTAAAGCGCGAGCAAGCGGTCGTCGCCGAGGATCGAGTCGGTGACCGCACGCGCGGCCGCCAGCGTCGGCAGCACGCCATGGCCGGAAAAGCCCTGCAGCCAGTAGCGTTGGCGTTCGCGACCCACGTCCGGCGTGCGCCGGATGCTGATGTCGATATGCCCGCCCCACGCATAGTCGAACGCAATGCCGCGCAGCTTGGGAAAGGCGCGCTCGAGACTCGGGCGGATCGCGGCTGCAATGTCCTTCGGAATGCCGCCGAGATACGTGCACGCGCCGCCGAACAGCAGCCGGTGATCGGGGCTCAACCGGAAGTAGTCGGGAACGAACTGGTTGTCGATCACGCAACTGTTGCGCGGCAACAGCAGCTTCGCGAGCGAAGGATCGAGCGGACGCGTCGCGACCTGCCAGGTGCCGACGGGCAGCACGCGCCTTGCCAGCTTGCTGTCGAGCTGGTCGATGTAGGCATTACACGCGAGCACGAGCGTATCGCCCCGTATTTTTCCGCGGCTCGTGCTGACCACGAAACCCGAGCCGGTCTCCTGCCACGCGAGCACGCGGCTTTGCTCGAAGATCCGGCCGCCCGCGCGCTCGACGGCGTCCGCCAGACCGAGCGCCAGTTTCAGCGGATTCAGATGCCCCGCCTCCGGATCGTAGAGCGCCGCGCGATAGCGAGGACTCCCGATCCATTCGGACATTTCCGCTTCGGGAATGAACCGCAGCTTGTCATAGCCCCACTTGTGAATGGCCTCGTCGCGCGCCTCCTGCAGCATGCCGACGCGGCTCTGCCGCACGGCCGCCCACAGGCTGCCGGGCCGGTAATCGACATCGAAGCCGTGCCGCGCGGGCAATTCGCGCACTTCGGCTGCGGCCCAGCACATGCTGTCCCAGAGCTGCCGCGTGCGCTCCACGCCCAGCGAGCGTTCGAGCGGCCCCATGTCGCACGACCAGCCGAGCAGCGCCTGCCCGCCATTGCGCCCCGAAGCGGCCCAGGCCACGCGGCTCGCTTCGAGCAGTGCCACCCGCTTGCCCGCCAGCGCAAGACGCAGCGCCGAATGCAACCCGCTGAAGCCGCCGCCGACAATCACGACATCCACGCTGCCATCGCCCTCCAGCGGATCGCGCACAGGCAGCACGCCCGGCCAGGCGCGCGCGTAATAACTGTCTATGTGTTGGCTCGACTCGACGAACATGGCAACGTCCGTGAAAATTTACACGATGAATTTCATGAAAAAATACCACGATAATTTCACGAAGGCAAATCTCTTTGGTTTGCGCGCCGCGGCACCCGCGCATCAGGAGCCGGGAATGAGCCGCGAACCGCCCGCCTGTTTCGGACATCCAGGAGAATCATGGGCCGCGCTTGCCGGTAACATTCAACCGGACCCATGGCCCAAGCCAGAAAACGACCCGCCAACACCCACCATGCCGACATTTCACGAGCGTCCGACCTCGAGACCACGACTTCCTGGCCTCGCGCTCCGGATCGCCTTCATCGCGCTGCTGCAGCTTGCGGCGCTCGCCCCGGCATCGGCTTTCCCGACCGCTGTATCCGCCGTTAGCGCGAGCGGCGTCGGCGCCCCGCCTCCCGACATAGCGCCTGGCGACGCGCTCGCCCAGCTCAAACAAATGCAGGCCGAGCAGGACCGCATCAAGCAGCAAACGTCGGAGGCCACCAATAGCAAGGAACTCGACGCGCTCGCCGATGCGACCCAGGACCTGAGCGCCGACGTCGAGAAATTGCGCAGCCAGCTCGCGCTTCAGAGCACGCAACTCCAGGCCCAGCTCGACGTGCTCGGCCCCGCGCCCGAGCCGGGCGCCTCGCCCAGCACTTCGGGCGTGGCGCGCCAGCGGGCAGCCTTGAGCGCGCGCAAGGCGCAGATCGACGCGGCTTTGCAGCAGGCTGTCGATCAGAAAACCAATCTCGCGAACCTGACCGACCAGTTCCAGAAGCTGCACCGCGGCCTGCTGAAGAATCAGCTCGCGCTGCGCACGGGCGGCATTTTCAGTGCGGAATTCTGGCTGCCGCTGTTCCGGCAGCCGCCCGACGATGTTCAGCGGCTCACCGCGTTCAACGCGCAACTGGGCGACATGCTGGCGTCGGTGTGGCAGCCCGGACGGCGTGCCGGGACCGTGCTGCTGCTGTGCGCCGCGCTCGCGGTCTGGATTGGAGGCAGGCGGCTGATCGAACGCGCGCTCGCCTGGATTTGCCTGCATCGCCTGCCCGCAACCCATCTGCGCCGCAGCGCGCTGGCTCTTGCGACCACGGTTGCTTCGCTGCTGGCAACCGGCCTGGCCATGCAGGTCCTCTACCTCGCGCTGGCCCGCCACTTCGAACTCACGCCGGCGCTCGACGACCTGTGGACCCAGCTCGGCAAGCTGACCTTGACCTGCGCGCTGATCGCGGGCCTCGGCCGGGCGCTCATCAGCCGGCATCATCCCACCTGGCGGCTGCCTGCGCTGGCCGATCCCGTCGCGCGCGCGTTGCGGCCATTCCCGAGCGCACTGGCCGCACTGCTGCTCGCGTCCGGCACGATCGAATCGATCAACCGGATCATCGACACGAGCCTGTCGCTCACCCTCTTTGGCCGCGGCGTCGTCTCGCTCGTCATCGTGCTGACGGTCGGTGCGGCGCTGTTGCGCGCGAACCGCGTGCGCAGCGCACTGGCCGCGGCCGGCAAGGCGCCGGAATCGCACTCCACGCTCGCGGGGCTGATCCACGCCGGCGTGTCGCTTGCGATCTTCGCGTCGCTGATCGCGCTGGCCATCGGCTACATCACGGTCGCCCGCTTCATCACCTACGAACTCGTCTGGTTCGAGATCGTGTTGTGCAGCCTTTATGTGCTGACGCAACTGATTCGCGACCTCTTTGAAAGCCTGTTCGCCGCGAATCTGACCACCGGCAAACAGATCAAGAATCTGTTCGGGCTCGAAGACCGGCACCTCGACCAGGCGCAAACCGTGCTGTCGGGGCTCGGCACGAGCCTCCTGATCCTGCTCGCGGTCGTCGCGCTGCTCACGGGCGGCTTCGGCACCACGCCCGGCGACCTCATCAACAGCTTCATGGCCACGCTGGGCGGCCAGCGGCTGCAGAGCCTCAACATCATGCCGGACCACATCACGAACGCGGTGATCGGGTTCGTGGTCGGCTTTTACGTGCTGCGTTCGGTGCGGCGCTGGCTGGAGCACAAGTTCATGCCGACGCTCGGCATGGATCCCGGCATGCGCGTATCGCTCATCACGTTGTTCACGAATGTGGGCTACGTGCTGCTCGTGCTGCTGACGCTGTCACTGCTCGGGGTGAAATGGGACAGTCTCGCGTGGATCGTCAGCGCGCTATCCGTGGGTATCGGTTTCGGCCTGCAGGAAGTCGTGAAGAACTTCGTCTCGGGGCTGATCCTGCTGACCGAGCGCCCGGTGAAGGTGGGCGACATGATCAGCATCGGCGGCGTGGAAGGCGACATCCGCCGCATCAACGTGCGCGCGACGGAAATCCAGCTCAGCGACCGGTCGACGATGATCGTGCCCAACTCGCAACTGATCTCGCAAAACGTGCGCAACGTGACGATGGGCGACAGCACGCAAGGCGTCGCGACGCTCGCACTGACGTTCCCGCTGAACACGGATCCGGAACAGGTGCGGGACCTGCTGCTCGAAGCCTATCTCGAACATCCGGCGATTCTGGAAAAGCCCGCGCCGTCGGTAACGTTCAGCCAGCTCACGCCGGACGGCATCACGCTCAGCGTGACAGGTTATGTGTCGAGCCCGCGCATCGCGGCCTCGACGAAGAGCGACCTGCTGTTCGATATCCTGAAGCGGCTGCGCGCGGCACAGATTCCATTGTCGAATCCGCGCATGCTGATGGTGCAGAACGTGCCGCCGGAAGAGGCCTAGGTCGACCGAAGCGGGCGCGCGGCTCAGTCCGCGGTGCCCGCCGCCGGGGCACCGGCTGCGCGGCGCGCCCAATCGTCCACGTAACCGGGTGTTGCCGCGCCGCGCGCGGCGGGCTCCACCTCGGGCGGCAGCGGCCGCAGCGCCATCGGCAGCACGCCCGCCCAGACGGCACGCGCGAGATCCGCTTCGTCGTCGTTCGGGCCGCCCGTGCGTCTCTTCGATGCCGCCTCCGCGAGCGAAATCCGCAGCACGGTCGTCGCGGCCAGTTCCTTTTCGCTGCCCCGGCGCGCCTCGTTTCCACGGCCCGGCGCCAGACGCTCCATGAACGCATCGAGCGCCGCGGCCTTGTGATCGAGCGGAACCGCTTCGAATACGCCGTAGATCGCGGCAGAACGGTAGTTCATCGAATGATTGAACGCCGAGCGCGCGAGCACGAGCCCATCGAGATGCGTCACCGTCACGCAGACCTGCGCGCCAGCATCCGCTACCTTGAGCATGCGGCTGCCGTTCGAGCCATGGATGTAGAGATAGTCGCCCTCGCGCCAGCACGCCGTGGGAATGCAATGCACGCCGTGGTCGTCGGCGAAGGCGACATGGCAGAGCCATGCTTCGTCGAGAATCGCGTGCAGCGTCGCCTTGTCGTAATCCGCGCGGTGTGCCTCGCGGCGCACACGCGTACGGGACGAAGGCGGCTGGCTGGTGTCGGCGGCGGTCATGGTCGGCATCCTCGATGGGGCACTGGAAAGCCCGTTACGATAAGGAAATCGTGGTCCCAACGGTAGGTCCATGACAACAGCAGTTCATGGAGCCACGAATGTGCAATGCCCGCACGACACCTGCGCGCTTCAGAACAATCGGCCGCTCATCATGATTGCGCGCTCCCCTTGCGATGCGGACGCAGCGGCTTGGCGGCTTCCGCCGCGGGACGCCCCACCCGGCGCGTTGCGCGCGGAGCCGTCGGCTCCGCGCCGCCAAGCTTCTGGCGCAGCGTGTCGAGTTCCCGCCCCTGCGCCGCATGAGTCGCTCGCAGCGCTTCGAGGTGTCCCTCGAGCATGCCCGACTGATGACGCAGATCGCCCAGTTGCGTCTGCAACGACTGGATTTCGGTGCGAGCCCCCTCCTCTGCACGCGCCGCACGGCGGGCCGCTGCCTCCGCCTCGCGTTGCAAACGCGTATGGGACGCGCGCTCGCGATCGTTTTCCAGCGCGGCACGCTTTTCCGCTGCCTGCAGCCGCGCGACCTCGGCTTCGAGCGCCCCGGCAGAGGTCTGGTTGGCGGCCTGGGCCTGCTCAAGTTCGTGGATCCGCACCTGCGCCGCGAGCAAGGCCGCGGTGCGCTGCTCCAGTGCCGTCTCCGTGCGGGCGAGATCGGCCTGCAATGCGGTCATCGCCGCCTGCGCCGCGCGGCGCGCCTCCTCCACTTCGTCGCGCAACGCGGCCAGCGAGGCCTCGGCCGCCGCGCTCGCCCGGTTCCAGAGAGCCCCGACGAATTCGCCCGCCGCATCTTGAAGCTCTTCGGGCATATCCGCATGCTCGATACGCACGCGGCTCTTTTCGCGCAACTCGCTCCAGAACTCGCCCAGCACGGCCGTAGGCGTGCCCATGCTGCCCCGGCGCACCAGTTGATAGAGCCGGTTGGCCGTGGGCGTGATGCCGAAACGGAAGAACATGAGCGCGCAAACCTCGCGGTAAAGCTCGCGGGTCTTGGGAAATTCCGCTTTCAGCCGGTCGATTTCGGCGGCGAGACGGGCTTCGTCCGGGAGGATATCGGGCATGGCGGGCTTGCGAGGATAGCGATGATCAATAATACAACGTAAACCGTTATATTTCCAACGCTATCGTTATTCCACCGCTTTTGTTTCGGCTGCCCATACCGCGCGGGAACTGGTCGACCGGGCGGCAATATGTCACAATGACATATAAATATCACTCGATGTTCTTTCCCCAGAGCGTCGCTTTCGCCTATCTTTGGGCACTGCTCCGCCACCTGTTTCCATCGTACAAATTGAATCCAACGCATTCCCGGCTCATGGGCTGGCTGTCCCGTTTCGCGCCGGTTCCCGTGACGGTCAAGTGGCCGGAGCGGCTCCGCGCCGGATTCGGCGCGCTCCTCGGCCTCGCGCTCACCGGCGCGCTCATGCACTTCACGCTTAAAGACGGCATTGCCGTGCCGCTCCTCGTCGCGCCGATGGGCGCCTCCGCCGTGTTGCTATTCGGAGTGCCGGCCAGCCCGCTCGCCCAACCGTGGTCGATCATCGGCGGCAACCTCGTTTCCGCGACGGTCGGCGTAACCTGTGGACTCCTGATCGACGATCCGGTCCTTGCTGCGGCCATTGCAGCCGGTGTCGCGATTGCCGCAATGTTCACGCTGCGCTGCGTGCACCCGCCTTCCGGCGCCGTGGCGCTCACCGCCGTGCTTGGGGGCCCGGCGATCCACTCGCTCGGCTACGGCTTCGTACTCGAGCCGATCGCGGCACAATCGTTCGTACTGCTTGGCTCGGCCCTCGCCTACCATGCAATCACCGGACACCGGTATCCGCACGCCGCCGCCCGCACCGAGCCCAACGCAAAGGCCGCGGCCGGCCGGCCCGCTCAAGCAACACAAGCGGCACAAGCGGGCTTCTCGCGCGCCGATCTGGAAGCGGTCCTGAAGCAACGCAACGAAATGCTGGACATTGCCCCCGAGGACCTCGAAGCCGTGCTGCGCGAGGCGCAGATCCGCGCCTATGCGCGCACGTTCAGCGAATTGAGTGCGGCGGATGTCATGTCGCGCGACGTGATCAGCATCACCCCGGACACGACGGCCAACGCCGCGTGGGAACTGCTCACGCGGCATGGCATCAAGGCGTTGCCGGTAATCGACGCAGGCAGACAGGTAATCGGCATCGTTACGCGCACCGACCTCGCGGACAACTATCGTCCGGCCAGGGTCGGCAACCGGGTGGAGCGCCTCGTGAACAAATGGTTCGCGCCCGGCGATCAGACCGACATTCCCGTGTCGAGGCTGATGACCCTCCACGTACGGACTGTCCACACCGATACGCCCATCGTGCAGTTGGTCACGATGTTCGCGGACATGGGACACCACCACATTCCGATCGTCGACAGACACCGTCAGCTCGCAGGCATCATCACGCAGGCAGACCTCATCGCGGGGCTGTATAGACAGACGCTGGCACAGGAGAGTCTCGCGGCCTGAAGAGCGTACGCCCACCACGTGGCATGCTCGCCGATTTATATCACCCCGCGGCATATTTTGCGCTTTACCCCCGCGATGAATACCTCATGAAAACACCCACGCGAAACTTGAGCAAGACGAATTTCGAACAGCTCTCGGAGTTCCGCTATCAGATGCGGCGCTTCGAGCGCTTTTCTGAACAGGCAGCCCAGGGCGAAGGCGTTACGCCGCTTCAGTATCTGCTGCTTCTGCACATCAAGGGCTATCCCGGCCGCGAATGGGCGACCATCGGCGAACTCGCCGAACGGCTCCAGGCGCAGCACCACGGCGTGGTGGCCCTCGTGTCCCGCTGCGAAGCGCTCGACCTGGTCGAGCGCCGGGTCAGCGAACGGGACCGTCGCCAGGTCGAAGTTCACATCTTGCCGGCAGGCGAGCGAATCCTCGCACGCCTTGCCGAAATGCATCGTGCCGAGTTGCGCTCGCTCGAGGGCAGATTCACCATTCCGCAGATCGATTCTTGAATTCATGAATCACAACACCCACAAACGAGATTTTTCGGTCAACGACAGGCTGCCCTATATTTGCGCGCTCGCCGCCGGCATAGGCATGCTCGGCACGGTAGCCGCCTTCGTGCTGCTCAACCTGATTCACCTCTTCACGAACCTGTTCTTCTTCGGTCATTTTTCGTTCGCCGATCATTCGCCCGCACTCAACAGGCTTGGAGGGTGGGTCGTGATCGTCCCCGTGATGGGCGGACTCATCGTGGGCATGATGGCGCGCTTCGGCTCGGACAAGATTCGCGGCCACGGCATTCCCGAAGCCATCGAAGCCATTCTCTTCGGCAAAAGCCGCATGTCGCCGAAGGTCGCCGTGCTCAAGCCGCTCTCTTCCGGCATCGTGATCGGCAGCGGCGGCCCGTTCGGCGCCGAAGGCCCGATCATCATGACCGGCGGCGCCATCGGCTCGCTCATCGCGCAATGCGTGAAAGTCACCTCCGCCGAGCGCAAGACGCTGCTCGTCGCCGGTGCGGCGGCAGGCATGACGGCCGTGTTCGGCACACCCGTGGCGGCGGTCCTGCTGGCCGTCGAACTCCTGCTGTTCGAATGGCGCCCGCGCAGCTTCCTGCCGGTGGCGCTTGCCTGCGCCGTGGCCGGCTTCGCACGCGCGATCTTCTTTCCGACGGGCCCGCTCTTTCCGCTCGACACGCCGCCGCCGCAAGCCCTTTCGCTGATCTCGTGCGTCGTCGCGGGCCTCCTCGCGGGAGCGCTCGCCTCGAGCCTCTCGGCCGCGCTCTACAAGACCGAAGATCTCTTCGGCAACCTGCCGATCCACTGGATGTGGTGGCCGGCAATCGGCGGACTCGCGGTGGGTGTGGGCGGCTTTTTCGAGCCGCGCGCGCTCGGTGTGGGCTACGACGTAATCGGCGACCTGCTGCATCAGCACATCGTCGTACAGGCTGCGCTCGCCATTCTCGCCGTGAAGGCGATCATGTGGGTGATCGCGCTCGGCTCCGGCACCTCGGGCGGCGTACTCGCCCCGCTGCTGATGCTGGGCGCGGGACTCGGCGTGGTGCTCAGCCACGTGCTGCCCGGTGCCGACCCCGCGCTCTGGCCGCTCGTCTGTATGGCGGCCATGCTCGGCGCGACGCTCGGCGCCCCCTTGACGGCCATCATCTTCGCTTTCGAGCTGACGCACGATGCCAATGCGTTGCTGCCGCTGCTCGCGGCAACGCTCGTCGCTCATGGCTTCGCCACGGTCGTGATGAAGCGCTCGATCATGACCGAAAAGATCGCGCGGCGCGGCTATCACATCTACCGCGAATACGGCGTCGATCCGCTCGAACGGCACTACGTCGACGAAGTCATGACGCGCGGCGTCGATGCGATCGATGCGAGCCTGAGCGTGCAGGACACGCTGGATCGCTACTTTGGCCCGGCACAGACGCGGCGCGCCTACCCTGTGGTGAGGGACGGGGCGGTACTGGGCATTCTCGACCGGTCGGCGCTCGACGCGTGGCGCGATAGCCGGCCCATGGATACGCCGGTCGGGGAACTGCTGGGCGGAAAATCGACCGTCGTGGCACTCCCGACCGAGACGTGCCGCCAGGTTGCCGCACGCATGGCCGTGCATGGTCTCGAGCGGCTGCCGGTCGTTGCGGACGGAGAATCGTTGCAGCTCGTGGGCATCGTGTCCCGCAGCGATCTCGTCAAGCCGTCGCTCGCCCATTTCGAAGAAGAGCAAAAGCGCGAGCGCTTCCGCCGCATTGCGCTCAGCCCGGCCAGGCGCCGTTTCGAACCCGTCCGCAAGCACGCCCACGACAACACGCGCGGGGCTATAACCCCCAGATAATGTCGGCGTGCTGCTTTTCGGACTCTCTCATCATGTTGATAAAGGGCCAGGCTCGCTGGGAAAGTTCGTTGGCTGGCCGATGGTCGCGATCGCGCGAGTATTGCAGGGCCAGTTCATGACGCTCGGCCGCGGCAATTTCCGCTTCCATGCGTTCGATCGCCTTCGGCAATTCGTCATGCGAAATAACGCCGCGCGCGCCGAGCCGACGCCCCACGAGTCCCAGCAGATATTGGGCGAGATCCCTGAGCATGACTACGTCAGGCGCAGCCCGCGATTGAAACGTGACCAGCATGTCGGATCCTCCCTTGTATGGCGCCGTCTGCGCGCATGCTTTCATTTTATATCACAACATGACACAATCAAGCGGCAATCCGGCCGAAGACGGTCTTGGAGCATCGCGCTGCGGGATGCCGGCGCCACGCTACCCCGTTCGCTGTCCGGCGGTCTATTCTCCATGAAGGACACATTTCGCCGCGGAGGGCGTCATGCGCGTGTCAGAGGGATTTACCGGTGCGATCGGCAATACGCCGCTCATCCGGCTTGCGAAACTTTGCGAAGAAACCGGCTGCGAAATATTCGGCAAAGCTGAATTCATGAATCCGGGCGGATCCGTCAAGGATCGCGCGGCGCGCTACATCATCGAAGAGGCGGAGCGCACGGGCCGCCTGAAAGCGGCGGGCACGGTGGTCGAAGGTACTGCGGGCAATACGGGAATCGGCCTCGCGCATATCTGCGCCGCGCGCGGCTACCGCTGCGTGATCGTCATTCCCGAAACGCAGTCTCCGGAAAAAATGGAACTGCTGCGCGCGCTGGGCGCCGAGGTGCGGTCCGTGCCTGCCGCGCCATATCGCGATCCGAACAATTACCAGAAGATTGCGGCCCATCTGGCTGGCGAACTGGAGAACGCGATCTGCGCCAATCAGTTCGAGAACCTCGCGAATCGCCAGGCGCATTACGAAACCACCGGCCCCGAGATCTGGCGCGATACGGCCGGCACCGTGGATGCGTTCGTGTGCGCCACCGGCACGGGCGGTACGCTGGCAGGTGTCGCCCGTTTCCTCAAGGAAAAGAATCCCGACGTACGGATCGTGCTGGCGGACCCCGACGGCAGCGCCTTGTACAACTTCGTGAAATCGGGCGAATTGCGTTCGGAAGGCAACTCGATCACGGAAGGCATAGGCTCGTCGCGCGTGACGGCCAACCTGGAAGGTACGCCGATCGACGACGCCATTCGCGTCGACGATCCCACCTGCGTGAACATGGTCTACCGCCTGCTGCGCGAAGAAGGATTGTTCGTCGGAGGATCGACCGGCATCAACGTGGCGGCGGCGGTGCAGCTCGCACGGCAGATGGGTCCGGGGCATACGATCGTGACGTTGCTGTGCGACCGCGGCAACCTGTATCAGGCACGTCTCTTCAATCCAGACTGGCTGCGCAGCAAAGGCCTCGCGCCGCAGTAGATCGCGCTGCGGCACGAATCCCGATTTGTTTCGGTATCCTTCCCACTTGCCTCAGTGGTTAATGCATACGCGTGCCTCGGCCCCGAACCTGCATTGCCCATACCAACCGTGATGGCATCGTTGTTTGCATGCGGCCGTAGCGGTATCGTAAGGCCGTCACGTCAGGCATGGGAACGAATATGACATCTCAGCGCAACGTACCCGGCGACGATCCGATACGCACGGACGTATTGATTGTCGGCGCAGGTCCCGTGGGCCTTTTTGCGGCATTCGAGGCCGGGGTAATCGGACTCTCGTGTCAAATCGTGGAAACGCTCGAGCGCATCGGCGGCCAGTGCATCGAGCTTTATCCGGACAAACCGATCTACGATATTCCCGCCATCCCGTCGTGCACGGCGCGCGATCTCGTCGATCGGCTGCTCGAGCAATGTCGCCCGTTCGATCCGCCGATCCATCTGGGTCAGCGCATCGAAACCCTCGAATCGGGTGAGGACGGGCGCTGGACCGTCCTCACCGGCGAGGGGCTCCGGTTCGATACCG
The DNA here is from genome assembly GCF_054968425.1 of Paraburkholderia sp. AV2. NCBI lineage: Bacteria > Pseudomonadati > Pseudomonadota > Betaproteobacteria > Burkholderiales > Burkholderiaceae > Paraburkholderia > Paraburkholderia sp. AV2. The sequence continues at coordinate 39,189 of NZ_JBANLK010000019.1, forward strand.
CAGCGGTCCTGATCGCCGCCGGTAACGGCGCCTTTGCTCCACAGCGCCTGGCTCTCGCGGAAGCCGGACCGCTCGAGGGACGTCATCTTCACTACGGTGTGCGAAATATCGGCGACTTTTCCGGAAAGCACGTAGTCGTGGCGGGTGGGGGTGACTCCGCGCTCGACTGGGCGTTGGCACTGCTCCCCGTCGCGCGGCAGGTCACGCTCGTGCATCGCCGCAATGCCTTCAGCGCAGTGGACTCAAGCGTCGCGCGTTTGCGGCAGTCGATCGAGGCCGGCGAAATCGGCTTCGTAATCGGTACGATCGCTGGCCTGAATGCGCCTGCCGGCCGGCTCGAATCGGTGGACGTTCATCAGATCGACGGGGCCACCCGCCTGGAGGCGGATGAGTTGCTCGTGCTCTACGGTCTCGTTGCGGACCTCGGCCCGATTGTCAACTGGGGCATCGAGATACAAGGCGGACGCATCGCCGTCGATACGGCGTATTACGAAAGCTCTCGGGCAGGTATTTTCGCGGCAGGGGATATCGCAACCTATCCCAACAAACAAAAGCTGATTCTTTCGGGCTTCCACGAAGCCTCGCTTGCCTTGCGCAAGGCCTATAACTATGCCTTTCCGGGCAAGAAGCGCATACATGTGCATTCGAGCTACGATGCGAAACTGGCGGAACGGGTTGCGGCAAGTCATGCCTAGCGGCGCGGGAGGCCATCGTGCAATCCGACGCTTCCCGTCTCGTCATGCGGCATCCCGTTCCTCCGCTTTATTGGCTTTACTGGCTTGACCCGGTCGTCTCCCCCGTGCGCTCGCTACGGGCGTCCTGCGGCTTGCCAACCGGTGCGAAGCGCGTCCCCCCCGCAAACCAGACACGGCGGAACTGCTCCCGCTCGCGCTCCTCCGTGAACACCGACAACAGCGGCTTGACCAGATCGTGCCGCGATACGAGGCCGAGCAGACGATATGTCTCCGCGTCCTCGACAACGGGCACACGGTCGAGCCCCGTGACGGCCAGGCGCGCAGCGACGTTTCTGCAGGTTTCGCCCGGGAAAGCGACCTCGGGGCGTGCCGGCGAGAGAAACGCGGTCACAGGCTTGCCGCACTCGCCGGAAGGAATCCGCTCGAGCAAGGTCCGGTCTGCCATGCCCACCAGGACGCCATTCGCCACCACGGGAAAGGCGCGATACTTCTGCTGCGGGCCAAAGTGGTCGCGAAGCACATCGGCAACCGTTGCGCCCGCATCGATCGCCTCGACGGCACGCGTCATCACCTCATCCACATAATGGCGCTCAAGCGGATCGACGCTGTACTCGCGATAAATGTGATAGCCGCGGCGGGCAATCTTCTCGGTCAGAATCGAGCGGCGCATCATGAGGACCGTGAAGCCATAGGCGACCGCAGCCGCCGCCAGCAGGGGCAGCAAGGCATTCATGTCGCCCGTCAGCTCGAACGCGAATACCGATGCCATGATGGGCGCGCGCATCATGCCCCCAAGCGCAGCGGCCATGAAGACGAGCGGCCAGATCGCGGGTTGGCCCCCGGGCATATACGGAGCGACCACGGCGCCCACGCCCGCGCCCATCATCAGCAATGGCGCGAGGACGCCGCCCGACGTGCCCGACGCCAGCGCGATGACCCAGATAACGGCTTTGACGAGAACGATCGAGATCACCACGCTAACGGCGAGATGATTTTGCAGCAGGTCGCCGATGACGTCGTATCCGACGCCAAGCGCGCGAGGCTGATAGTACCCGCCGATGCCGACTGCGATGCCGCCCAACGCGGGCCACCACATCCAATGGACAGGGAGCTTGCCGAAGAGGTCTTCCATCTTGTACAGCGAGGTGGACAGCCCCCAGGACAAGGCGCCGGCAATCAACCCGGCCACGGCCGATGCCGCGAAACCGATCGGGCCGAGCGGCAAGGTTTGCAGCGGAAACAACGGCCCGCTGCCCAGCAGCAGCGGCCGCGTGAAGCCCGCTACCGCACACGCAATCGCGACAGGCAAAAGGCTGCGGGGCCGCAACTCGAACAGCAGCAGTTCGATTGCGAGCAGCACGGCCGCAATCGGCGTACCGAACACCGCGGTCATGCCTGCCACCGCCCCCGCCACCAGCAGCGACTTCCGTTCGGCACTCGTCAGACGGAAAAATTGCGCGATGAGCGAACCGATCGCGCCGCCCGTCATGATGATTGGGCCTTCCGCGCCGAACGGCCCGCCGCTGCCGATCGCGATTGCCGAGGCCAGCGGTTTCAGAACCGCGACCTTCGGCGACATCTTGCTCTTCCCGAACAGGATCGCCTCGATGGCCTCCGGTATGCCATGACCGCGCACCTGCTCCGAACCGTACCGGGCGATCAATCCCACCAGCAGACCGCCGATCACGGGCGCCACGACAACGAGCAGTCCCAGTGTGTTCTGCGAAGGCGAATGGTTCGCCGTGGAGATCGTCTGGAAGAAAAACAGGTTCGTGAAGAAGCGGATCAGGTGCAGCAGAAAATCGGCGGCGACCGTGCTCAGTGCGCCGCCGACCGCCGCGATGGCGCTGATGCGCAGAAGCCGGACATCCGTTGTGAAATCGCCTTTGTGCTCGCTCGTCATTCTCCTTGCCTCACCACCGAAAATCCCGGGTTACCCTGTTCATCGAAAATTCCGTCCTCATCCTTGCCATTCATGCTTCAACCCGCACTGTCGAGCAGCGCATCGACCTTGTCGCGATTCAACTCGTGGGCCACCAGCATCTCGGTCAGGCTCCGCTGGATGGCCGCGTCGTTCACCAGCGGCAGCACCTCGCGCAGCTTGCTCACGACCCATGCCTGACCGCGATTGACGAAGGCCAGACGTTCCAGCGGATCGTCGATGGCCATCGCCTCGGCATAGAAAGCGCCGGTGTGCGAACTGGGCATTCCGTCGAGCGTACGAATCGCGTGCGCCAGCATCGCGCACCACTTCACCTCGTCACGATGGATAGCTTCGATGACATCGCGCTGCCCGGCGTCGCGCGTATGGGCCGCCGTTTCCAGCGTCACGCGCGCGCCCGCGCGCTCGGCCTCGAGCAGTTCGTCGAGCCGCACGACGACGGCTTCGTTGCTTTCGCGTTCGAACTCGGCGGCATAGCAGACCGGCGAACTCAACGCCTTCGACGGCGCGTCCAGCCGGTGCAGGGACTCCGCCGCCTCAGCCACGATGCGTGCCACGCGCTCCGCCGCAGGCTCCACCGTCGTGATGCGCCCGACACCGAGGCCCGCATAGAGCGCCATCGCCTCGTAGTCGCCCGTCATCGAGCGCAGCGGCGAATCGGTGCTGAACAGATAGATCGGGCGTCCCTCTTCGTCGCCGATCACGGTTCGACCATAGACGAACGGATCGCCGTGCTCGCCGCGCGTCACGCTGTTGCCGAGCACGCGGACCGCGGCGTGGGGAGGCCAGTTGATATGAAACGCTTCGGTCAGCACGGTCTCGGACGCCTGCGCTTCGACCAGACGCCGCTTGTGATATTCGTGGGCAAAGGATTCGTGCGTGGCGATCATCACCGTGCCCAGCACCGCGGCCTGAGCGCCCTGCTCGAGCACCCGCGCCACATCCCGGCCGTCGCCAATGCCGCCGGCGGCGGCCACCGGCACGTCCGTCACGGCCAGCACCTCAGTCAGCAGTTCCGCGCGCGGCTGCCGGCCGCGCACGTGGCCGCCGCCTTCCACGCCCTGCACGATCAGCGCGTCGGCGCCGGCTTGCTGCGCCCGTTGCGCGTCGCTCGCCGAACCGACCTGATAGACCACCAGGATGCCGGCTGCGCGCAACGTGGCGATCGCGTCGGGCGCGACGTCCCAGAACAGGCCGACCACCGGCACGCGCAACTCGATGCACAAGTCGATCTGCTGGCGCAGCAGTTCGGCGTCGGTCGCCGCGGGAATCAGATTGACGCCGAACGGCCCGTCCGTGCTTTGCCGCACCCGGGTCACCTCGTCGCGAATCAGGTCGAGCGGTTCCCGCACCATGCCCAGAAAACCGAATCCGCCGGCATCGGCCACTGCCGCCACGAGTTCATGGCGCGACACGCCCCCCATTCCCGCCAGCAGGATCGGATATCGGCAGCCGAGCATTTCGCACAACGGCGTCTGCGCGAGCGTCTGAACGTTGCGCAATGGACTGAACATGGCACGGCTCCAGCAGCGGAGAGGGAAAGCGATCTGTAAAGACCGCGGTGGCGCACAAGCGGCCACCCGGCGGCGTGTCAGGAGATCGCGACAGCCTCTATGCTGGATATCGATTTAAAAATTGACAAATGAATTATTATTTCCAATGACCGCAAAAATATTGCACTGAATCGATGGACATCGACCTTGCCCGTACCTTCCTCGAAATTGCCGGCAGCGGCAGTTTCGTCGCCGCCGCCGAGCGCCTTCATCTGACCCAGACCGCGGTGGGCGCCCGCATTCGCTCGCTCGAACAGCAGTTGGGACGTCCGCTCTTCGTTCGCAACAAGGCCGGGGCACGGCTCACGCCAGCCGGTGAGCGCTTCGTGCGCCACGCGACGAGCCTCGTCCAGGGCTGGGAGCGCGCAAGACAGCACGTAGGACTGCCGCCGGGACGGGAAGATGGGGTCAGCGTGGGCGGGGAACTCAGCATCTGGCATCCGCTGCTGGCCGACTGGCTCGTGTGGATGCATCACGTCTGCCCCGAAGTGGCGTTGCGCGCCGATGTCGACGCCCCCAATCGCCTGCTCGATCGCATCGAAGACGGGTCGCTCGATCTCGCGTTGCTCTACAACCCGCCGCGGCGCCCCGGGCTCGTGTGCGAACTGCTGCTCGAAGAAAAGCTCGTCATGGTGACCAGCATGGCGAACGGCCGCTTCGACCCTGAAGATTATGTGTACGTCGACTGGGGGCCCAATTTCGCGGCGAACCATAGCGCGGCCTTTCCGGATTTTCCGAATCCGCCGGTCACGATCTCGCTCGGGCCGTTGGCGCTGATCTATCTATTGGAGGTGGGCGGAGCCGGATATTTTCGTGCCGGCACCGTGGCGCCGTTCCTGGAAAAAGGCGAGGTGTTCCTGGTCCGCGACGCACCGGCGTTCGCACACTCCGCTTATGCGGTGTACACCTCGGAATACGATGGCGACGTCCTTTCGCGTGCACGGAGCGGACTGCGGATCGTCGCGAAGCAGGCAGATTTCAGATTGCCCCAGGCGCCTGAGGGACGCACCAGGGGATGGCGGCGAGCATGACCATTTCATAGCCAGAAGAAAAGATCAGTCATCCTGATCTACTGGGATACTACCTGCCGTAGAAATCGCACGATCGAATTCGCCACTGCATCGGCAGCTTCGATATGGCACAGGTGACCCGCAGCCGGGATCACGCCACAAGGGATGGCGGGCAGCAACGCGGCAATCTGGTGCGCGAGCGCAACCGGCGCGATGTGATCTTGCTCGCCCCAAAGGATCTGCATAGGCATCCTGAGTTTTAGCAGCCCGTCACCGATCAGAAAATCCGCCCGCACCGTCTCGTCGCCTGCCCGCGCCCGCAGTGCGTCGATCAACGCTTCGGTGGCCTCGCGCGCCCCGGGCCGCTGAGCCGCCGCAACACGCCGATCGAGCATGGCCTCCGGCAATGCGGACGGTTCGGCGAACTGCGTCAGGAGTTGTCGCCGAATCCCTTCGCGCTGCCAGTCTTCTTCCCGAGGCATGGCCGGCGCCGGTGCGGGAATCAGGTCGAGGGCGGCAGCCAGCGTGTTGCTGCCGATCATCGTGAGCGCCGCCACCCTGCGCGGCTCATCGAGCGCGAGGCGCGCCGCCACATAGGCCCCCATCGAGTTGCCGATCACGAAGGCCCGTTCGATCTGCATGGCGTCGAGAAAGGCCAGCATGTGGCCGATCAGGCTCTCGTAGCCATTGACCGGCCACGCGTGCGGGCGCAGATCGGTCCAACCCATCGAAAGGTGATCGGGCGCGTACGCGCGAAAGCCGGCCCGGCCCAGCCGCGGCAACAGACGATGCCACTCCGTCGCCCCCGACGCGCCGATGCCGCGCCCGTGAACGAGGAGCACCGCAGGCCCCGCGGCACCCGCCGTCGCGTAGCGTGTGAGCACGCCGCCGGCGAGCACTTCGCTTTCCGCGAATGCACCGCCGCTCGCGCTCATGCGGCCTTGCCCGACGCGAGCGCCGCCGACTGCCGCGAACGCACGACAGTGTGCAGCAGCAGGAAGCAAACGGCGGCAATGGCAAGCGCGACGTTCATGAAGATGAAGCCCCCGGTAAACGAAGCCGTCCTGCCGACAATCCAGCCGACCACGATAGGCGCAAAAAAGCCGCCGATCTGGCCGCCGCAATTCACGAAACCCGAGAAGGCGCCGCGACTCGTGTCCGGCGTGAGGTCCAGCACCACCGACCAGAGCGGCCCGAATCCGCCATAGAGGAAGAACCCGGCGGCCGAAAGGCCGATGATGCTGTGCGCGGCGCTATCCACGTTGTACGTCACGTACAGGCACGCCGCCGTGCAGAGGTAGATGAATGCGATCAGCAGGCAGCGTGCGCGATACAGGACGGTGCTGCCGAGCCAACCGAACACGAACATGCCGACGGTGCCCGCGAAATACGGCACGGAAGCCGCGAAACCGAGCGTCTTGAGATCGATGTGGCGCGCCATCGAAAGATAGCTCGGCATCCAGCCCAGATAGCCCCAGAACGCGACGTTGAACGCGAGGTAGGCGGTAAAGATGAGCCACGACCGCGGCATCCGCATGACCGCGCCGAACGACCCGCCCGTGTGCGAAGCCGGCTCGCTCGGGCCGGCCGCAGCCGCCTCGCGCGACACCCGGGTTGCGGGCATGAGGAACACCGCCAGCACGGCCATGGCAAGGCCGGGCAGCGTAAGCCAGCGGAACATGCCCTGCCAGCCCGTATGAATCAGAAACCACACCGCGATCGGCGCAACGAAGGCCGGCCCCAATGCCAGCGCGGAAAGATAAAGGCCGTTAGCCGTCGATCGCTCCTGCGGCGGGAAGTAGTCGCCAACCGACTTAAAGCTCGCGCCATTGGACAGGCCTTCGGCGAAGCCGAACAGGACGCGCACGACGATCAGCGCGAGCACGGTCGAAACGAAGCCGGTCGCGCCCGTGAAAAGGCTCCAGAGAATCGGGCTCACGATCAGCATCCGCTTCGCGCCGAAACGGTCGGCCAACGCGCCGCCCGGAATCTGGGCAATCGCATAGCCGAAGGTGAAGGCCGCGAGGACGAAACCGAAAAGATCGGGGCCGATCGACAATTCCTTCATCATCGTCGGCGCGGCGACCGCGAGATTGATGCGGTCGAGGTAGTTGACGAACTGGAGAAGCCAGATCATCAACAACACCCGGTATTTGTTGGGGAATGCCATATGTCTCCTGGTTGCTGGTTATGCTTGCGCTCAGGCTGGCAGTCTAACGAAAAGACCGGCCCGCGGGAAAACCAGGAACACCAGGAGAAACCAACGAATCCGTGCCGCGCGATGGCGGCAGCAAATGGAGCGGCGCTGCCGGGGCGCCCATTGCGCCCGGCAGCCATCGCCGCGTCAGAGCTTCACGCCGGCGGACGGCGCGCCTTGCGCAGGCGCAGCAGAAGGCGCGGACGGGACCGGCGTGCGAACGGCGCCGCCCGCGGGCTCGGCCACGGAGATCGGTCCGCCGCTTACTGTCCACGCGGGTGTCGTGAACATCACCGAGAGCGGCGCCGGAATGACGGTCCCGCCCGTGAGCGCCGCTTGCTGAAGCTGCATGATCTGCGCCTGGGCCATGCGCATCTGCGTCTGCATCAGTTGCATCTGCGACTGCATCGCCTGCATCTGGTTCAGCGCCCACTCGGGCGGCGCGCCGCCCGTGCTGCTCATCATCTGGACGTTGGCATGGCCGTCCGGACTATGCCAGCTCCACGTGCTCACGCGCGCAGGACCCGCCGACGTCTGGACGATATGCGTACTCTGCTGAACGGGAATGACCTGACCGTTCACGCGCACCATGACGGGCTGGTCGGCCAGCGCCAGTGCGGGGGCCAGCGCAATGGCGCCAGCGGTGAAAACCGTGCGGAATCGCATGTGCTTACCTCCTTTGATCCATCTCGCTTCGAAAGGACGTGACTCCTGCAGAGTCGGGGTCTACTTTGGCCAACGACTCTTAAGCGGCGCTTAAAGGAAGGCAAATCACCGTTTTTGTGTGGCACACGTTCGCCGGCAAAGCCGCACCCATCCGGCCAGGTTGACGCTATCTCAATCTGAGATATACTGCCCCGATGCGAGTGATTCCCGACACCCCTCTCCGTGATTTCTGTGCCGAGCACCCTGAGGCGCACGATCCGCTCTGGGCGTGGAGCCATATCATTGTCGAGACTTCATTTAGCGATTTCGCCGCTCTCAAACAGGCGTTCAATTCCGTCGACAAGGTAAGCGACTATTACGTGTTCAACATCGGCGGAAATAAGTACCGGCTGATTGCAGCCATCCATTTCAATCGGCAGATGCTGTTCGTGAGGCATGTCCTGACACATAAGGAGTACGACAAATGGAAACCCTGACGTTTGAGCCAGGCGAAATTCGCGAAATGATCGGACACCTGACTGCGCTGATGAACCGCGTTCCACTGCATCCGCTCGCGAATGAAGCCGACCATGCAGAAGCGGTGCGCGTACTCAACGGGCTGCTCGATGCCGGCGGCAGCGACGAACGCAGCGAGCTTGCACCGCTGGTGGATATCCTCGGCGCCCTGATTGGCGACTACGAAGCTATCCATCACGACGTACCGGGGTCGACACCCCAGGCGGTTCTCAAAGAGCTCATGAATCAGCATGCGCTGAAGCAAAACGATCTGCCCGAGATCGGGAGCCAAGGCGTCATTTCGGAAATTCTGAACGGCAAGCGGGACCTGAACGCTCGTCAGATTGGATTGCTGGCGCAACGATTCCGGGTCAGCCCAGCCGTGTTCTTTCCTGAGGTCGCCGCGGCCGCTCATTGATTCGTTCGCCGTTCCCGCAAGCTAGCGGCTCCGGCAAAAAGAAGGCCGGCTCACTAGCCTGCACAGCCCACCCTCACGCCGAATAAAGCCCCTCCGGCCCGTTGCGCAGCGTCCGCGCCAGATGCGTGAGCCCTTCGCGCAAGGCGTCGTCGCTGCGCGCGCCGCTCAGGCTGAGCCGCACGGCATGCGGCGCCGACCCGCGCCCGATCACGAAGCTGTCCGCCGTCTTCACGAGCACGCCCACGTGCCGCAAGGCCGTGGCGAATTCCGCCGCTCGCCACGGTTCGGCGAGCGGCAGCCACAGATGCGGGCTGGCCGGATCGCGGCGGTAAGGCGTGCCGTCCAGCACCTCGGCGGCGACGGCCTGGCGAGCGTCGATGAACGTGCGCTGCTGCGCGATCAGCCGGTCGATCTCGCCGCCCTCGATCCAGCGCGCCGCGATCTCCGCGCAAAGCGGCGCCGTCATCCAGCAGTCGCTGCGGATCACGGCGAGTATCTTGCCCACCCAGTCCTGCGGCGCCTGGACATAGCCGATCCGCAACCCGGGCGCTACGGCCTTCGAGAGGCTGCCGATCACGATGCCCTGCTCCGGCAAGCGCGCCGCGATGGGCGTCGGCGGCGCATCGAGCAGCGCGGCCGGCACGAGATCCTCGATCACCACGAGGTTATGGCGCAACGCGACGTCGGCAATGGCGAGGCGGCGCGCCTCGGAAAGCGTCGCCGTGGTGGGGTTGTGCAACGTTGGCACGCAGAAGAGCGCGCGCGGGGCGAGCAGTTGGCACGCGCGTTCGAGTGCCGCGGGCACGATCCCTTCGTCGTCGATCTCGATGCCCACCAGATTCAGGCGCAACTGGCGCGCAAGCGCGACGATGCCGGGGTAGCTAAGCGCCTCCGCAAAGATCGTGTCGCCCGGGCGCAGCACGGCGCGCAACACGCAGGCGAGACCGTGCTGCGCCCCCTGCGTCACGAGCACGCGCTCGGCAGGCCCCGGCGCGCCCATGCGCGCGAGCCAGCGCGCGCCCGCCTCGCGATGCGAGCGCCGGCCGCCCTCGGGTTGATAGAGCAGCAGTTCGCCGGAGAGCCGTTCGTCCGCGGCGAGTTCGCGCAGCGTGGCGGAGAGGAGAGAGGCCTCGTCGGTGGGAATCGGCACGTTTTGTCCGAGATCGATGGGACGGCTCGCGGCTGCCACACCCACCGCAGCCGCCGCACCGGTGCCGCCACCGTTCGCGGTCAGAGCCATCGCGGTTTGCGCCGGAGCGGCCGTAAGGCGCCCCAAGCCCTGCCCGTCGGCATCCGGCTCGGCCACATAGGTGCCGTCGCCCACGCGCGCCACCACCATGCCGCAGCGTTCGAGTTCCGCGTAGGCGCGGCTCACGGTCCCTGTCGTGACCCTCAATTTCTTCGCGAGCAGACGGTGCGCGGGCAATTTTTCGCCCGGCAGCATCTGGCCGCCGCGGATGGCCTGCTCGTAGGCCTGCGCAATTGCCCGGTATTTCGGCTCGTTGCTACGAGGCAACGTAGTGGGTAACCAGCCGTTCATGGTGTTTTCCCGGAGTCTCCTGAGGCTGCGCCGTGCGCGCGCCAATGCCATCAATTATCGCGCCCAATCCGCAGAAATGAAGGCTGTCATTTACTTCAATTGACTTCATTGAACCCCGCCAATCGACCCCCTAGCATGCCGTAACGCTTACACGGGCACTGGAGACAACACGCAGCCCGGCGCGCCCGCGCCACCGGCCAGCGGCATAACCACCATGACAAACCGCATCGCTCGCATCACCGTCAGCCATCATCGCCTGCCGCTCGTGCCGCCGTTCCCGGCCTCGTGGGACAGCCGCCCCCGTCACGCATTTCCCGCCACCGTCGTACGCGTCGAAGACAGCGAAGGCCGCGTCGGCTGCGGTTCCGGCGACGCCATGTACGGCTTCGACGACTACCGCCACCTCTTCATCGGCGCCGATCCCCTCGATCTCGCGCGGCACTCGGCCGTGATCGAGAACGTCAGCTTCCATGCCGGGCGCCTCTGGCCGCTCGACGTCGCGCTCTGGGACCTCGCCGGCAAGATCCGCGGCGAGCCCTGCTGGAAGATGGCGGGCGGCCGCTCGCGGCGCGTGCGCGCGTACGCATCGTCGGGCGTGCACCGCTCGCTCGACGGCATGGCGCACTGGGCCAGGCACTGCGTGTCGCGTGGCTTTCCCGCGCTGAAGGTGCGCTTCGGCCGTCCGAGCCTTGCCGACGATCTCGCCGCGCTGGCCACCGTGCGCGAAGCCGCGGGCGAGCACATCGAACTGATGGTGGACTGCAACCAGGGCTGGCGCATGCCCTGGGACACCCAGGCACCCTGGAGCGCCGACGACGCGCTCGCGGTGATCCGCCAGCTCGAACGCTATCGCGTGTACTGGGTGGAAGAGCCGCTCCACCGCGGCGACTACGCGGGCCACGAACGCCTGCGCAAGGAAAGCGGCGGGCTCGGCATTCGTATCGCGGGCGGCGAGATGACGCGCGACGCGCACGAGTTCCAGGCGCTGCTGGAGCGCGACTGCCTCGACGTCTATCAGCCCGACGTGGTCTGCTCGCTCGGCATGGAAGGCGCACGCCGCCTCGCCGCCCAGATCGAAGCGCGCGGCCGCCTCTTCACGCCGCACACGTGGGGCAACGGCATCGGGCTCGCGGCGAATCTGCACGTGGTTGCCGGCGCGATGGGCACGCAGGGCGCCCCCTTCGTCGAATTCCCGTACGACCCGCCCGAGTGGACACCCGAACGCCGCGACTTTCCGCTCACGCGTCCCATCGAAATCGACGGCGGCGGGTGGATCGACCTTGGCGACGCGCCGGGCCTCGGCATCGAGCTGAACGAGGCCGTGCTCGCCTCGACGCTGGCAACCGATAGCCGCTACGACTGAAACCTTTTCCGGGCCGCCGCCGGGCGCGGCGGACCTGCCTTTTCCTCGCAGTAGCGATAGCGCGTGACCGATGAATTCAATAAAACGGAGACATGCAATGAAAACCCTGACCCATCTGATTCGCGCGGCGTGCCTCGCCGCGCCGCTCGCGGTAGCCGCCTTGCCCGCGCACGCGGCCGGCACCTGGTGCAGCAGCGGCAAGCCCGTCCATTTCGCGGGCATTACCTGGGAAAGCGGCAGCTTCACGAGCGAAGTGCTGCGCTACGTGCTGAAGAACGGCTATGGCTGCCAGACCGACGACGTGCCGGGCAGCACCGCGGCCACGGAAACGGCGCTCTCGCGCAATGATCTGCAGGTGTGGGCCGAACAGTGGACCGGCCGCTCGGAAATCATCGCGGGCGCGGAGAAGGCCGGCACCGTCAAGCTCGTTGGAGACACGCTGCCGGGCGGCACGAAGGAAGGCTGGTACGTGCCCGACTACGTGATCCACGGCGATCCGAAGCGCGGCATCAAGGCCAGCGCGCCGGACCTGCAGTCGGTGAGCGATCTGCCGAAGTACAAGACGCTCTTCGTCGACGACGAGGAACCGGATCACGGCCGCTTCCTGAACTGCCCCTCGGGCTGGGACTGCGAACGCGTGAACACACGTCTTCTGAAGCTGCTCAAGCTCGACGACAGCTACACGAACTTCCGCCCCGGCACGGGCGCGGCGCTCGACGCGGCGATCTCGTCGGCCTACGAACGCGGCAAGCCGATTCTCACCTACTACTGGGAGCCGGCTGCGCTGATGGCCAGGTACAAGTTCGTACAACTCAAGATGCCGCCGTTCAACGAAGCCTGCTGGAAGACGCTGCGCGCGGAAAACAGTCCGCAGCAGTGCGCGTCCTCGTATCTGGTCTCGCATCTGAAGATCGGCGTTTCGACGCCGTTCTACCAGGCCGAACCGGACGTGATGGCCTTCTTCTCGAAGGTCAGCTTTCCGATCGATTTCCTGAACACGACCATTCTCGACATGACCGAGCATAAGGTCGATGCGCAGACCGAAGCGACGAAGTTCCTCAAGGAACACCCCGAAATGTGGAAGTCGTGGGTTCCGGCCGACGTCGCCGCGAAGGTCCAGAAATCGCTCGGCGCCTGATCGCCCGCGCAACCGGATTCCCTCCTCAACACCTTATCGACAAGCAATAAAACGGAGCCGCCCGAAGGCGGTTCCATTTGGAGACTACTGTGAAAAAGAAGATTCTCGCGGCCATGCCGTTCGCCCTCGCCATGGCCGGCGCCCATGCGCAGAGCAGCGTGACGCTGTACGGCGTCCTCGACCTCGGCGTCGACTACTCGAACAACGTTGTCGGCGGCTCGAACGGCCAGCTCGTGCCGGGCAGCGGCGGCCACCTCGTGCAGATGCAAAGCGGCGTGCCCGCGGGCAGCCGCTGGGGCCTGCGCGGTTCGGAAGAGCTGGGCGGCGGCCTCTCGGCGGTCTTCGACCTCGAAAGCGGCATCGACGTCGCCACCGGGGCCATGGGCAGCGGCCTGCTCTTCTCGCGTAACGCCTACGTCGGCCTGAAGTCCGATCAGTACGGCCAGATCACGCTGGGCAAGCAGTGGGACGCGACCGTCGACCTGATCGAGCCGTTCACGCTGAACGGCAACTATGGCGGCTGGTACTTCGCACACCCGAACGACATGGACAACCTCGACAACGGTTTCCCGGTCAACAACGCAATCAAGTACGTGAGCCCGAAGATCGCCGGTCTGCAGTTCGAAGGCCACTACTCGCTCGGCGGGCAGGCAGGCCAGTTCTCGAACAACGCCTCGTACAGCGCGGCCGCCGCGTACACGCTCGGCCAGTTCAGCGCGGGCGTGGGCTACCTGCGCGTAAACGACCCGATCGTGTCGGTGACCGGCTACGGCAGCGGCGGCAGCTATGTCAACGCCATCTACGGCAATGCACTCGCGAACGCACGCTACCAAGGCATTCTCTCGGCCGGCGCGTCATACGTGCTCGGCAGCCTGAAGGTGATGTTCGACTACACGAACGTGGATTTCGCCTCGGCCGACGGCAGCCACGACCTGCATTTCCAGAACTACGAAGTTTCGGGATCCTACTTCATTACGCCGTCGTGGCTCATCGCCGGGGGCTATACCTTCACGGACGGCCTCGATCACGCCACCGACGGTTCGCCGAAGTACCACCAGGTCAACCTGATCACGCAGTACTCGTTCTCGAAGCGCACGTCGGTCTACCTGATGGGCTCGTACCAGCACGCGGCGGGTTCGGCCGAGAACGCGCAGATCACGGCCTTCAATCCGTCGAGCACGCAGAATCAGATCGTCACGCGCGTGGGTATCACGCACTCGTTCTAAAGTCTGACGCGCCGGCGCGCAATTGGCCCCTTCTGCGCCGGCGCTTTTTTCTTCGCATCACGAGGTCGTCATCATGCGCCGCCTTCCCTCGCTCTCCGCACTGCGTTCATTCGAGGAGGCGAGCCGGACTCTCAGCTTCACGAAGGCCGCCCAGAACCTGCACGTCACGCAAGGCGCGATCAGCCGGCAGATCCGGCTGCTGGAAGACTATCTGGGCACGCCGCTCTTCATGCGCCATCATCACCGCCTCGAGATCACCGCGGCGGGCAAGCGCCTGCTGCCCACGCTGCAGGCCGCGTTCGACAGCATCGCCCACACCCTCGACACGATCCGCTCCGACCCGTCCAACAGCCTCCTGAGCGTCAACGCCGCACCCACGCTCGCCACGCGCTGGCTCACGCCGCGCCTGCGCGACTTTCAGGGACGTCATCCCGACCTGCGCATTTCCGTGACGAACGAATACGGCCCGCTGCACGGCACCGAGCGCAACGAGGATTGCCAGATTCGCTTCGGCATGGAGCCGCTGCCGGGGGGCCAGAGCACACTGCTGATGCGCGAGCGCCACGTGCTGGTGGGCTCGGCACGCGAGTTCGACGGGCCGCCCGCCGACGAAGCCGCGCTACGCGCGCTGCTCACCGCGCATCCGTGGCTCTATATCCTCGACATCGACCGGCGCCTGCTGGTGTGGGAAGCGTGGCTCGAAGCGGCGGGGCTCGACGTGCCCATGGCAAGCGCCGGCGAACTCGAATTCAGCACGCTGGACCAGGTGATCCACGCGGTGGTGGCGGGTCTGGGCATTGCGGTGGCGGACCGGCACATGATCGAGCCGGAACTCGCGAACGGCACGCTCGTGCAGTTGAGCCCCGTTGAAGTGACGGGGCCCTCGGGGTACTGGCTCGATGTGCGGCCCGAAGTGCAGGACACGCTGCGCGTGCGCAATTTCAGCGGATGGCTCGTCGAACAGCATGCCGTGCGGGGATAAATACCCTGCTCGTCGCATCCTGCGACGTTTTGCCTCTCAAGCTCGAACCCTCCCCGGCCGTCAACCCGGTGTGAGTTAAGGCGTACTGCCCCGTGCCGCTCGCGCACCGGCCGCACGCCCGACCTCGAAAGTCCACCGCCTTGGGTTCGAGCATGCTTCATACGAGCAGTTACGCCATTCCGATTTCCCGCCTGATCACGCGCCCCATGCTGACGTGCGCTCCCTCCACGCCGGTCCGCGAAGTCGCAAGGCGCATCTTCGCCGAGCGTTGCAGTTCGATCGTCGTGATGGAAGACGGCGAGCCCGTTGGAATCTGGACCGAGCAGGACGCGCTCGCCGTCAGCGAGCATGCGGACGAACTCGACCGGCCGATCAGCACCGTGATGAGCGCCCCGCTGCTCACGCTCGACGCCCATACATCGCTGGGCGAAGCGGCAGTCCGCTTCAAGCATTCGGGAATCCGCCACTTCGGGGTCGTGCGCGACGGTGTTTGCATCGGCGTGCTCACGCAGACCGACGTCGTCGTGAACCAGGGTGCCGAATTCTTTCTGCACCTCAAGCCCATCGAGGCCATCCACGTGCAGCCGCTCGTCAGCGTGCCCGCCGGCCGGCCCCTGCACGAGGCGATCGCGCAGATGCGGGCGAGGAAGCTCGACGCCATCGTCGTCGCGTATGCCGGCGGCGAGCACGGCATCCTGACCGAGCGCGACGTGGTGCGCCTCATCGCGAGCGACGCCCTGAACGGCGAGGTCGGCGATCACGCCAGCCATCCCCTGCAAACGCTTTCGGCCACCCAGAGCCTGTATGCCGCGCAGCACTTCATGCTGCAGCAGCACATCCGTCACGTGGGCGTATGCGACAACGCCGGCCGCCTCGCCGGACTCCTGAGCTTCGCGGACATCCTCCAGAACATCGAGGACGAGTACGTGAACGAACTGCACAGTGCACTGCGCGAGCGCGACGAAGCGCTCGGCCGCGCGAGGTTCAGTCTGCGCATGGCTGACCGCGTGTTCGAGTCGGCGCTCGAAGGCATCATGGTGACCGACCGGAACGCGAAAATAGAGCGCGTGAACCAGGCGTTCACGCGTCTCACGGGCTACACGGAGGAGGAAGTTGTCGGGCGCAATCCGAGCCTCCTGAACTCGGGGCACCAGGACGCCGCGTTCTATGGGGAGTTGTGGGACTCCCTGAAGACCAACGGGCATTGGCAGGGCGAGATCTGGAATCGCCGCAAGAACGGCGAGCTTTACCTCGAATACCTCACCATCACGGGCATACGCGACAACGACGGCAACATATCGCACTACGCAGGCATTTTCTCCGACATCACGCAGCGGCGTCAGACCGAAGAGCGCCTGCGCTACCTCGCCACGCACGACGTGCTGACGGGGCTCGCGAATCGCGTGCTGTTCGAGGAGCGGCTCGAACGCGCGATCCTCCATGCCCAGCGCGGCGGCCGCCAGTTCGCCGTGATGTATCTCGACCTGGACCGCTTCAAGCTCGTCAACGACACGCTTGGCCACAGCGCCGGCGACGAGGTGCTCAAGATTGTCGCGGAACGGCTGCGCCGGCGCCTGCGCGAGAGCGATACCGTCGCGAGGCTCGGCGGGGACGAATTTGCCTTCGTGCTCGAAGACATCAGCGATATCCGCGACGTAGGCCGCCTCGCGCGCACGCTGCTCGATTCGGTGGGCGAGGCCATCCCGGTCGGCGGGCGCGAGATCTTCACGACGCCCAGCATCGGCATCAGTATCTTCCCCGACGACGGCACGCAGGCCGAGCCCTTGATGATGCGCGCCGACCAGGCGATGTACAGCGCAAAAAACCGCGGACGCAACGTCTTCCAGTTCTTCGAGAGCCGGATGACATCGTCGGCGATGGCCCAGCTCGAAACGCTGGGCGAATTGCATCGCGCACTCGAACAACACGAATTCCGTCTGTTCTACCAGCCGCAGTACGATCTCTCCACCGGCCGCGTCGTCGGCGTGGAGGCCTTGCTGCGCTGGCAGCATCCGCGCCGCGGACTCGTGCCGCCGGGCGAGTTCATCGCCATTGCCGAGCAATCCGCGTTGATCGTTCCGCTGGGGCGCTGGGTATTGCGCGAAGCCTGCCGTCAGGCGCGCGCATGGCTCGACGCCGGCATCGAGTTCGGCCGCGTCGCGGTCAATCTCTCCGCGCGGCAATGTTTCACCGACGGGTTCCTGGCCGACCTGAGCGAGATTCTCAGCGAGACCGCGCTGCCGGCCGAACGGCTTCAGCTCGAATTGCTCGAAAGCATGGCGATGAATACGCGCGAAGACATCGTCTCGCTGCTGCGCGAACTGGTGGCGCGGCGAGTGAGCCTCGCCATCGACGACTTCGGCACAGGCTACTCGTCGCTCGCCTACCTGAAGGATCTGCCCGTCGATACGCTGAAGATCGACCGCTCGTTTCTGGCCGGCGACGAGACGCACAACTCGGACCGGGCGATCATCCGTGCGGCCGTTGCGATGGGACGGGCACTCGGTCTCGACGTGATTATGGAGGGTGTCGAAACACCCGAGCAGGTGGCCTTCCTGCGCGAGGCCGGATGTCACGGCGCGCAGGGCTATCTGCTGGCAAAGCCGCAGCCCGTGGAGTCATTGACCGGGCTGATGCTGCGGCAGTGCGCGCAAGCGCTCGCGCCATCGGCTTGAGGGACGGCCGGCCGTCGCCCGAAGCCGTCAACCCTGCCCTCAACCCATCAACACGGTGACGGCGTCTTCCAGTGTCTGAGCCTGCTGGTTCAGCGCCGTGGACGCTGCTGCGGACTCCTCAACGAGCGTTGCATTCATCTGGGTGATCTGCGCAAGCTGCTCCACGGCAATCTGCGACTCGGCGATCTCGACGCTTTGTCCGCTGCTCGCTTCGGCAATGTCCGAAATGGCCCGCGTGAGTTCGGCGACGGACTGTTCGACCTTGCTCATGTCGGCGCCGGCGCCCGCCGCAGCCTGGGCACTCGCCCTCATCATGTCGAGCGAAGTGTCGATCAGCGCCTTGATCTCCCTGGCCGCAGCCTCGGAACGCTTGGCCAGCGTGCGCACCTCGCCGGCCACGACGGCGAATCCGCGGCCGTTCTGCCCCGCTCTCGCGGCTTCCACCGACGCATTCAGGGCGAGCA
Source organism: Paraburkholderia sp. AV2 (assembly GCF_054968425.1). Taxonomy (NCBI): domain Bacteria; kingdom Pseudomonadati; phylum Pseudomonadota; class Betaproteobacteria; order Burkholderiales; family Burkholderiaceae; genus Paraburkholderia; species Paraburkholderia sp. AV2. The sequence goes on from NZ_JBANLK010000019.1 coordinate 57,553, forward strand.
GGTTCGTTTGAAACGCAATGCTGTCGATCGTGGTCGTAATTTCCGAAATGCGTCGCGAGTGACCGGCCAACGCATCCGTTAGCTGTGCCGACCGGCGCGCCGCCTCGGCGGCGGCCGAAGCGGCTTCCGCCGTCCGGCTTCCTTCGGTGCGCGCCAGCCTGGCCGATTCGGCATTGTGCCGTGCCGTTTCGGTAATCTGCCCCAATGTCGCGGTGGTCTGCTCGATCGCGCTCGCCTGCTGCTCCGTGCGCATGGAGAGATTGGCATTACCTTCGGCCAACCCCGCGGAAGCGCCTCGCACCTTGTCGATCGAGCCGCGTGCGTCCATCAATACGCCAATCGTCTTTCCGTTCATCTGGTTGAGCAAGCGCCCGAGCAGGCGCGTATGAGAATCGCCCGACTCGTGAAAGCGATGCTGCAGTTCGCCCGAGAGCACCACGAACGCGCTGGCGCTCATCCGGGCAAGCGGTGCGAACACGTTGCGGGTCAGCCACACGGCCATCAGGGCGCAAGACAGTGCCGCCGCGACCGCGATCGACCATCCGAGCCGCAGCCCCGCCATGCGGGTAAAAAGCCCGCTCGTCATGCACGCCGGAACGAGCAGGATCATCAGTGCCTGCGCCGCCATGATGAAGTCCAGGCGGCCAACGGCCGAAAGGCCGAGCAGCCGCTGGGGAAGACCGGCCAGGCCTTTGCGGACGGCCCGCCCGCCTGCGAGGCGCCACTTCCCGCCCTGCTCGCGCCGCAGGTCTGCATACAGGCGTTCGGCCGCCGCGATTTCGGCCTCGGCCGGGCGCGTGCGCACGGAAACGTAACCCGTTGCCTCGCCGTCGCGCATGGCCGGCGTGACGTTGGCGAGCACCCAGTAGAATCCGCCGTCCTTGCGCCGGTTCTTGACGACGCCCGACCACGGACGGCCGCTCCGGATCGTGCGCCACAGATCTTCGAAGGCTTCCGCCGGCATGTCAGGATGCCGAACGATATTCTGTGGCGCGCCGATCACCTCGTCGCGCGAGAATCCGCTCGCGCAAAGGAAAGCCTCATTGGCGTACTCGATTACGCCGGTGCTATCCGTACGGGTGATGATGACCTCGTCCTGTGACAACACATATTCGTGATCTGTAATCGGGACGTTGATGCGCATCGTCGTGATTGGTCTCGTCGTTTCATGGGCTCCCCCTTGAGCGGAAGCTCGCCTACCCCTGGGGTTCCCGGTCCGGCCGATACGTCCAGACACGGACTATCGAGAACGAACGCAAGTATGCCCGCAGGAGCGGCTTTAACAATTTTTACAATTTGACGAGAATCAACAAATCGACGCGAATTTTTCTTCGGCCAGCCGTAAGGGCCATCGCGAGCCGCGTTACCGCCGCCCTCGGCCGGCTGCGCGGCGGCGGCGCGCCGCGTTATAGCCGGCCGTGGGTGTTCAGCCCAATCCCCCCATCATCATGTACTTCGTTTCGAGGTACTCATCGAGCCCGTACTTCGAGCCCTCGCGGCCGAGCCCCGATTCCTTCACACCGCCGAACGGCGCGACCTCGGTTGAAATAATGCCTTCGTTGATGCCCACCATGCCGCTTTCGAGCGCAGCCGCCACGCGCCAGACCCGGCCGATGTCGCGCGCGTAGAAGTACGCCGAGAGGCCGAAGTCGGTATCGTTCGCCGCTTGAACCGCCTCCTCCTCGGTCTCGAAGCGGAACACGGCTGCCACCGGCCCGAAAGTTTCCTCGTGCGCGAGCATCATCCCGCCGTGCGCGCCGGTAATCACGGTAGGCTCGTAGAACGTGCCGCCGAGCGTGTGCGGACGACCGCCGCACACCACCGTGCCGCCCTTGTCCTTCGCATCGCTCACGTGCGCTTCCACCTTGTGCAGCGCGGCGCGATTGATGAGCGGCCCCTGCGTCGCGCCCGGCTCCATGCCGTTCGCCACGTGCAAGGCCTCGACTGCCTTCACAAGCTTCGCAACGAACGCGTCGTGCACGCCGGCCTGAACGAAGAAGCGGTTCACGCACACACAAGTCTGCCCTGTGTTGCGGAACTTCGAGGCCATCGCCCCAACCACCGCCGCGTCGAGATCGGCATCGTCGAACACGATGAACGGCGCGTTGCCGCCCAACTCCAGCGAGACCTTCTTGACGCTGTCCGCCGCCGCGCGCATGAGCAGCTTGCCCACGCGCGTCGAGCCCGTAAACGAGATCTTGCGCACGGCCTTGGACGCCATCAGCGTATCGCCGATGGCGGGCGCGTCGCCCGACACCACGTTGAACACGCCGCGCGGGATGCCGGCGCGCTCGGCCAGCACCGCAAGCGCGAACGCGGAAAGCGGAGTTTCCTCCGAAGGCTTGAGCACCATCGTGCAGCCCGCCGCCAGCGCGGGGCCCGCCTTGCGCGTGACCATCGCCAGCGGGAAATTCCATGGCGTGATGGCGCCGACCACCCCCACCGGCTCCTTCATCACGACGATGCGCGAGCCCTTCTTCGGCGCCGGAATCACGTCGCCGTAGGCGCGCCGCGCTTCTTCGGCGAACCACGTCAGGAAGCTCGCCGCATAGGCCACTTCGCCCTGCGCTTCCGCGTACGGCTTGCCCTGCTCCGCGGTCATGATCCGTGCGAGGTCGTCGCGGTGTTCGAGCATCAGTTCGCCCCAGCGGCGCACCTTCTCGCCGCGCTCGGCGGCCGTGGCGTCGCGCCATGCCGGGAAAGCCTGCGACGCCGCCGCGACGGCCTGCAGCGTCTCGCGCCCGCCGGCCCGCGCCACCTGCGCGAGCGGCTGCCCGCTTGCCGGGTCGACGACCGCATAGGTCGACTCGCTCTCGACCCATTCGCCGTCGATATAGTTCGTCATGCGCCAGAGCGCCCGATCCTCGAGGCCTTCGATCATGCTGCAATCTCCAGTCGGCGCGACGGACGCGCCACGCGCGGAATGCGCGCCGTGACGTAGTCGTTGATCACGTCGCAAGGCGTGTAGTTGCGATCGAGTTCGTACAACTCGTCGGCGTCGAGCTTCATTTCCAGCGCCGCGAGCGCGCTTTCGAACTGCGCAACGGTATCCGCGCCCACCAGCATCGACGAAACGCCGTTGCGCCCGAGCACCCACGCCTGCGCGATCTGCGCGCACGAAACACCGCGCGCGAGCGCCACTTCGGCAACCGAATGCGCGATATTGCGCGATGCTTCGTCGTCGTACATCTGCCCGGTGAAGAAGTCGGTCTGGTTGCGCACCGACTTCGCGTCGCCGGACAACAGGCCGCGCGCGAGCGGGCTGAACACCGAAACGCCCACGCCCTGATCGACGCAGAACGGAATCATCTCGCGCTCTTCCTCGCGGTAGGCACAGTTCAGCTGCAGCTGCATGTTGATCGGCCGCGCGAAGCCATGACGCTCGCAGGCCTGCAGGATCTTCGCGAACTGCCACGTGAACATCGTCGAGACGCCGATATAGCGCGCCTTGCCCGAGCGCACGATGTCGTTCAGCGCGTCCATCGTTTCCTCGACGGGCGTGTTCACGTCGAAGTAATGCAGCATGTAGACATCGACGTAATCGGTCTGCAAGCGGCGCAGCGACCCGTCGATACCGTCCATGATGTGCTTGCGCGAATGACCCTGGTTGTTCACGCCATTGCCGATGGGATAGCCCACCTTGGTCGTGAGCACCAGTTCGTCGCGCTTCGCGAGCCGGCGCACGATGCGCCCGACCACCTCCTCGCCCACGCCGGTCGAGTAGAAGTCGGCGAGGTCGATGAAATTGACGCCCGCTTCGAGGGCACGGCGCACGATCGGCTCGCTCTGCTCCTCGTTGTAGATCCACGGCTTCCAGTCCGGCGTGCCCATGTTCATGGTGCCGAGGCACAGGCGCGAAACCTTCAGGCCCGAGCGTCCCAGTTGGATGTATTGCATTGCAGTCACCTTGCAGTCGATGGGATCGGGCCGATTCAGGCCGCGCGGGCCTTGGGCGTATAGAAAGGATTGCTGATCTGGTCGCGCACTTCGGCGAGCTTGTCGAGCTTGGGCAGTCCGTTCATCGCGGCGTGGATAGCCGTCTTGCAGGCCGTGTAGTTGTTCTCGTAGACGGCGTCGAGATCGTCGCAGGACCAGTTCACCCAGTTCGCCGTGACGATGCACCATTCGTTCTCCGCTTCCGGCGGCAGCGTGCCGTCCAGCATCGCCTCGGTCACCGCCTTCGCGATGGCGGCCTGGGAGGCGCCCCAGGTAGCGTTGCCGTGCAGGTCGCCGCGAATGTCGGCCTTGTTCACGTAGAGCGTGACGGGCTTGACCGGCACGTTCGGCTGTGCGACCACCATGAAGGGCACATGACCCTGCGACGGCGACGAAAGGCTGTTCGTGAACGCCTGGCCAACGGGGCCGCTGCGCGGACCGATCATGATGTTGATGTGGGCAGCGTTTACGCCTGGTCCCGCGAAACCTTCACCGATATAGACTTCCAAGGCTTTCATGTCCGACTCCGTCTCCTGAATTACCGGGGTTGTTGTGCAGCGCAGCGGCCTATCGGAAGCATCCGGGAACCGTCCGGGAAAATCTCGGTTTGCCGATACGGCCTGCGCGTCGAGACGAATTGCAGCACAAGCAACACGCTCACAAAAGCTACGAAATCTCATGGGGGCATGAGGCGTATTCATCGCCGCGAGCGCGGTGTCGCATGGCATGAGATCAGGTAATGCTTCGATGACTATTCGTGGCTTCGCAACCCTAAACGCTGCCGCTAGACTCTGTTCGCGTGAATCAAACGACTTGGCCCGAACAAAACCGAAAGGGCCAGCAGACATTCCGTAACGGAGGAGACATGAGAGGTATCACGCTGGCAGGCGTACGCCTTGCCGCCGCGCTCGCGCTCACTTGCGCCGCGACCAGCACGTTTGCGGCCGAGCCCAACTGGTGCGGCTCCGGCAAGACAGTGAAGCTCGCCCAGATCACCTGGGAAAGCGGTGCGCTAATGACCGAAATGGTCCGCACGGTGCTCGAAAAAGGCTACGGCTGCAAGACCGAGGTCGTGCCGGGCGCCACCGCCGCCACCGAAACCGCGCTCGCCAGCGGCGACCTGCAGATCTGGGCCGAGCACTGGACCGGCCGCAGCAAGATCATCGCGCGCGGCCTGAAGGACGGCAGCGTGAAGCTGGTCGGCGAGCTGATTCCCGGCGGCGACCGCGAAGGCTGGTATGTCCCCGACTACGTGATCCACGGCGACCCGGCACGCGGGATCAAGCCGCTCGCGCCGCAACTGCACTCAATCTCGCAGTTGCCGCAATACAAGGATCTCTTCGCCGACGACGAAGAGCCAGGCAAGGGCCGCTTCTACAACTGCCCCTCCGGCTGGGACTGCGAGCGCTTCAACAACCGGCTGCTCGACGCCTACAAACTCGGCGACGATTACACGAACTTCCGCCCCGGCACCGGCGCCGGCCTCGACGCGGCCGTCGCGTCGGCCTACGAACGCGGCAAACCCATCCTGTTCTATTACTGGCAGCCGGCCGGGTTGATGGCGAAGTACCATTTCGTGCAGCTCGAAGGCGCACCCTACAGCGACGCCTGCTGGAACACGATCGCCGATCCGAAGGGCACGCCCTGTGCGTCCGCCTTCAAGGTTTCGCATCTCATGGTCGCGGTTTCCACGCCGTTCTATGAAGCGCAGCCCGACGCCGTGGCGTTCTTCGGCAAGATCAGTCTGCCGCTTCCGCTCGACGAGCAGCTCGTCGAACAGATGCACGAAAAGAAGCTCGACGCGTCGACGGTCGCGCATACGTTCTTCAAACAGCACCCGGAAATCTGGAAGCAATGGGTGACGCCGGACGTTGCGGCGCGCGTACAGGCCAGCCTGGGCACGTAAGCGCACATCAGCCCGCGAAGCGGCACACGACTTAAGCAGAATGAGGCTCACCATGGGATCCCCCTTCCTTCATCTCTCCATCGCCGACTGGGTCAACGATCAGGTCACCGCATTCGTGCAGCAGTACGGCGACGCGTTCCACAACTTCAGCGTGCTGATGCTGCGCTACGTTCTCGTGCCGCTCGAAGGCCTGCTGCGCGCCATGCCTGTCTGGGTCGTGCTGGCCGCGGTCGGCCTGCTCGCCTGGCATGCCTCGCGGCGGGTCGGCGTGGCGCTGCTGTTCATGGGCCTCTTGTACCTGATCGGCTGCTTCGGGCTGTGGGACAAGCTCATGCAAACCTTCGCGCTGATGTTCGTTTCGACGCTCATCTCTGTCGCGCTGGGGATCCCCATCGGCATTCTCGCGGCGTCGAGCGGCATGCTGCGCCGCCTGCTGCTGCCGGTGCTCGACGTGATGCAGACGCTGCCGAGCTTCGTGTACCTCATACCGGTGCTGATGCTGTTCGGCCTCGGCAAGGTGCCCGCGATCCTCGCCACCGTCGTCTATGCGCTGCCGCCGCTCATCCGCCTGACCGACCTCGGCATTCGCCACGTGGACGGCGAGATCGTCGAAGCGGCGCGCGCCTTCGGCACCACCCGCTGGCAGATGCTGTTTCAGGTGCAGCTTCCGCTCGCCCGCCCGAGCATCATGGCCGGTATCAACCAGACCACGATGATGGCACTCTCCATGGTCGTGATCGCCTCGATGATCGGTTCGCGCGGACTCGGCGAAGACGTGCTCGCCGGCATCCAGACGCTCGACGTCGGCAAGGGTACGCAGGCCGGCATCGCCATCGTGATTCTCGCCATCGTGATCGACCGCATCAGCCAGGGCTACGGCCAGGGCCGCCGCACGCGGCGTCTGTCGCGCAGCCAGAAGCAGCCCTCGCGCATTCCGTTTCGCCGTGCCCGCGCAGAGGCCGCCGACGAGGCGAATGCCGCGAAGAGCAGCGACCTGAGCGGCCAGCCCGCGAAATGAATGCTTCCGCGTGGGCTCGCCGCAACGAGCCTGAGTCATCGGACGATAGAGCAATGAGGGAACGAAAATGAGCGGCATCGAAGTCAAAAACGTGTACAAGATCTTCGGCACCCAGGAAGCGGGCCGGCGCGCACTCGACCTGCTGCGCGGCGGCGCCACCAAGGCGGACGTGCTGGAGAAGACGCGCTGCAATGTCGGCCTGAACGACGTGAGCCTCTCCATCGGCTCGGGCCAGATCTTCGTGATCATGGGTCTTTCCGGTTCGGGCAAGTCCACGCTCGTGCGCCACTTCAACCGGCTGATCGAGCCGACCGTGGGCGAGATCCTCATCGACGGCAAGGACGTGCTCAAACTCTCCGAAGGCGGCCTGCGCGAGCTGCGCCGCTACGGCGTGAGCATGGTGTTCCAGAGCTTCGGACTCCTGCCGCATCAGACCGTGTTGAGCAACGCCGCCTACGCGCTCGTGACGCGCGGCGAGAAGAAGGCCGACGCGCACGAGAAAGCACGCGAATGGCTCGACAAGGTGGGCTTGGGCGGCTACGCGAATCATTATCCCGACGAACTCTCGGGCGGCATGCGTCAGCGTGTGGGCCTTGCCCGCGCGCTCGCAGCCGACACCGACGTGCTGCTGATGGACGAAGCGTTTTCGGCGCTCGACCCGCTGATCCGCACGGAGATGCAGGACCAGTTGCTCGAACTGCAGGCCACGCTCAAGAAAACCATCGTGTTCATCACGCACGATCTCGACGAGGCCCTGCGCATCGGCAACCAGATCGCGATCCTGCGCGACGGCCGCCTGATCCAGTGCGGCACGGCCGACGACATCCTGCACCGCCCCGCCGACGACTACGTGCGCCGCTTCGTCGAACGCCGCGCCGGCGTGCCGCACTGAACGGCACGCATGCGGTCGCTGATCGGGCTGCTCAGCGGCTATACGCTACTCATCTGCGGCAATAGCCTGCTCACCACGCTGGTGTCGCTGAGGATGCTGCACGTCGAGCGCTCCGCGCTCGACGTGGGTCTCGTGCAGTCCTGCTACTACGTCGGCTTCATAGGCGGCGCACTCGGCCTCGGGCCGCTCGTCGCGCGAATCGGGCCGCAGCGCGCGTTCATCGGCTTTGCCGCATTCACGGCGCTCGCCGCGCTCGGCTATCTCTCGTTCGACACCCCCGGCGCATGGGCCGCGCTGCGCCTGTTGACCGGTTTCAGCATGGTGGGCGTGTTCACCTCGATCGAAAGCGGCGTGAACGGCGCGGTCCCGAATGGACAACGCGGGCGGGCGTTCGCCCTTTATCTCGTGCTGACCTATCTGGGTGTCAGCGCCGGGCAGTTCCTGCTCGGCCTCTCCGGCATGGGCAGCGCCGGAAACGGCGACTTCGAACGCGTTTTCGTCAATGCGCTTTTCGTTGGCGCGCTCATTCCCGTTGCACTGATCGGCGACTGGCAGGTACCACTGCCGTCGAGCGCATCGGCCGCCGCCGTTTCCGCAACACGCGCCTCGCCGCTCGCCACACCCAAGCGGCCAGCCCTGTTGCTGGACGGTCTGCACGAACTGCGGCGCGCGGCGCCGCGCAGCGTGCCGGCCTGTATCGGGGCGGGGCTGCTCTCCAGTGCGTTCTATGCGCTCACGCCCGTCTACCTCGAACGCATTGGCTTTCCACCGGCCGATATCTCGCGCGCCATGGGCATCGTGCTGATCGGCGCGCTGCTTTCGCAGTGGCCGGTGGGCAAACTCTCCGATCGCCTCGGCCGGCGCACGACGCTAGGCGCCGTCGCGACTTCGGCGGCCGTGCTCGCCGCCGCGCTGATCGTGGTACGCGCGCCGCTCGCCGTCGACACCCTGCTATTTCTCTACGTTGCCTTGACGTTCACGCTCTACGGCGTGATCGTCTCGGACGTGAACGACCGCGTCGACCAGTCCGCGCGTGTGAAAACCAGCGCGACGCTCCTGCTCGTCTTCTCGATCGGCGGCGCGGCAGGGCCCACGGTCGGCTCGCTCTTCATGCGCGTTCTGGGCGCGAGCGGCCTCTACGTGTTCGCGCTCGCGGTGACGCTCGGGCTAGTGGCGCTCTCCCGTGCGAGGGCGGCCAGGTGAAGCCGCGGCCCGGCGGCCCGGGTAACGGTATACTGCGCGCTTCGCAAGACGCGCCGCTCCGAACCGGCGCGGATCGCAAGGAGAGAAAATTGAAGCGCAAGATGCCCGCGCTGAACGCCCTGAAGGCGTTCGAGGCCGCAGGCACGAGCGGCAGCTTTACGCGCGCCGCCGAACAGTTGAACGTGACGCAAAGCGCCGTGAGCCGCCAGGTGCGCCAGCTCGAGGAGCAACTGGGCGAGACGCTGCTCGAACGCCACCATCACCGGCTCGAACTGACCGACGCTGGCCGCGCGCTGCTGCGCACGCTGCAGCAGTCGTTCGACCGCATCGAACTGACGGTGCGCACGATCCAGCAGAAAAGCGACCTCAACCGCCTGCGCGTGAACGTGCCGCCCACCTTCGCGAGCCGCTGGCTCGTGCCACGCCTCGCGAAGCTGCACGCGCGGCATCCGTCGCTCGAACTGAGCGTGACAACGCGCCTGCAGGACAGCCTCGCCGATTCGACGGCGCTCGACTGCGCGATCCGCTTTGGCGACGGCGAATGGGAAGGACTTGAGAGTTCATTGCTGATGCACGAGGAGCACATCGCGGTCTGCGCGCCATCGCTGCTCGCGCAGGAACCGTTCGACCTCGCGGAGCAGACGCTGCTGCACGTGCTCGCGGGCGAGAACCAGCGTTTTCTGACGTGGCGCCACTGGCTGGATGCCGCCCGAATCGAAGGCGTGGATACTTCGGGCGGCTACGAATTCGACCTGCTGGATCATGCGATCCGCGCCGCTATCGAAGGCTTGGGTGTGACGATCGCCGACCGCAACATGATCGCCCGCGAGCTGGCCGAGGGGAAACTGGCACCCGTAAACGAGGTGCACGTGGACGGACGCCAGTCGTACTGGTTCGTGGTGCGGCCCGGGCAGAAGGCGTCGAAGCCGCTCCAGCTATTCCGGCAGTGGCTTCAGGACGAGATCGCCGCCGCGCGTTGAGTGCCCGCGCGCACCGCCCGGCGCGTCTCGCCGTTTGCGCCCGGCTCCGCGTCTTCGAGGATCATCGCCGCGCCCTTCTCCGCGACCATCATCGCCGCCGCATTCGTGTTGCCGGACGTGATGTTCGGGAAAATCGACGCATCCACCACCCGCAGGCCGGCAATGCCATGCACGCGCAGGCGCGCATCCACGACAGCCGTTTGCGGATCGGGACCCATCGCGCAACTGCCGCACAGGTGATAGATCGAACCGCTCTGCTCGCGGAAATACTGCAGCATGCTCGCGTCGTCGGTGACAGCCGCTGCCGGCGACACTTCTTCCACGGTGATGTCCTTGAGCGCCTTCGCCTGCATCAGTTGGCGCACGAGCCGGCCGCCCTGCATGACTTCGTCGCGGTCCTTCTGCGTGGAGAGATAGTTGCCGCGAATGAGCGGCGCATCTTCCATACGCCCCGAGGCGATCTCCACCGATCCGCGGCTCGTGGGACGGCAGGGATTGTAGGCAATCAGGAAACCTGAATACGGCTCCGGCGTGAGCGCCGCGCGGTTCGACTTCGGAATCCGGTAGGAAAGCGGATTGAAGTAGATCTGCATGTTCGGCTGCGCCTCGTCCGGATCGGTACAGAAGAAGCCGCCCGACTGGTTCACGCTCATCGAAAGCGGGCCTTTGCGCGCGAGCAGGTATTGCAGGCCGAACTTGAGCTTGCCGGTCCAGCTACGGAACGCGTCGTTGAGCGTCTTTACGCGCGCGCGATAGTAGAAGCTCACGCACAGGTGATCCTGCAGGTTCTGGCCGACTGCGGGCAGCTCGTGCACAACGCCAATGCCATGCTGCTCGAGCAGCGCACGCGGGCCCACGCCCGAGAGTTGCAGCAGCTTGGGCGAATCCACGGCGCCTGCCGCGACGATCACCTCGCGGTTCGCACGGAACGTGCGCTTCTTGCCCTGCTGCTCGATCTCGACACCCGTTGCGCGGCGCGCGCCGTCGGCCTCGTCGAACAGTACGCGCGTGGCGTGCGCATGATGTTCGATCGTGAGATTGGGCCGATGCCCCGCGCGATGCAGATAAGCGACGCTGCTCGAATCGCGGCGACCGTTGCGCGTGTTGACGTCATAGATGCCCACGCCTTCGAGCCGGGCACCGTTGAAGTCTTCGTTGCGTTCGTAGCCGAGTTGCTGCGCGCCCTCGATGAACGTTTCGCAGATCGGATGCGCGCCATCCTTCATCGGCGTGATGTGCACGGGCCCGTTCGCGCCGTGCCAGGGCGTATCGCCAAGCGGATGCGATTCGAGCTTGCGAAAGTACGGCAGCACGTCGCGATACGACCAGCCCGGATTGCCGGCGGCGGCCCAGTCGTCGTAGTCGCGCTGTGCGCCGCGCACATAGATCATGGCGTTGATCGAGCCCGAGCCGCCCTGCACCTTGCCGCGCGGACAGTAGATCGAACGGCCCGCGAGCTCCGGCTCCGGCTGGCTGTAATACATCCAGTTGTAGACCGTGTGGTAGTACAGCTTCGCGAAACCGATCGGGATCTTGAACCAGAACGATTTGTCGGGTCCGCCCGCTTCGAGCAGCAGCACCGAATGCCGGCCCGAGGCCGACAGCCGCTCGGCGAGGATACAGCCCGCGGAGCCGGCGCCAACGATGATGTAGTCGTAGTTCATTGCTTTGCTCTCCTGATCAGCCGCGTGCAGGCGACGTGTCGCGGACGTCCGCCGGCTCGCGCTGCATCTGCAGATGCAGGCGCTTGCCCGTGTAGGGCGTGTGCGCGCGCACGACTTCCATGTCGAGTTCGACGCCGAGCCCCGGCGCCTTCGACGGAATGATGTAGCCGTCTTCCCAGTGGATCGGCTGCTTGAGGACTTCGGCGTGGAAGCCATCCCACGTGCCGATGCTTTCCTGAATCAGGAAATTGGGCGTGCAGGCCGCCAACTGGATGCTCGCCGCAGCGCCCACGGGACCGTTATAGAGATGCGGGGCGATCTGCGCGTAATAGACCTCGGCGAGGCTCGCCACCTTCTTCGCTTCGAGCAGGCCGCCCACGCGGCCGATGTTCATCTGCAGGATCGAGGCCGCACCGCTGTCCAGCAGCTTGAAGAACTCGTACTTGGTCGTGAGGCGCTCGCCTGCGGCAATCGGAATGCTCGTGCGCGCGGCGACCTGCGCCATGGCAGCTTCCTGACCAGGCGGAACCGGCTCTTCGAACCACAGCGGATCGTATTTTTCCAGCCGCTGCGCGAGCCGGATGGCCGAAGACGGCACCATCTGGCCGTGCGTGCCGAACAGCAGGTCGGCCCGGCTACCCACGGCCTCGCGCACCTTGCGGCAGAACCGCTCGCAGCGGTCCAGCACTTCCAGCGAGAGCTGATGTCCCGAATACGCGGTGTACGGGCCGGCCGGATCGAACTTGACGGCCGTGAAGCCAAGTTTCACATTCTGCGCGGCGCACTCGGCGGCGAGGTCGGCGTCGTCGTAATCGTACTCGCCCTGACGGTTCTTCGGGTACAGATAGGTGTACGAACGAAGACGCTCGTTCACCATGCCGCCCAGCAGTTCATAAACGGGCTTGTTGGCGGCCTTGCCGATGATGTCCCAGCATGCCATCTCCAGCCCGCTCACGATGCCCATCATCGTGAGATCGGGACGCTGCGTGAAGCCGCTCGAATAGGATTCGCGCCAGAAACGCTCGACATGATGTGGATCCTGGTTCAGCAGATAGCGCTCGAACACGTCGTTGATCGCGGGAACCATCACGTCGGGGTGAAACGTCGCGGCATAGACCTCGCCCACGCCTTCCATGCCGCAATCGGTCTGCAGCGTGACGAAGATCCAGTACATGCCGCCGATGTGCGGGGGAGGCACCGCGACGACATGCGTTTGCATTGAGACGACTTTCATGGTTCAAACCGTTTTCGAGTGAGTCATGTGCTTGAGCACGAGGGCTGCTACGCCGCCTGTCGCGCCGATCACGGCCACGTAGGCGAAATAGATCTGATAGCCCAGCATGCCGGCGTAGTGCTGCGTGATATAGCCGTTCACGAGCGGCAGAAAGATGTCCGACGAATAGCCGATCAGCGAAACCATGCCGATGGCAAGGCCGGTGATGCGCATGGGAACCGCGCAGTAGTCGAGCAGCGTCCAGTAGAGACCGCGGATCGCGTAGGTCATGATGCCGATGAACAGCACGACGATGCCGAGCAGCGCGACGTTGCGCAGCGCCGGCAACAGGATCAGGCCGATCAGCCCGAGCACGGCGAGGAACAGGGCGACGATCAGCACGCGCAGGTTCGAGAGCCGGTCGCCGAGCAAACCGCCGCCGATGCCGCCGATCGGACGCATCCAGAGTTTCAGCGTGGTCACCATGCCGGCCGCGACGACGCTCATGTGTAGTTCGCCCTGCTGGAGGTAGGCCGAAAAGCTGTAGGTCGCCCAGAAGATCTGGTAGCCGCAGAACACTACCGCTGCGACGAGCCACAGTTGCGGAATCGAGGCGAGCGTGGAGAGATCGCGCCACAGCGAATTGCGCTGCGCACCGATCTGGCTCTGCGCGGCTTCATCGTCCGCGGCCTGCGCCACCGGATCCTTGAAGAGGCTCATCACCGCGCCAAGCGCAATGCAGGTGAACGAGTAAAGATAGATGACGTGGCGCAGCCCGGCGGCCTCGCCGCGTCCGCCGCTCGTAGCCGCGGCGAAGAGCGCAAGCGCGATGGTCGCGAGCAGCGCCTCGATGAGCCCGCGACCGCCGTCGAGCAGGCCGAAGAAGCGGCCCTGCTCGTTCGCCCCCGCGATCATGCGCACGCGCTTGAGCACCGAAGCCCAGAACGTGAGGCCGGTCGTGAGGCCCCAACAGCAGAAAATCACCATCAGCACAGGAAAGGCCGGCGCCGTGGAATACCACAGGCCGAGCGCGCCGGTGCCGATCAGCGAAAAGCAGATCAGAAGGCGCGGCGCGACGCGGTCGGCCAGCCAGCCGCTCGGCAGGTAGCAGAGAAAGAATACGATGCCGAGCACCGAATACAGGTAGCCGAGTTGCTCGTTGTCGATGTGGAGGACGTCGAGCATCGTGGTCTGATAGACCTGACGCAGATATACGATCGGGTAGATCGCGCCGGCGGCCAGCACCAGCAGGAGCAACTGGCCGTAGCGTTGCGCCGCGCTCGCGGCGGCAGGGGTGGCGGGGGAGGCTTCGGCGCGCGCAACGGCGCCCAGGGCCTGGGGCTTTGCCATGGACTTCTGCAAGATTGTCTCCATACTGCTTGTCCGGCACCTGCGTGCCGGCATTTTGCTTTCTTCTTCAAAACAGGCGCCGCTTCTAGCGGGCACCCTGCAACCATCGATCAGGGAACCATCAGGAACCCGAATGATTAGAACGGCATCACGACAAGGCGCGTCTGCGTGAATTCGAGCATGCCGTGTTTGCCGTCGTCGCCGCCCAGACCCGAGCGCTTCCAGCCAGCATGGAAGCCCTGGTACGGATCGGCCGGCGTGCGGTTCACGTAGAGCTCGCCTGCTTCGATCTCGTTGGCCACGCGCATCGCCGTGCGATAACGCTCCGTATAGAGCACCGACGAAAGGCCGAACTGGTGATCGTTCGCCATGCGCAGTGCGTCCTCCAACGTGTCGTAGGCCAGCACCGGCAGCACCGGGCCGAAAATCTCTTCCTGCACGATCTCCATGTCCTGGCGGCACTGGGTAAGGAGCGTCGGCGGATAGAAGTGGCCGGCGCCTTCGGGCAGGTGGCCGCCCGTCTCCAGGACCGCGCCGTCCGCCAGCGCGCGCTGCACCATCGCGTGCACCGTTGCACGCGCGTTCGCGTTCACGAGCGGGCCCATACGCGTTTCGTCCACCGCGCGGTCGCCGAAGTGCACCGCTGCCATCTTCTCGCGCAGCAGCGCGACGAAGCGGTCGTGCACGCCGCGCTGCACATAAACGCGCTCGATCGCCGTACAGAGCTGACCGCAGTGCGTGGTCTTGGAGCGCACGATCGCCGTGGCGGCCGCTTCGAGGTCGGCGTCGGCCTCGATGATCGCCGGCGTCTTGCCGCCCAGCTCCAGCGAAGGCTTCGCGATGTTTTCCTTGCAGTAGTCGAGCACCTTGCGGCCCGCCGCCACGCTGCCGGTGAGCGTGATCATGCCCACGCCGCGGTGCGTGCAGAGCGCTGCCGCCGTCTCGTGGTCCATCGCGAGCACGTTGACGAGGCCCGCCGGCAGCGCCGCGTCCTGCGCGGCGCGTGCGACTTCGAACGCCGAGCACGGCGTGTTGTTGCTCGGCCGCACGACGACCGCGTTGCCCGCGATGAGCGCAGGCGCGATCTTGCGCAGCAGCGTGTAAATCGGGAAATTGAAAGGGATCAAGCAGGCCGCGACGCCAATCGGCTCGCGCATCAGGATCAGGTTTTCATTGGCGCTGTCGCTCGGGATCACCTCGCCTTCGATACGGCGGGCCCATTGCGCGTGATAGCGCAGGATTTCGGCGGCGTAGCGCGCCTCGGCCGTGGCGTCGGCCACGCTCTTGCCGGACTCCAGCGCCAGCACCGCCCCGATCGCGGGCGCGCGCGTTTCGATCGCGTCCGCGAAACGGGCCAGCAATGCGCCGCGCTCCGCGGCCGGCAAACGGCGCCATGCGCGCTGCGCCGCCACGGCGGCCTCCACGGCGCGGGCGGCATCGGCAGCACTCGCCGCGCTCACGTGGCCGACGAGTTCGCCCGTCGCCGGATTGTGCACGGCAATGCGTTCGTCGTGTGCGGGAACGAACTGTCCGTCTATGAAGTTGTGGTCTGATCTCATCGTGGGGTGCCGGTTCGTCGCGTCCGCGCCGCAAGGCCGTCCAAAGGGCCTCCAGCGCTGCCGCCGCAAGAGTTACGGCAGTATCGGACGACGAGAAAAGGGCCACAAACGATTATTTGTCGAGACGAGCATGCGAAAAACGCATGCTGGAACGCCCGATGCTACGCAACAGGCAGGGGGTCGCGGGTTTCCCCGGAGCGTGGCGGCGTGCGGACCCGACGCTTGACCAGGCGTGCGCGTCGAACGCAGGAACTGGCCGCGATATCCGCGTCTCATCGGGACATCGCGTCAGGGTCACGCACCATAGACTGGTTTCGAGACCGGACCACAGCCGGGCGCCATGACCCGGATAGAAATAATGGGGGATTGCAATGCGAGTGACCAACTGGATCGTTGTACTGGACTGCGCCTACATGGAGTATTCGAGCTGGCGCGGCAAAAATGTCTACCGGCGCACCGTCGCCTATGACCGCGTCGTCTGGTGCTGAGCGGCTTGCAAGGCGTTCCGGATCGGGCGGGCATCGCACCCCCGTGCCTTGCTCGGGGGTGCGATGAACACACGCGTGTCAGCACGCGCGAAAGACACAAACGGCATTTGCAGGCCTCAGATCGAACCCGCTTTCGGCGCCGCTCCCGCATGGGGCGAGACGATGCCGGTGCGCACGCAGTCACGCTCGTATTTGGCGTGCAAGCGGGCCTCCGCTCCCTGGATGTCCTGAGGATACGTCACGTCATTCGGCTCCGGCACATAGCCGACGGATTCCAGTTCGCGCAATTCGCGTTCCAGCCGGCGATGGTTCACGTCGCCCGACTGGACGAACGGATACGACGTGCACTCGTGCCGAGTCAAAGGCGCCGCATTCGCCGCGACGGACCACGCTGAACTCAGGCCCACAAGGGCCGCAATCACACCAGGTACGATAGCAAGCTTCATCGCAATCTCCCGTTTGTTCAAGTTGGTCGCACGCATCGCCCGAGAGCGCGACGTGCATGTCAACCATGGTAGGCCGCGGGGATTCAGCAGCAACATCGCTACCGTGAAGTTTATTTAACGATCCTTATCGGTTCGCGCGCTGCCTGTGCCTTCATTGGCGCCCGTTACGATGAGGACTTTTCCTGGCAAGCGTCTCACTCGCCTCTCATGGGTTAAAGAAGGGAACGCTTCAATTTAAAGCGCAAGTTGTCATTCAGTGGATCGCGGGGCCGATGCCGATACGTGAACAATGATGCGGCGCGATTTCGGCGGCCGGCCGCGAGGCAGGCGCTCGACTCTCCGGTTGGCCCTATGGCCCACGCGATCCAGGTAGTCGCGGCTGCCCAGCACCCAACCCTTACGGGTAGCCTCCATCAGTTCCTCCGTTGTCTGCGCGCTGAGCGGCGCTTCAGATCGCCGCCGCCAGGCGTGTTGACGCTCGAAGGAGGTATTGCCCAGCACCCGGTAAAGCACGTGGTCAACCATCAGCCGGTCGGTACACAGACCGACGTGATGAGCGTAACTGGACCACCGGTAGTCTCCGGGTTGGCCTACAAGCCCCTCCAGAACCGGAGCGAATTCCACATCGCGGCAGGCGTCGATCAGGTACCGTTCCGGTTCGATCACCGTGGCGCGATAGCGCCCTTCCCAGAGGGTGCCGTGGCGCTGGCAACGCCGGTTGAAACCGGCGACATAGCCGCGGTTAACGTCCTGTAATGTGAGTGGCAGACTGCCGGTGTCCGACGGTGTAACGACCAGCCGGACAGCCCGGGGGAGTAACACCCACGCATGAATCGCCAACCGACGTCGATCTGCCGCGCGCGCCAGCAGATCGAGATAGAGTTGCCGGTCGTCGTCGTCGCAGAAGGCGGTCTGTCCAGCGATCGTCTGCAGGAGGACATGTTGGGGCTCACCGGGAATGTAGAGGCGGGGCAGTCGGGCCATGAATTTTCGCCGGGAATGTTCTTGTAGTAGGGGAAGCGCGGCGATCTTCCGATCACCCTGCCAACGATGACACGAGTTTTCGTTTTGAGGGTGAGCAATGTCAAGGATTAATCTTTGTTATGCGAATTAAATTATTTCAGATACCAAATCATTTCCGCTAGCGGCCAGATCTGTCAGGTATTTCTGACAGATCTGCGTGAATGGCGCGCGTGCGCTCTCGGCTACGCTACTGCAAACGATCACGGATGATTCGCGACGACTATGATGGAACATCATGGACACCGCAAACATCCTCTCCGTAGCGCGCCTGCTCGCCTGCATAACCGAGGGGGAACGGTGCACGCGGGCAGAAATCATGTGCCGGCTCAATGCGGGAACGGCAACCGTTCAGCATTTGCTAAACGTATGTGTCGCGCAGGGCCTGCTGCGGCGTACAGCCGAAGGACGGCATCACGTCTGGTGGAGGCCGGCCCCGCCTGATTGCCCCGTTATCGCAAGGCGATTTGCGGCGCTGCACGGTTACGACGAGCAATTGCAGCGCCTCGCAACGCTTTCCATGGCAGCACGCCCGCCACGGCCGCCGGGGCAGGTAATTCGTTATGGAGTCGGTCAGCCATGATTCTCGAAACGGATCGAGATGCGCACTACCGGCAGCGGGAAACCAAGGACGGATTGTCGAGAGGCGGACATTGACCATGGGAATGAACCGGATCGAGCGGCTGCTCGCAGAGATTCTCGTGGCGACATTTACCACGGCCACCGTGGTGGTCTGCTTCCGGTATCTTGACATCCCTTCCGGTCATCCGGCCGGCGATCTGCTGGCAGTCGGGATACCGGTGGCGATTGCCGGGACAGCGCTTCTGATCGGGCCGCTCTGCCAGCTCTGGCGCGAGCGTGGCCGGCACTACGTCTGGGCACACCGCGAGCCGCACGGCGCCCTCATGGGCGCCCGCGTAGCCGGGATTGCGTTCGGCGCCTGGGTTGGCGCGGTACTGCAGGCGAGCGTGACCTGAAAGCCACGCAGCATGGCCCAAATCAGGCCGACTTGGCAGGCCGCCCGGTCTTCACGGTTTCGACGGCAGCGACGGCGGCAAGCAAGCGCTTTTCGGAGGTCGAATCGAGCAGCATCAGACCTGCGCGCAGCAGTTCGCTCTTCTTCACCGTAATGCCGGCGTCGAGGCATTTTTTCTTGAGCGTCGCGATCTTTTCGTAGTCGGCCTTCGGCATCGTGAAGCTGTCGCGCACGACCTTTTCCTTCTTCACGCTCTCTTTCTTGACGCCCTCTTTCTTCGCGCTTTCCTTCTTGACGTCTTTCTTCACGTCTTCTTTCTTCGCGCGCCGGGCCTTGCCCTTCGCCGCCACCTCGGGTGCGGCGTCGGTTGTGGCTGCGGTCGCCGCGTCAGTTACGGCTTCAGTTGCCACCGCAGCAGTCTTCTTAACGGTTTGCACGGGCTTCTCCTTGGCGTTCGCGCCCTTCGTGGTCCTGGCGGCCTTGGTCGCCTTGGTTGTTTTAGTGGCCTTGACCGCCGACTTTTCGTCGCGAGCTTCGGCAGACGTCGGGAAATAGAAAGCTTTCTTGGTGGGCTTACGCAGAGTCGGTTCGTTCATGCTGTTCACTGAACTTGTAAAGCAAACAGTATATACCGTTTATCGCGTTTTTCCGTGACGATTGCGCTCGCCCCGCCCGCCCGGCGCCTGCTCCGTCGCCAGAGCCGCTCACGCCACGCGGCCGGACTCGCTCTTCGCCATGTCGTAGGGATCGCGCAGGTTGCGCGCGTACTGCTTGGGCGCCATGCCCGACCAGCGCCGGAATGCGCGAATAAAGGCCTTTTCGGAGGCGTAGCCCACGCTTTCCGCAATTTCGATCAGGCGCCGCCGCGTATCGCGCAGCGCACCGCTCGCCAGATACATGCGGTACGAGGTTAGATGGCCGATCGGGGTATCGTCGACGAGCTCGACAAAACGCGCGGAAAAGCGCGAGCGCGACATGCCGGCTGCCGCCGCGAGCGTTTCGACGGTCCAGTCGCGTTCGGGATGCCGGTGCAAGAGCGCGATCGCCTTGCCGATCTGCGGATCCATGAGGCCGCGCAGCCAGCCCGTGTGGCTGGCCGCCGAGGCGAGATGCGCCCGCAGCAGCTGCACGAGCAGCACGTCGGCAAGCCGCGCCGCCGCGACGGCCCAGCCGGGCTGGCACGCCATCGATTCGCGAATGAACGCCATCAGCGTGCTCGCGAGCCAGGGGCCCACCGCCGGATCGTTCGCCCGCACGTGGATGAGCGGCGGCAGCACCCTGAAGAGCGGACTGCGCACGGCTTCGCGATAGACCACGATACCCGTGTACAGGTCGCTCGCCGCGCCTCCGCCGCCAGCGGTGAAGTGCAGCGGCGTGTCGTAGCTCGGGTGGATGCCCTGGTTCGCCATGAGGTCATCGAAGGGCACCGGTTCGACATCGGGCGCCGACGCAAGCACATGCTCATGCCCGTGCGGCAGCAGCACGAAATCGCCCGCCTCCACGCGCACCGGCGCCATACCCTCCAGCACGATGTAGAACGGGCTGCCAAAGCCCGTGCGAAACACCACACCGTTCATGGCCGGCTTCAAGAACGCCCATGGCGCCGTGAGCGAGAAATGGCCTGTCACCACAGCATCGGCACGCAAGTCCGCGAGGGCATCGCTCAACAGGTCTATCGACATCTCTGACTCCCTTCCCAATGCCAGCAGCGCTGCTGGATACCCGCTATCGCGAGTGTCACGATATCCGATTGCCGTGGTGGGTGAAAGACCGCGCCGGGCCTCAAACGAGCGTCTGATCGAGCGGCATCGTGCGCAGGCGCGCGCCGGTCGCCTGATAAAGCGCCTCGGCCACGGCGGGGGCGACAGGCGGCAACGCCACCTCGCCGCAGCCCTGCGGATCGCGGTCGCTCCCGACGATCACGACCTCGATCTTCGGCATCTGCGAAAGCCCGAGCAGCGGATAGTCGGTGAAATTCTGCTGCTCCACCGCGCCGTCCTTGAACGTGATCTCGCTCCGGAACGTGTTGGTGAGCGCAAAGCCGATGCCGCCCTCCACCATCTCTTCAATCAGCATCGGGTTGATCGCGCGCCCGCAGTCGATGCCGCAGACCACGCGCTCGAGCTTCGCCTCGCCCGCCACCATGCGCAGCTCGGCGATGGTCGCGACGTAGGTGGTGAACCCGCCACCGCGCCCCGTGTAGAGGCAGTACGCGATGCCGCGATGCACGCCCGCGACGGGCTTGCCGGACCAGTTCGCCTTCGCCGCGGTCTGGTCGAGCACGCGCAGGGCGAGCGGATCGTCGCGCAGCATCGTGCGCCGGTACTGCAACGGATCGATGTTCGCCGCGCGCGCCAGTTCGTTGACGAAGCTCTCGAGGAAAAACACGCTGGAGGTGCTGCCCACGCTGCGCATGAAGCTGACGGGAATCGGCTGCGTGACATTGACCGAATCGACGAGCAGGTTCGGCACGCGGTAGCCGAGGTCGTAGAGGCCGTCGAGCATGGTCTCGTCCCAGCCGCCGGCCTTTTCGAAGTAGTCGCGCTTGATGGACCAGTAGAGCGACTGCCCCACCACGCGTAGGTGCATGGCTTCCGGATAACCGTCGGCGCCGAGCGCCGCGCGCATGCGGGCAGAAACACCGGGGCGATAGAAGCCGTGGCGAATGTCGTCCTCGCGCGAACGGATCACCTTGACGGGACGCCCCACGGCCTTCGAGGCCACCGCTGCATGGATCACGAAGTCGGGCACGTACTTGCGGCCGAAGCTGCCGCCGAGGAAGGTGGTGTTCACGATCACCTTGTCCGAGGGCACCTTGAAGAGGGCGGAGAGCGTCCAGCGCACCTTGTCCTGCCCCTGGACCGGCCCCCAGACCTCGATATCGTGCTCGCGCACGTGTACGGTCGCGTTGACCGGCTCCAGCGTCGCGTGAACGATGTACGGCGTGTGATAGTCGGCCTCGACCATCGCCGGCGCCCCCTCCAGGCGCGCGGGCGCATCGCCTATACGCGTGGCCACCACGGCCTGCTCCGCAATCAGCGCCGCCTTGCGCTGCGCGAGGATCGTGGCGCTGTCGAACGGGGTCACGCCGGCGGCGTCCCATTGGACGTCAAGCGCGTCGCAACCCTTCTTCGCCTGCCAGTACGAAGCGGCCACCACGATCACGGCGTCCTTTGCCTGCACCACCTCGACCACGCCGGGCATCGCACGCACCGCATCGCGATTGCGCACGGCCACGGGCTTGCCGTTCAGCGTGGGCGCCATCTTCAACGCGCCATGCAGCATGCCGGGCACATTCACGTCGATGCCGAACTGCGCGCGGCCGCTCACTTTCGCCGGCACGTCGAGCTTGTGCAGCGGCTGGCCGATCAGCGTGTGCGCCGATTCCGGCTTCAGGCGCGGCTGCGAATCGAGCGGCAGCTTCGCGACGTCGGCCAGCAGCTCGCCGTAGGCCACGGACCGGCCCGTCTGCCGATGAATCACGCGGCCGCTCTTCGTCGCGCATTGCGTCGGTCGCACGCCGAGCCGCTGCGCACCGGCCGTGAGAAACGCCTCGCGCGCCTGTGCGCCGGCTGTGCGTAGCCACGTATAGAACATCGTCACGGACATCGACGCCCCCACGAACTGCTGCGGCATCTCGTTCGCCGCCGAGATGCGATAGGCGTTGCGGCCCGTCACGAACTCCACGCTCACGAGACGCCAGTCGGCGTCCATTTCGTCCGCGAGCACCTGGGGCAGACCGGTGTACACGCCCTGCCCCACTTCGCACTGCGAAAGACCGATGATCGTGCGGCCGTCCGGGTCCACACGTACCCAGTCGTTGATTTCGTGGAAGCCCGAGCCTCGCGGCGTATCTGCGGCAGAGGCGCCGTCCGCGGCATGCGCGTGCGTGCTCCACGCGAGCGGCAGCACGAGACTGCCCGCCGCCACGAAGCCAGTCTTGAGGAAGTCGCGCCGGCTCCCGCGGGGCGCGGCCGCGGCCATTGCCCGCTCAGGAATTGGCTGCGACATGAACCGCCTCGCGAATACGGTGATAGGTCGCGCAGCGGCACAGATTCGTCACGCCCTGGTCGATCTGTGCGTCGGTGGGATGCGGATGCTGCCTGAGCAACGCGGCCACGGCCATCACCATGCCCGACTGGCAATAGCCGCATTGCGGCACGTCCTTGCGGATCCAGGCCTGCTGGACGGGATGCGTGACGTCGGGCGAGAGCCCTTCGATCGTCGTGATGGCGTGCCTCGCGACGGCGGAAACCGGCAGCACGCACGAACGCGTCGCCTCGCCTTCCAGGTGCACGGTACACGCGCCGCACGCGCCAATGCCGCAACCGTATTTGGTGCCGGTGAGGCCGGCCGCGTCGCGAATCACCCACAGAAGGGGCGTGTCGGGATCGCCTTCGAACGTGAAGGGCGCGCCGTTCAGTGTGAATTGCATACCTGGTCTCCGCAAAATGTTGGCGCCCGAGGTGGTCTTGCACGACGAACGCAATAGACGAAATTCTTCGCGCGGACGATCCGGGCTGCAATGACATCGCCGCCCGATTCGGTTGCCGATCGTCCAGCAAACCGGCGAAAAGAAGGCGGCTAGCGCCGCACAAAGCTTTCGTTTTGCATACGTTTTTGACGGGGCCAACATTAAATGAAAGTCTTGCAATTCCAGGATCCGTCTTGCCCAAACAAGCTATTTCTCAAATCAGGGATCGATTAAGCTCTGCGCTGTTCGGTGATCGCTTAACACTTGCGGAACACGATTGCGAATGGTTCCGTATGTGATGCTGCGATGGCCCTATCGCTATCTCTGTTGCCTGTTTCTCGATGACCAAAAATCAGGATAACGAAGTAAAATATGTCGAGGATCCGGGGCTCGCCGCGCTCGTGACCATCGCCCGCTTCCACAACATTGCCGCCGACGCGGCCCAGCTCAAACACGCGGCCGCAGTGGGCACCGGCCGCTTCACCGGCAAGGATCTGGTGCTCTCGGCCCGCAGCCTGGGCCTGAAGGCGCGCATCGTCGCGTTGCGGCCCGCGACGCTCGGCAGCACACCGTTACCGGCCCTGGTGCTCGACCGCGACGGCCGTCATTTCATCCTCGCGAAGACCGACGGCAAGACCGGGCTGATCCTGGAGCCGGGCGCGCCGGCACCCACGATCAAACCGCTCGAAGAGATTGCCGCGCGCAGTACCGGCCAGATGCTGCTGTTCGCGTCACGGGCGTCGCTCGCGGGCGAACTCGCCCGCTTCGACTTCTCCTGGTTCATCCCCGCCATCGTCCGCTACCGCAAACTGTTGCTGGAAGTGCTGGGCGTGTCATTGGTGCTGCAGCTCTTCGGCCTCGTCTCGCCGCTCATGTTTCAGGTCGTGATGGACAAGGTGCTCGTGAACCGCACCTACAGCACGCTGAACGTCGTGTGCATGACGCTGCTGGTGGCTTCCGTGTTCGAGGTGCTGCTCACGGGCCTGCGCAACTACGTGTTCGCCCATACCACGAACCGTATCGACGTTGAACTCGGTGCCAGGCTGTTCCGGCATCTGGTGGCCCTGCCGCTCGCCTACTTTGGCGCGCGCCGCGTGGGCGATACGGTCGCCCGGGTGCGCGAGCTGGAAAACATCCGCAACTTCCTCACCGGACAGGCGCTCACGGCCGTCATCGACCTGGCGTTCTCGTTCGTCTTCATCGGCGTGATGTGCGTTTACAGCGTGTGGCTCACGCTGCTCGTCGTCGCCTCGCTGCCCGTGTATGGGCTCGTTTCCGCGCTGCTCGTGCCCGCGTTCCGTTCGCGGCTGAACGAGAAGTTCGCGCGCGGGGCCGACAACCAGTCGTTCCTCGTGGAGTCGGTCTCGGGCGTCGAGACGGTGAAGGCCATGGCCGTCGAGCCGCAGTTCATCCGGCGCTGGGAGTCGCAGCTTGCCGCCTATGTGAGCGCGGGATTCCGCGTGAACCAGCTCGGCAACGTCGGCCAGCAGCTGATCCAGCTCGTCGGCAAGCTCGTGACGCTCGGCACGCTCTTCATCGGCGCGCGGCTCGTGATCGACGGGCGGCTTTCCGTGGGTGAACTCGTCGCCTTCAACATGATGTCCCAGCGCGTGAGCGCGCCGGTGCTGCGTCTCGCACAACTCTGGCAGGACTTCCAGCAGATCGGCATCTCCATGCTGCGCCTGGGCGACATCCTGAACACGCGCACCGAGATTCCGCAGACGCGCCAGGCCCTGCCACCCATTCGCGGTGACGTCTCGTTCGACAACATCCGCTTCCGCTATCGTCCGGATGCGGCGCCCGTGATCGACGGCGTCTCGTTCGATATCCGGGCGGGCCAGGTGATCGGCATCGTGGGCCGCTCCGGGTCGGGCAAGAGCACGCTCACCAAGCTGCTGCAGCGGCTTTATGTGCCCGAACAGGGCATGGTGCGCATCGACGGCCAGGATCTCGCGCTGGCCGATCCCGCGTGGCTGCGCCGGCAGGTGGGTGTCGTGCTGCAGGAGAACCTGCTCTTCAACCGCTCCGTGCGCGAGAACATTGCGCTTTCCGATCCGGGCGTGCCGCTCGAAGCCGTGATTCACGCCGCGAAGCTCGCGGGTGCCCATGACTTCATCTGCGCCTTGCCCGAAGGCTACGACACCGTGGTGGGCGAACACGGCAGCAACCTCTCGGGCGGCCAGCGCCAGCGCCTCGCCATTGCGCGGGCGCTGCTCACGAGTCCGCGCATCCTCATCTTCGACGAGGCCACCAGCGCGCTCGACTTCGAGACCGAACGCATCATCCGCGACAACATGAAAGCGATCTGCGCGGGGCGCACGGTCATCATCATCGCGCACCGCCTCTCCGCCGTGCGCCACGCGGACCGCATCATCGCCATGGACCACGGCCGGATCGTCGAGCAGGGCGATCACGACGCGCTGTTGCGTCACGGCGGCTACTACGCCCACCTCGTCTCCCTGCAGGACGCCTGAGCATGAAACCGATGAAACTTCGGGCGTTCGCCGATCTCGTGAGGCGCTACGCCGCGGTGTGGCGCGCCGTGTGGGATGTACGCAGGGAACTGGAAAGGTCCGCGCGCGATGCCGACCAGCTCGCCTTCCTGCCCGCCGAACTCGAACTGGTCGAGACGCCCGTGCATCCCGCGCCGCGCTGGACGATGCGCGCGCTGGCGGCGCTCACCGTAAGCGTGCTGCTGATCGGGGTGTTCGGGCGGCTGGACATTGTAGTGACGGCCAGCGGCGAGTTCATTCCGGACGCGCGGGTCAAGACGATCCAGCCGGCGATCACCGGCGTGGTGCGAGAGATCGGTGTGCGCGACGGCGAACGGGTCGCAGCCGGCCAGTTGCTCATGAAACTGGACACGACGCAGGCCGCCGCCGATGCCGACAAGGCTCACGCCTCGCGGCTCGATGCCGCCCTGGCTGCGGCACGCGCGAACGCCCTGCTCGCGGCCCAGCGCGACGGCAAGCCGCCCGTGGTGGCGAACGTCGACGATGCGCCCGAGGCCCGCATGCAGGATGCGCAGCGCCAGGCCGAAGGCGCGTGGCTCGAATACCGCGACCAGTACGAGAGCGAACAGGCGGAACTGGCAAAACGCCAGGCGGAGCTCGACAGCACGCGCGCGGAGATCGCCAAGCTCGTGGCAACCGCCCCGCTCGCGCGCCAGCAGGCCGATGCGTACCGGGCGCTCGTCGCGGACAAATACGTCGCGCGCAACGACTATCTCGACAAGGAGCAAAGCGCCCTGGACAAGGAAAACGAGCTCACAGCACAACGCAGCCATGCGAACGAACTGGCGGCGGGGATTGCGGAGCAGCGCGCACAGGTCGAGGCGACCGCCTCGAAGTTCCGGCACGACCAGCTCGACGATCTGGAGAAGGCTACGCAGCAGCTCACGCAAAGCCGTGACGACGAAACCAAGGCGCAGACACGCCAGTCGCTCATGAGCCTCACCGCGCCGGTGGCGGGCACCGTGCAGCAACTTTCGGTGCATACGCTGGGCGGCGTGGTGACCACGGCGCAATCGCTCATGGAGATCGTGCCGGACGACGCACTGGAGGTGGAAGCGAAGCTTCAGAACAAGGACGTGGGATTCGTGCAGGTGGGCCAGCGCGCGGCAGTGAAAGTCGAGGCGTTTCCGTACACGCGCTACGGCTATCTGAACGGCACCATCACCGAAGTTTCGAACGACGCGGTGCAGGACAAAAAGCTCGGGCTGACGTTTCCGGTGCGTATCCGGCTGGAAACGAACCGCATCCGCGTGGACAACCGCTGGATCACGCTCACGCCCGGCATGGCGGTGACGGCGGACATCCGCACGGGCAAGCGCAGCGTGGTCGGGTACTTTCTCGATCCGCTGCTGCAGACCGCCCAGGAGGGGATGCGTGAGCGCTAGGAGAAGAACAGCACGGCTCGCGCTGCTGGCCGGCCTGGCCGTCTTGAGCGGTATCGCGCACGCCTTCGACGTGCTGCGCGCGGAACAGAACATCTCCGCGACCGCGGCGGGCGCCATGGACCCGGCATGCGGGTTCGACACGGCGCCGGGCCGTCCGCTGCGACTCTCGGAGGCAGTCGAACGCACGCTGTGCAACAACCCGAAGACGCGGGAAGCCTGGGCGGCCGTGAAAGCCCAGGCGGCCGGCGTCGGAGCGGCGCGCGCGGCCTACCTGCCGCAGATATCGGCCAACCTTCAGGGGATGCGCGACCACTCGGTGATCGATGTCGACAACCACCCGCTGCTGGGCTCGGATATCGAATCGACCGTGCATGCGGAGAGCGTAAGCCTGAACTGGCTGCTGTACGACTTCGGAGGGCGCGAGGCGGCGTTGCGCAACGCGAACGCACTGCTCGACGCGGCGCGGGCGACACAGGACGCCACCCTGCAGAATTTTTTTGCGACAGCTGCCAAGGACTACTACGCGGCTCAGGCGGCAATCGGCGAGCTTGTGGCGGCCAGCGACGTCGAGGACATGACACGCCAGAGCATGATTGCCGCCCAGGCGCGGACCGACAAGGGCGTGGCCCCCATCACCGACGCCCTGCAGGCACAGACGCAGCACGAGCAGGCGGTATTCAGCCTGACGAAGGCGCAAAGCGACGCACAGACGGCGCTGGGCACGCTCGCCGCCGACATGGGCCTCATGCCCGATATTCCGCTGGACGTGCCGCCGGTGACCGAAAACGCGGACACGGGCAAGACCTTCAGCGAACCGGTCACGCAGATGATCCGCGACGTGCAGGACACGCATCCGACGGTGCGGGCCGCGCAGGCGCAGTACGAAGCGGCGCTGGCGAAAGTCTCGCAGACGCGCGCGCAGGGCCTGCCCTCCCTCAGCCTCGTGGCGAAGTACAGCCGCAACAACCAGCCGCAGAGCCTGGGGCTCGGGATGCCGACGTATCCGGCGACGGGTCACGACGCCTATATCGGCGTGCAGTTGAGCATTCCGCTCTTCGAGGGATTCGGTCGGCACTACCAGGTTGATCAGGCGAGAGCCCAGGCCGAGCGGCAGCAGGACGCGGTGGACGACGCGAAGCGGCAGGTCGCGCTGGATGTGTGGAGCAGTTACCAGACGCTCACGGGCGCGACGAAAAACGCGGAGAACAGCGCAAACCTGCTGGCGATTGCGCAGCGTTCGTGGGATGCGGCGAAGCATCGCTATGACGCGGGCGTGGGGAACATCCTCGAATTGATGAACACGCAGGCGGCGCTGGCCAATGCAAGGCAGCGGCGCGTTCAGGCGCTGGCGGACTGGGATAACGCGCGGGTGAACCTGGCAGCGAAATTGGGGACGCTGGGGCGGGAGGATTTGTAGCGACGCGATAGTTCCAGCGCCCGACTCACAACAGAAACAGTTTAGAAATTGCAGTTGCGGAAGCTGCGCTGCCATGGCGCAGCTTCCATCAGTCCGATCCGGAAATCCGGATCGATTAATCATGCTCAACTCAAATGGGAGTATTTATGAGCATTTCGTTCTATGAAGTTACGCAACCCAATACCACATACACCACGGACGATGCGATGTTTGACGACGCTGCGACTAGCGGCTTTCTGGAGATATTCGGGTCGTCGAATACGGTGTTGCTTGAAAGCAGCGGCAGCTATGTGAATATCGAGGGAACAGGCAATGCGCTCAACGGGTCGAGCATCAACGGTGCTAGCGCCGTGATGTACGGTGCGAACAACTCCGTATCTCTCGGCGCTAACAGCCACGTTACTGACAACGCCGCTAGCGACACTATCACTGTTGGCGCAAACAGCTGGGTCTATGCCGCTGGCTCGAATTCCACCATTAATGCTACACAAGGGGGTACCCAGATTACCGCTTTCGATGCAAATACGGTAAGCGGCAACAATGACGTAATCGATCTTTGCGCTACGACGCATGTGATGACCATCAATGGGAACGGTAACTCGATCAGTGCCAGCACTGACGTACAGTCCAGCTACTCGGTACAACTCAGTGTGAATGGTTCAAACAACTCGATCAACATCGGCCAAAGCGTCGATCAAAATAACTGCCCAATCGAGTCAGTTTCCGTCGCGACAAGTTCCGGTTCATTTATCGAGAACGGAAACACAATTGTGCTTCTCGGCGGCGCCAGCCTGAATTCCAACATACTGTCCTACAGCAGCGCATATATAAATCTCGGCAACGGGAATATTCTTGGCGTCGGCAACCTTCAAGCGGGAACGTCGGTTGAATCTATCGACGCATCGGGTAACGCTACCTGGTCGGTATTGCAAAACCCCGGGCTGCAAAGCGCAGGCGTTGGTGCATCAGCCAATCCGCAGGCACAACAGCTCGTCCAGTCGATGGCCTCCTACGCCGCTGCTCCCGCTGGTGTTTCGTCGACGCTCACGACGCAAGATTCGGCGGCTTCGGCACCTCTGCTTGCCGCTTCGCATCATTAGGCAACCGCAATTAGGCAACCGTAGCAAGGCCAACCACGCCCTAGTAGTTGGCCCATATCACCTCGACCTGCATGTCCATGTGGGTCGAGCGATCGGACCTCGCCGCCGCTGGACCTGAATCCAGCAACGCCGTCGGGAATCGAGTCGATAAAAACGCATGTTCAATTAAATCGAGGAAATCTCATGAGTAACATCATTGAAGTTACGTCCGATGCTTCGTACACGACGGACAATGCCACGTTTGATATACAAAGCGGCGCATGACTCTACCTGAACGGCTCTTCCGACATGGTTATTGTCGAGAACGGCGCTCAGGGATGCGAGGTCACGGGAACAGGGGACACCATTATTGATACAGGCGCAAGCGGTTCTTCACTTCTTGTTTCTGGTAGTGGAAACACGGTATTTGCCGGGACTGGCGTCCAGCTTAGCGATTATGCCGACGGCGATACGATTACCGTTGGTGCAAATAATAGCGACGTGTGGCTGACCGGTGCGAATGATATCGTGTACGCAACCCGGGGCGACGATTCGATTTTCCTGCAAGGCAGCACCGGTACCCGCGTCAACGCGGACAACGATCTCATCGATATCGTCGGATTCTCCGGTGTGGGAACGACAACGGCAACGGTCTCGGGTAACAATAACGAAATTATTGAAGACCACGTTATGAACGCCCAATCAGGCCCCGTGTCGCTCGCGCTGCAAGGGTCCGGAAACTCCGTCGAATACATGAACAATGGGGTCTTCAACGTCGGCACCGACCAGGACGCCTCGAAAACAGACTTGTTGAGCCTGCAAGGAGATTCCAATGTCATCGTCCTGAATAACAACACATCGCTCGACGTCAGTGGCAACGAAAACTCGGTTAACGCCAGTAGTGATACGCAAGGGGAACTGTGGGGAGAATCCAATTATTGGAACAGCAGCATTGGCAACACTGTTTATGATCACGGTGACAGCTCCTACATAGCCGTAGCTGAGGGAAGTACCGTATACGCATACGGCACAAACGGCACCATCGTTGCGGATTCGAGTGCAGACTACATTAGCCTCGACGGCGCCGGCTATACCATCAACGCCGTCAACGACACGATTGACGCAACCTCCGGTAACTCGTTCGCCCTGACTGGCTCGGGCAATTCGATCAACATGAACTACGATTTGTCCGCGCGGTATGGCCAGGCAGTGCAGATCGGATCTGCCTCGCTAACGGTCGAATCCGGAGAGATCGTGCTGAACAGCAGCATGGCTGGAGCGGGCGCGGAACAGTTCGTCAACGGGGTGTTGACCCTGCAGCTTGGCAACGGAAACATCGCCACGATCAGCGACGTTACGTCGGGCACGGTCTTCAACTTCAACGGATCGAGCGCCACACTGCAGAATTCGGGTGTGGGCAGCAGCCTGGGCGCCTCGGTTTCCGACACGCAGACCGCGCAACTGGTTGCCGCCATGGCCACCTACTCAAGCGGAGCCGCCAGCGTCTCGTCGCCGACGATGACGCAAACGGCAACTCAGCCGTCCCTGTTCGCGTCGGCGCATCAGTAAGCGAAGGCGAGCGTACCGTCTGACGGTACGCGTTTCCCACCGTCAACGATCAGCAGAGGAAGATTGAGTCTCGTCTTCTTCGCCCGATCCGCCAAGCCGGCCTGTCATTACAGCAAGAGGACAGGCCGGAGCTTCCGCGGAAGGCTATCTGGCTCGGCACCGCGCTTATCGCCATCCAACCCCTCGTTTTCCCTGGAATGCCTGCCATAGCCAGGATCGGGGCTAAATAACGCCCGCTTTCTGCCGTTATATATTCCATGATTGGATCTTTGTTCCATCAAAGAAACGTAAGCGAGACCTGGCAACCCGCCCCCTCCCACAATGAAAAACCTCACGCTCAACGCGCGCATCGCCGCCACGATCGCGTTCCTCGCCCTGCTGCTGATCGCGACCGGCGTGATCGGCATCGTCGGCATGGCCGAAAGCGACCGAGCCCAGCACGAGGCCTATGAGACTCACTACGCGTCGGTGGTCGCCCTCGGCAAGTCGGGCACGGCCATGTCGCGCGCCCGCTTCGGACTGGACTGGGCAATCGCCAATCCGCAGTCGCCACAGCTAGGCATGCAGTTGGACCGGGCCAACGGCCTGCTCGCGGAATCCGACCGTCACTGGGCCGATTTCCGCGCGCTGCCGAAGACGCTGGAGCTCGCCGCCCTCACCGACGACCTGGACGCGAAGCGCAACGCCGTGCGCCACGACGGCGTCGACCGCCTGATCGCAGCGATCCGCAGCGGCAACACGGGGTGGATGGACGAGAGCCGCGCGCAGCATCTGATCGCGCTCTACACGGCAATGAACGCGAGCCAGAGCGCGCTGGAGCGCTATCTGGACGAACAAGCGACGCAAACGGAAGCCCATTCCACGAGCCTCTTTCACGCCATGCTCGCCACCTGCACGGCGAGCATCGTGCTCGCGCTGGGCGTGGCGTTCCTGAGCTGGCGCGCCCTGCGCCGCGCGATCATGACGCCGCTCACGAGCGCGCTGCACCAGTTCGACGCCATCGCCGCGGGTGACCTCAGCACCCGCGTGACCGTGCGCGCGAACGACGAGATGGGCACGCTGCTGCACGCGCTCGGCGCGATGCAGGAGCGCCTGCTGGGCACGGTGGCCTCGGTGCGCACCGGCTCCCAGGCCATCGCCTCTGCCACGCAGGAGATCGCAGCGGGCAATCAGGATCTCTCGCAGCGCACCGAGGAGCAGGCTGCCTCACTGGGCGAAACCGCTTCGGCCATGGAACAGCTCACGGCCACGGTCCAACTGAACGCGGTCAACGCCGAGCAGGCGAGCGGTCTTGCGCGCGACGCATCGAATCTCGCGGCGAATGGCCGCAACGCCATGAGCGGCGTGATCGAGACCATGCGCGCGATCCATACGGGCTCCGCACAGATGACGGGCATCATCGGCACGATCGAGAGCATCGCCTTCCAAACCAACATCCTCGCGCTCAATGCGGCCGTCGAAGCGGCGCGCGCCGGCGACGAAGGCCGCGGCTTCGCCGTCGTGGCGGGCGAAGTGCGCAGCCTCGCGCAACGCTCGGCAACGGCGGCGCGCGAAATCGGCGCGCTGATCGCCGAATCCACGTCGCGTGTCGAGCGCGGCGCGAGTCTGGTCGAGAGCGCAGGCGGGACGATGCAACAGGTGGAGACGGCGGTAACGCGCGTGACGAGCATCGTGGGCGAGATCGCACAGGCGTCGCGCGAACAAAGCGAAGGCATCCAGCAGGTTGGTCTCGCGATCACGCAGATGGACGAGGTGACGCAGCAGAACGCCGCGCTCGTGGAACAATGCGCGGCAGCGGCGGCCTCCCTTGCCGATCAGGCCCACACGCTGCGCGAATTGACGGGGGGCTTCAAGGTCGCCTGAGCACACGGCCGGCGTACACCACCAGCGGTGCGCGCTGGCAAAACGTCATAAAATTGCCGAATGCAAACCTACGTCGCTTTCCTGCGCGCCGTGAATGTGGGCGGCACCGGCAAACTCCCCATGGCGGAACTCCGCGCGATGGCGGAAGCCATCGGCTTTGCGAACGTACGCACTTATATCGCAAGCGGCAACCTCGTCTTTGCCAGTGCGCTTTCCGAAGCGAAGGCCAAGTCCGCGCTCGAACGCCGCCTCGACGGGTACGCCGGCAAACCGGTCGGCGTGCTCGTTCGCACGGGCGGCGAACTGGCCGCGGTGCTGCGCGCCAATCCGTTCACCACGGCGGCACTCAACCGAACAGTTGCGATCTTTCTCGACGCGCCGCCGCCCGCCGACACGCTGGCGCACATAAGCGGCCTCGGCACCGAAGCAATCGCGCTCGGCAAACGCGAGATCTACGTCCATTACCCGGACGGCATGGCACGCTCGAAGCTCCGGATTCCGGCAGCAAAGGCGGGCACAGCACGCAACATGAATACCATCGCCACGCTAGCCGAATGGGCAGCGCAATGAGGCGAAGATAACCCGCCGCGCGTCAACCCCTCAAAACTTGTGCTGGAGCGAAACGGCGGCTCCCGTATCGTGGCCGTGCGTGACGGAAAGGTGCGCACTGGCGGAAACGCGCCAGTCGTTGACCATCATCGCAAGCCGGCGCGTGGTATGTGCGGCTGAGCCCGTGCCTTCATCCGACAACTGAAGCAGGCTCAGCAGCGAAGCCGACGAGGCCACCGTGCCGAACCCACTCTCCACGGATGTTGCTTGCGGTTGCTGTTGCAGATGCGAGGAACCGGAAGACGACGGCACGGCAGCACGCCCAAACGTTTCGGGCGAAGCGGCATAAAAGTCGGAAGGACTGAGCCCGGCCGTGGCCTCCTGGTAAGACGAATATTGCAAAGCGTAGCGGAAGACGTACTGGCCCGGCTCCGGTATGGGCGAAACGACCTCCATGGGCAGCGGCGCAATCGAGGCAAGCAGCACGCCAGCGGACGCGCCGTCGGCAACGCCCTCCGCAAGGGCGTTGCCGCTCAGGGCGAGACAGATCACGCTGGTAGCCCAGCGTGGTTCGCGATGGCCTTTCGTGAGCATGATTTTCATCCTGCAAGGATTCAAAACATCACACTTCACAGGATACGGATCAGCGCGCCGGGTCTCGCTTCGGCCCGTGAAACGGCTAACCCGCCCGCCAGCCTGAAGTCATGGAGGCAGGCAAACACCGCAGCAATATTAAGGGATCCTTTTCTTTATAGTCGAAACCGGCAAAGGCACCAAGTCGTCTCGCACCGGAGCCGTTCGTTTTGCATGGCAGACGAATTCATTCGCGCACCAGGCGGTGCGCAGGTAAACGTTTGATTGCCTCAGCAATGAGTTGGCGACGCGAGGCCCGACGCCTCGCCAATTTCATGCCGGTTTAGAAACGATGGCACATGCCCGCCGTCACGCCCACCTGATTGGGCGTGGATGACGCTGGCAGCAGACCTGCGATAGACGTTGCATTGCCCACCACATCACCCTGCCCGTTGTCGTACACGTCGCCCGATGCGTGCTGATACACACCGGCGAAGTAGACATCCGTACGCTTGCTGAGCGAATAGTCCACGCCGAGCGTGACCGAATTCCACTTCGGGCTGCTCGATTCCGTAACCGAGCCGGACGTGTTGGCCCACCTATACGTATAGTTGCCTACCAGGGCGAGCGCTGGCGTCAAGCCATAGGTGTGTTGCAGGCTTGCGCCGTAGGGCACCGTAACGGCGGGCGACGAAAGCGCGGCCGCACCCGGGTCGCTGTCCATCTGGTCATACGCAGCGGCAATGGTAAACGGGCCGATCTTGTAGCCGGCGCCGATGCTCCACACGCGTCCGTTCGGGAAGGCGCCCGGATCGTTGCCAAGACCATGAAGGGCACCGAAATGGAAACCCAGATAGTTGGTGCTTTCGAACTTGACTGAATTGGCGATGGAATATTGGGCGCCGATGTTGTCGTTCACGATAACGTAAACCAGGCAGTTCTCAGGAGGATTACTGATATTGCATGGTGAGCGTCATCGACGAGTTAGCAGTACCCGGACTGACTGTTGAATCAGTCTGGTAGTAGCGCGCAGTAAGCGGAATCGTATAGTTACCGCCCGTGGTCAAATAGTTACTCAGTTTCTGGTAACTGCTCAACGGGAGCGGTGCCGAACCGTCACTGTTGAGCAACTGCACGCCCATGCCCGACGCTGTCGAACTGCCGTCCAATGCCACGACGGACTGACTGCTGTTGACAACCGCGGTCACCGGGTCGATGCGATACGAAACGGTATTGATACCTGAAGGGCAGCTATTGAGATTGATCATAAAACCGACACTCGCTGTACTCGTGCCCACACCAGACAATTCGCTTGTCTTGTGGGTACCCAGCGGCACGGTGACATCGGGGGTCATGCAAGACACCTCCGTGATGGCGATGGGATTACTGAGCACGACGTACTCGGGAATAATGCCGCCCGCTTCGTACTGACCCACTGTGCCCCCCGGCACGGTAGTCCCTGGCGGAATATCTCCTGTCTTCACGAGGGCGAACTGA
Source organism: Paraburkholderia sp. AV2 (assembly GCF_054968425.1). Taxonomy (NCBI): domain Bacteria; kingdom Pseudomonadati; phylum Pseudomonadota; class Betaproteobacteria; order Burkholderiales; family Burkholderiaceae; genus Paraburkholderia; species Paraburkholderia sp. AV2. Next base: position 93,123 of record NZ_JBANLK010000019.1, read on the forward strand.
ACGTCGTAGCTGCCATAGTTAATGATTGCATCTGGGGCCGCCGCGTCGTTAGGGTACGCAGCCCGGGCGGCGCTGGTGGTGCTGTTGAGGATGTACTCCCACGCAAGACCGGTGTTCGTACCAACGGGTAACTGGGTACCCGATGAAGGGTTCGAGCCGATTTGATTCAAAACACCTCGGGATTCGCCGCCAGCACAGGTAATGAGGACCACTCCTGACGGAGTAGTGCTGGCAGACGTGTAGATCACCGTGCCGTTCGGCGTGTCGCGAGGCACGGACAGCGTCAGTGGCACAATAATATTAATAGACCGGCTGGCACTTCCAGAATTAAACGTACAGGTGGCATTCGCCGGTTTCGGGCCGAAAATGAGAAAGAGCAGCAACAGTGCCACAAACCTCTGTATCCCGATCTTTCTGCTTTTTTTTGCGAACATTCGCGTGCTTTCCATTCGTGTACTTCCCATCAAAACGCCTTCGGCTACATCTGTGATGCCCTCCGAGACAGATAAATTAGTGCTTCCCTGGTACAAGGCTAAGCGCAACTTGAGTGACGAATCATTCAAAGCGTTCAGTTATATGTAAAGTTCACCGTAGCCGTTGCCGCCACCGTACCTGCTGTCAGCGTACTAAGCCTGTAAAACTGGACGACAAACGGAACCGTCATCGCATTCGTCGATCCCACCACGCCAAGGTTGACCGCGTTGTTTAACGTAACTGGCGTACCGGTTGTCGCGCCGACGCTACCCGCAAGCAGAATCTGCACTCCCATGCCGGTAGCCGTACCGGTGCTCTGCAACACACTCTGAACCGTATCCATCGTACCCGCCACCGTCATTGTGACATTCGTGCCCGGTGCGCAATCGGTGAGGTTCAGATTGAAGGCAGTGGGATTGCTGGTACTACCGACCGAGGCGAAGTTGGAAATCGGTGCACTACCCAGAGGCACGGTTTGATTCTGACTTGCACTATCGATAGTGCAAGACGGCGTCAGGAACGTTCCTGTGAACGTTAAGGTTGCGTCCGCAGCGAATGCCGATCCAGTCATCACCGACATAAGGATAGCAAAAGAAAATAATAGCTTTCCCACGCTCGCATTAATCGCTTTAAGTTTAGACATATTGATCCTCCAACAGGAATGGAAACGCCTGGAAATCAACCCCGGAGAATTTACCTGGCTGCCCGAGTTTTCCGTTCTCGACTTCCACGTCATGAATACTGATAAATCAGTAGTAGGTCATGGTGAGCGTCATTGACGTATTGGCCGGACCTGCTGCCACCGTGGAACCAGTCTGGTAATAACGAGCCTGGAGCGAAATGGTATAGCTACCACCGGTACTCGTGTTGTAGCCACTGTATGTCTGATTATTGCTTAAAGCGTAAGGGGTCGAGCCGTCACTTTGCAGCAATTGAATACCAACACCGGTAGCCGACGAAGTACTGTCCAACGCCACGACTGATTGCGCGCTATTTAGCACCGCTGTAGTAGGATCAATCCGGTATTGAATGGCCGGTTGGAGCACAGTACCCAGTCCGGCTGGACAATTATTGATATTGATATTGAAACTGGCTGCGCTGGTGAAAGTCCCCGCCCCTTTCAACTCACTGGTCAAATGTGTTCCGAGTGGAATCGTAACGTCAGGCGTCGTACAGCTTGCTTGAGTGAAACTTATCGCCCCCGTAGCGTTGACAGGTGCCAGAGGGCTGCCACTGAACGTTTTGTACGTGCCAGTTCCGATAGCTGCGCCAGCAGTACCAGTCCCCACCTGAAAAGTCGTCACTTGGCCAGGCGAAATTGGCCCCGTTTTTACAAAGGCTATTTGTACACCCAAGCCGGCGTTGTAATAAAGAGGGTTGAGCGACCAGTCATTACCTACAATATAAATGGTCGTCGAGCTCGGAACGGCAGAGTAACTGCTCCAGCCGGTGTCCCAGCCGCCAACCACATAGTCGAATCGTGACATCGACTCAACGACGTAACCCACACCAGCTACGTTAGTCGGAAATACAGGAAGGGAGAGTCCGCCAATGCTCACCTGCTGCCCCGTTGGTGCAACGGCTGATCCTATGCCCACGCCAATATACTGAGTGAAAGTACCCAGACAGGTTGAGTAGGGCCATGCCTGCGCTGTAAACCATTGTGTGAGTTGCGTGCCCACGGGCACATCTCGCCCAACTGTGATGGAGCCGGAGATGGGAATGTTAATTGTGACGGGGGTACTGCAGTTCAATGCGTCCGCCGCCATCGCGACGCGCGCATGAAGCACCGGAACGCACACTAGCAGCGCCAGAGCCATGCTTCGAAGCGCACCAAACACCCACCACTTTCGATTTGAATTGCTAAAGTAATTCATTTTTCTTGCCTTGAAGTTTGTCAATTCACTGGCAGCTCGCGTCTGCAAACTGGGTCGTCATCGACTCGCCCTTCTTCGCGACCGGCATGTCGTAGTGAACCTTGCAGCTCTGTCCAATGCCCTCGCCCCACTTCACGGTCAGGTCGTTGGCCGCCTGCTTGCTGAAGAACATGGCGCGGCTACCCTGGGTTACCGTGCCTACGCTGTTCCCGTTGCCATCCAGCACATCGGCACCGAACGGCACCACGTCTCCGTTCGTGCGACGCAGGCTCATGATGACCGCCTGGCCGCGATAGTCCGTATCGAACTTCACGCGCACCACCGCACCCGCCGTCGGCGCGAAGTGCTGCTCGGTGCTCTTGAGCTCGACACCCATCGGCAGGCCCTTCGTGTCGATTTCCGCGTCGTTCAGTTCGTACGGCATCATGCCGCCGATGATGGCGTGACCATGCGTATCGACCACCACGCCCGGCGCGCTGGCCACGCGTGCGCCTACCGCATCCTTCGCTTCGATTATCGCCATCGTGTCGCCGGTCTGCGAGGTGAGCGCAACACCGCCCTCGTACGCCACCACCGAACCCGACAGGCCACCGCCCACCTGCGAGTAGCCGTTCGCATAGCCGGCATTGACGCGCGCCTGGGTGAACGGCGCGAGGTAGCCCGCGTTGGCGTTCACGCTTGCACCCTGGCCACCGGTCGTATAGCCCGCCGTGGCACCGTAGTTGATCTGGTTGTCCTTGCCTGCCGCGCCCGAGAAGCTCTCCTGGATCTGGTCCGTATTCGTGAGCGAGTCGTGCGTGTAGCTCGTCGTCGTGTTGGCAATGGTCGAGCCGATGTCGAGCGGAACGTTCAGATTGAGCATGAAGCGGTTGTCCCACCGCGATGTGCCGGTGTCGTACTCGCGCGAGGCCGAAACGCCTACGCCCACCCGGCGGATGTTGGTGTTGTAGCCCACCTGGAACGACGTGTCGGTACCCTGCCGGTTCCAGTAGTTCTGGACATAGCCGGACGCATACACCGAGCCCCACGAGCCCAGCGTCTGGTTCAGCGTGAGCTGGAGCCGGCCCTTCTGGATGCCGGTGTCCGTATTGGGGATGCCGCGCTGCGCGTAATCGCGCAGCGTCATCGCATCCGCGAGACTCAGGTAGCCACTGGTCGAATAGCGGTAGGCCGCCAGCGTGACGTCAGTATCCGTCGGCGCGAACACGCGCGAATACGAAAGACGCAAGCTCTGGCCGCTACGGCCCGGCATCTGCGGAATGTTCGTGTTCGCCTGGGTCACGTCCAGGGCAAAGGCACCCAAGGGGGTGTTCACCGCGGCCCCGACCTCGCCGGCAACGTAATCCGTAGCCCCGATCAGGCCGCCATACAGCGTGACGAAGTTGTTGATACCGCGCTGCAACGTCCCTTCGAACACGAACGGATGGCTGTCGATGCTCGTATCGCGATACTCGCCCGCAGTCACGAAGTAACGCCAGCGGCCCTCGCGCAGCGCGTTCACCGGCGCCGCATACGGTATCGAGGAAACGTGCTGGCTGCCGTCGGCTTCGGTCACGACCACCTGCAGGTCACCACCATAGCCAGTGGGATACAGGTCATTAATCTCGAACGCGCCCGGTGCCACGGTCGTTTCATAAATGATGTTGCCGTTCTGCTTGACCTGAACCTTGGCATTGGTGTTGGCAATGCCGCGCACGATCGGCGCATACCCCCTCTGCGACTCGGGGTACATGCGGTCGTCCGTGCCCAGTTGCACGCCGCGCACGCCGAAGCTGTCGAACACTTCGCCGTCCGTGTACGAGTCGCCCAGCGTGAGTTCGCTCTTGATGGGCGTGAACGAACGCTGCAGGTACGTTTGCATGCTCTGCACGTGCGTGCCGGAATCCGTCTGACTCGTGATATTGCCGTTGTACCGAAAGCGCCAGGCGCCCATGTTCAGGCCGGCCGTAAGACCCAGGTAGCCCTGCGTGGTCGAAAAGCCGCTGCCGTTCGTGTGGTAGACGTTGGCGTTGTACTGCAGCGTCGCCGCCGTCACGCCATCGTCCCAGTACTTCGGATCGACCCAGCCGCGTGCGTTGCGGCTCAACGCCGCCTGCGGAATGCTCAGGTCGAGGCGTTGCTCGCCCGGATCGAACGTGGCGGTTGCCTGAGGAATCAGCTCGGGCAGCAGCACAACGCTGGTACCCTTGGCCACGGCATCGAGCTTTGTGCTCGCCGCTTCCGGCAGGCGCATGACATCAACGCCCGCGCGGGTGAGCAGATCGCGGTCAAATATCGGCTGGACGTTGTTCTTTTGCCCGTCGACTTCACGCAGCGTGACGTCGGTTACGCCAATCCACACTCCATTCACATAAAGCGCAGCGCGATAGTGGCCCGGCATGGCGACATTACCCTTGTTGAAACGGGTGATGTCCGTGCCTGCCGCGCCGGTACCGCTGAAGAACTGGGTATTGAACTCCACGCTTTGAGGTGCGGCCGGGGTGGCCGGTGTAGCGCCAGTAGTTGCGTTGCCACCTGCCGTAACAGGCGCAGACACGTTCTGCGGCGTAGCCTGAGTTCCGTTGCTTGTTGCCGGCTGACCAGCGGACGTGGACAGCGGAGTGCTCTGCACATCGTTCACCGAGATCGATGCACCCGGCTGAGCCACGCTGGCATCGGGAAGATCACCGGCCTGCGCCGCTGCGGCCGCAAACGCGAGCAGCACGGCCACACTGGCCTGGCTAAGCGAAAGCGAGCCGGCGTACGCGTGATTGAAATGGGACTGTGACTGATGGCTCATGGTTATGATCAAGATCCGCAGGCAGCACTGCCCCAGCCGACGCGTCAAATCACCGGCACACGGACCTTCTACCTCGCAGCGTTTAGTGGTTCTGTTCGCTCAGCGCGACTCAAGCTAAATCCGAAGCACTTCAACTGAAATTTGCTTCGGAATCCTTATATTTTATAATTTGCATGCTCCGTAATCGGACATGCCAAAGAGTTATTGCAGTGCTGCCTCGTGCTTGATCGGACCACCGTAATCGTTGAGCGTGGTGAACGTCACCTTGCCACCCGCTACGGCCGCAGCCGAGAGCGGCAACGCGGTCTGCCCACCGGGCGCCACCATGTCACCGTCTTCGAACTTCGGCGCATGTTCGCCCTCGCCCACATGGGCTTCGATGATCGTGACGTAATACGGCGTGGGATTGGACACCAGCAGCGCGGGCTTGCCGGCCTTATCGCCCACATGCCACATGAGCTTATCCGGTGCATCATCGGCCTTGCCCGGCAGACCCGCCGGGCGGAAGAAGAACTTCAGGCGCGAGCGGAACGCAAGCTGCACGTAGTTGTCACTGCTTTCCTCCGCCTTGGGTTTGGGCGGCACTTCGAGCAGATTGAACCACAGCAGGGTTTCATGGTCCTTCGGCATCGCTTCGCCGGTATACGAAATGCGGATAGTCTGTGACTTGCCCGGGTCGATGCGCGCGAGCGGCGGCGTCATGATGAAAGGCAGGTCGAGCTTGCTCGGATCGGCCTTCGGATCGCCCTTGTCGAGCCATACCTGGGTCAGCGCCGGCGACTGGCCGACGTTGGAGAGCTTAAGCGTCACTTCGCTATCCGTGGAGTTATAGACCACGCGCGTACCCGCAATGACGACCGATGCATGCGCCGCAACAGGCAACATCGCGCCCAGAACCAGCGCACCTGCGGCCATGGCGCTGCTGAGGAGTTTTCGGATATTCATGACGCTCAACCAGAGAACAAAATTCTGTGAAATGGTGTTTCGCGCATTTGTGCGGCACAACCCGTTCCGGCATCGGTGCCTGAGTGCGAAATCAACATAAATAAAGCCAGACGGAAGAAAGCGGCCGCACGCAAGACCTAATCAGAGACCTACCCGGATCCGTAGGAAGGGCAGGTACCCGCGAGCCGCTATTTCGTGGCCAACCTTGCGGACGAAGGCGCTCGGGCGCTCCGTCCGCACACCAGTGGATTACTGGTAAGACATCGAGTACGTGACGTTGGTCGTCACAGCACCCTGAGTCGCGCCGCCAGTCGGCGAAATGTATTGCGCTGCATACTGCAGGTTCGCGGCACCGCTGCTGATCGTGACCAGATTCGAGTTCTGCGCACCATCGGCCTTGCTCACATCGATGACATTCGAACCGTTGTTGTAGTCCAGCAACTGAACTTCCACGTTGGTAGCGCTGCCGTTGTTCAACAGATTGCCGTCGGCCAGCGTGTTCGAGCCGTATTCAAAGAACGTGCGCACCTTACCCGATTGTGCGCAGTTCGTCAGGGCGATGCTGAAACCCGTTGCGCCAACGACCGAACCCGCAGCCGAAAGTGCCGCTGCCGACTCGGTCGGCAGCGTGACCGTGAAATTGTTAGAACCCGAGCCGTTACCATTCACCGTGCAGGTTTGGGCAGTCAGCGCGCCATTGATGGTCAGCACACCACCGTTGTTTGCCGGACCAGCATGCGCACCAGCAGCAGCCAGACCCATCGCAGCGACGATCGTGCTAATAGCGATCTTTTTCATTTTCAAACTTTCCTGAATTGTCATCATCTTTAAAATGACCAGATCCACTCAATCGATTCCGCCGAAGGCATCAAACGCATCTGTCAATTTGCGATTTACCGCCCGGAACCGCGTTGAATCCATGGCTCTGGTTTCCTCGCCCCTTAATCTCGGGCCAATGCAATTATCGGAAGCCACAGGGCATTCAGGGATAGAACTGGTACGAAATCGCCTTGCTGTCTACCGGATTTTTCCTTTTTTAAATATTCCCCGAATCAGGCCAAGCGAAAACTCCGCAACAGCCCATGTAGGCGTTTCCTGTCGGTGTGCGTCGCACATTGTCGAAAGGCTCGCGAGTATGTTAGATAACAAGCGGGGGGGCTGAAATGGTAATCAGTCAGCCAAATTTTTAAAAATTGTTCGATAGCATCACGCGAGAAGCTTCGCTACGCTTGCCTGAACTAGCCGACTGCTAGCAAACCATGGGAGCTTACTCGCCGTGCATCAACGCCAACGTTTCGATTCATCCGCAATTAGTGCGGCACTCGTCGCCTTCGGTTCGCTGACCGATTCCGAGCAGCGCAGCTTTATCTCCAGCCTGAATATCTTCCTGCTGTCTTCCTCGCCTCAGAAGCGGCACTTCATCGAACAGTGGAAAAATGAGGTGGAAAAGGGGGTGAAACTCGAGGCATGAAATCCGCCCCGGTGGAAAAACGCGTTGCGAACCGGGCGGCCAGACCAGCCTTTGCAGGGCAAAACGACAACCGTTTTGGCTCATAATCCATAGCAGTCTTTACAATCGCGACATCCGGTCAGGAAGCCGTCACACGGAGAGCAAAATGGGAATCGGCATTTCTTTCCCATGGCCCAGGCGGGTGGGCAGCCGCGCATGGGCAGCAGGACTGGTAATTGCCACGCTTGTCTGGCCGGCGGACGCCGTCCCCGGAACGCCCGGCGTCGCCGCAGCCGATTCCGCAACCGCGCGAACGCCCATTGTCGGTGTAACGAAGGACGGCTGGCCGCCGTTCGACTACCTCTCGGACGGCAAGCTGGATGGCCTCAGCGGAGCCTTTCTTTCAAAGGCGCTGGGAATCGGGGCGAACGGCTTCCAGACCCGCATATTTGCGAATGCGGGCGATCTGGTGCTTGCCGCGTGCCGTGGCGAAGTCGACATCGTTCCGGACCTGGCGCGCACGCCCCAGCGCGAAGCGTGCCTCACGTTTTCCGATCCCTACTACGACGGCAGCGGAGTTGTAGTGACGCGCCCCGATCGCACCGCATTCGCGAGCCCCGCCCTCGCGCCCAGCGCAACGTACGCCGTAGAGGAAGGCTTCTTCATGGGGCGGCAACTGCGCGAACGCTACCCCGACGCACGATTCCTCTATACGCCCAACACGCATGAGGCCTTGCAGGCCGTGGCAGCAGGCCGCGCGGACGCATACTTCGGCCTTCTCCCCTCAGTCGAATACGAGATGCGCGATCCGGAGCTTCGCAATCTCGTTATTAGCGAGGCCCACACGGAACCATCGGGCGACTTGCGTTTCGCGTTCCCGCTCGACCATGCAGCGCTACGCGACAGGGTCAATCATGGTCTTGAGCGCATTAACCCCGACGAGCGCACGCAATTGCTTGCCCGATGGATATCCGGTGACGTGACGCCGCCGCCCGAGTCGAGCACGTTCACACTCAGCCCCGACGAGCAAAAATTCCTTGCGGGCCTGCCGCCTCTGAAGGCCACTCTGGTTACCCGATGGGCGCCCTATAGCTATCTCGACAGCGCCGGCCAGCCGTCGGGCATGCTACCGGAATATCTCGCCTATATCGCAAAGCGACTCAACATACGGATCGTCCAGACGTCTTCGCCGCGCGGCTCGCCTAACGAGGAAGGTTCGATGCTCGCGGCCGGCACCACGGATCTGGTGGTCTATGTCTGGCCAGTGCCGAACCGCGAGCGCCTGCCGCGCGCCACGGTACCCATCATGACGTATCCCGTCGCCATTGTCGGGCGGCGGACGGCGCCGGTGGTGAGCAGCCTGTCGCAACTCGACGGTCTACGCGTCGCCGTAGGAGAGCGGTCCGGCAACGCCGCCTGGGTGCATACCGAAGCCCCGAACGCGAAAACAATCGAAGTGCGCTCGCCCACTGACGGATTGCAACTCGTGCGCGAAGGCAACGCCGACGTCGTGATCGGCAACCTCGCCGCGCTCGACCAGTTGCTGCAGGGAGACGACGCGGAAGACTTCAAGGTGCTCGGCTGGACCGGATACCGGCAGGCCATCGGATTTCAGTTCAGGGCCGGTCTCGAACCGCTCGTGGCAATCGTCAACCGGGTACTGACAACCATGCCGGAGGCGCAGCGCGCCGCGCTACAAAACCGGTATCTCACAACGCGATACGAGCTCGGCCTCTCATGGCAGGATGCAATCCGCCGCAGCTTGCCCATTCTGCTGATCGTCCTGGCCGCAATCGTCGCACTGGCATTCGGCTATGCGCGCCTGCGCACCGAAGTGCGCCAGCGTAAGCGAACAGAAGCCGATCTCACCACGCAACTCAAGTTCCGCGAAACGCTGCTCGACCTCGTGCCGCTCCCGATCGGCGTGCGCGATGCGCAAGGCCGTTACATCGACGTCAACGCCGGAGCCGCGGCGGCCATCGGGCTACCTCGTTCGGAAATCATCGGGCTCACGATCCCCGAATGTATTCGACGCAGCAAATTGACCGGATCGCTCACGCACGCGATCGAGGCACTGGTTGGCGAAAACAAGACGTTCGACGGCGTCTTCGTTCGATTCGTCAATCTCGACGGAGAACAACGGCATGGTCTGTACTGGTCCCGGCAATTCTTCGACGAAGGCGGCAAACAGCTCGGCTCGGTCGGCGTTGTCGTGGACGTCACGCCGGTTGTCAATGCCGAACGAAAGATTCGCGAAACAGAAGCCCTGCTGCAGGACATCACGCGCAACCTGCCCGCCGCCGTATTTCAATTGCGGCGCGATCCGAACAACCGCCTGGCGTATCAATACGTTGGCGGGAACGAGGAGCTACTGCCGGAGCTCCCGCAATTCGGGCCGCCGTCGAAAGACCTTCGTCATAAGCTGGCCGTCGCGCCGGATCAGATACGTTACCTGCGAGAGGCATTCGAAGAGTCCGGGCGCACCATGCGGCCGCTGTTCGCCGACGTCCAGGCACTCGACGGCAACGCCGTGCGCTGGCTGCAGATCAGCGCCGTGCCGCGTCGCAGCGAGGACGGCGCGCTGCTTTGGGACGGGTACTGGAACGACACGACGCGCGAGCACCAACGGGCCGAAGAACTGGAGGAAGCCCGCGACGCAGCCGAGCACGCCTCAGTCGTCAAGGACCAATTTCTTGCGATGATGAGCCACGAGATTCGCACGCCCATGAGCGGCGTGCTTGGGCTCGTGGAAATTCTGGCACAAGGCGACTTGCGGGGAGACCAGGCGCCCATCGTAGGCATGATTCACGATTCGGCCGGTGCCCTGCTGCAGATTCTCGACGACATACTGGACTATTCGAAGATTCAGGCCAACAAGCTCGCCATCGAAAGCGAGCCATTCGACCTTAGAGCGGTTTGCGATCTCGTGATGGGCATGCTCTCGGCGCGCGCGCATGAAAAGGGCCTCACCATGCGCTGCCGGATCGACCGGAACGTAGCGGCACGGCATCGTGGCGACAGCGTGCGCATTCGCCAGGTTCTTTTTAATCTGCTCGGCAATTCCACCAAATTCACCGCGAATGGCACGATCTCGCTCAATGTCGACATTGAAAGCGATACAGGCTCCGCTCAGGTGCTTCGTCTGGCGGTAGCCGACACGGGCATCGGCATCGAGACAGAGAAAATTCCCATGCTGTTTTCGCCGTTCGTCCAGGCCGACTCGTCCACGTCCCGGCGCTTTGGCGGCACAGGCCTCGGTCTGGCGATTTCGAATCAACTGATCAAGCTGATGGGCGGGAAGATCGACATAGCGAGCGAACCCGGCAAAGGAACCCGCGTGACCGTTTGCCTGCCGCTGCCCGTCGAGAAGCGAAAGCAGGACGACGAAGCGCAATTGCGCCAATTGCGCGCCGCCATCCTGGTGTCGAACAGGAACCTCGCCGAAGCCCTGCGCGAGGGACTCGGCGCGCTCGGGGTGCATGCCGCCATTGCAAGCCGGGACGAAATGAATACCCTGCCAGGCGAAGAAAGCTCCGGCACACCGAACGTCGTCTTTCTCGATGCGGAAGTGCCCCCTCCCAAGGGGTTGGGAGAGCGTCTCACAGCCATTCACGTCACGGAGCGCCCGAAGGCCGCCGGCTACCGGCTCACCGACGACGACATTCGCCTGAGCGTCAATCCCCTCTCGTTCCGAGGCCTGCGTGCCGTATGTCACGCGGCTCTCGGCGAAAGGGTGAACGCCCATGCACAGGCAAACGCCGACGATACTTCTCTGCCGGTAGTCCGGACCCGCGACGAGGCGCTGCGCGACGGCGCGTTGATCCTCGTGGCCGAAGACAATCCCGTGAACCGGCATCTGATCCAGATGCAGCTCCAGCTTCTAGGCTGTGCGAGCGATGCCGTAGAAGATGGGGCACAGGCACTCAAGCTCTACGAAACAACCCATTACGCCATACTCATTACCGACTGCCATATGCCGAACATCAACGGGTATGCCCTCGCCGGGGAGATTCGCGAGCGCGAGCGAGGGCAACGTGCTCTTGCGTCGGCCTCCGAACGGCTCCCCATCATTGGCGTGACGGCGAGCGTGCAGCCGGACGAGCGCGAACGATGCCTCGGAGCCGGCATGGACGACTGGCTGCGCAAACCCGCCCAGATCGAAGTATTGCGTGCATGCCTCGCACGATGGGCACCGGCTTGCTTGCCGCAAACTGCGGCACCTTCCCAGGAAGGAACGCAATCCGGAAGCACAGGTTCCGATCCGGCGCACAGTCCAGAGGCGGGGGATAGCGGCGACGTTCCATTGCCGCCGCTCGACTGGCAAGCGATCTGCGGCCAGCAAAGCCATGCCGGCCGTGACGAAACGCTGATCAAAATCGGGGCGGAGAGCCTGCGTGACGACGTGAAAAAGCTGGCCGAGCTGCTTGAGGCGCCGGATGAGGGGGTGCTGCGTGAGTGGATACATCGTGTAAGCGGTACCGCCATGCTTCTACGCTACACACCGCTTGCCGATGCGCTTGCCGATTTTCGGGCATCCGTACTTGGACAAAGCGCCATTCCCCTTGAAACGGCCGCGCGCAAGGTGACGGCCAGGCTGCTCAGAATAGCCGGCCACATTGCCACGCAGTAACACCTAAGGTACCTGGACGCCGATCAAGAACCTGTCACCTATCGGCGAATTCCTTCCTTTTTCTAACAATCTCAAAATTGAGCCGAAGGTACACTCGGCCGCACATTCTTAAATCATGTTGCACATAGTTCGCGCACCATGAAGACGTAAATTTTCTCTCGGGTTTTGAAGCATGTTTATGCAGTTCCTTAACGTGGCAATTTTCTCGCCGTGCCTGAATTGGCTCGCTACCCTAATCGTCCAGCCGACAGAGGAAGCGGGGCATGAACACCTGATCGTCCTCGCCTGCGCCGCCGTTGGCGCCACCCTGGTCCTGGCATCAATCGGATTCGGTTTCGCGCTGGAAGCCTTGACGCGTGGCCGCATTAGAGCATCCAGATACGACAAAACCCGGGCGTGAACCGGGCCGGTTCGCGGCAGCGTTAACCCGCCATCGGCCCTGGGTCTTCTGACAGGGGCGCAGCGCCGCCGGGCGCCGACGAGGGTTGGCCGCCCTGGCCGCTTTCGAAAATGAAGCGATATAAATCGGCATCGCGTTCGATACCTAATTTCCGCATGGCAGTGTTCTTCTGAGTACTGATCGTCTGCTTGCTTCGATGCAACTGCTGCGAAATTTCGCTAACCGTAAGACCGGACGCAAGAAGACGAACAACTTCCATTTCCCGCTTTGTGAGCGCGGGGCGTTCGCGCTCGCGAGCAACTTTCGACTCCAGTTGCCGCGAGTCGGTGGTTTCGGGAAAAAAGGTATCGCCGGCAACGACCGCGTGGACCGCCGCGACCAGCAGATCGATGTTTCCCCCCTTGTTGACCACGCCACGCACACCCAGGCGGGCAATTTCAGTCGTCAGCGGAGGATTGTCGATCATCGTGAATACGACAATCTTCAGGTTGGGGTAGCGCCGTCTTATGAACGACAAAAATGTGAGGCCGTCGCCGTACTTCCCGCCCGGCATCGAGTAGTCGGTGATCAGTACGTCGCATGCCACGCTGTCCAGTTGCTCGACGATTTCACCCGACTCGCGAGCCACGCCAACGACTTCAATCGTGCTCGTCCCCGAAAGAATGTGCTTGAGCCCTGCGGTCAGCATGGGGTGGTCGTCGGCGAGTATGACTCGGATTTTCATCACAGGAGGCATCGGGATCGGGCTCCATCAAGTTACAGGCCACTCACACAGTATAAATACTGTTTTCGTTTTTTGAGATCGCACTGTGCCTGCGTAAGCTGAAGCGCAATTCCAGATGTGGGCCAAGCTCGCAATGATGGAGCCCTTTTAATTCACAAGGGCAGGATAAGGTTTCCGGCTGGTTGGCTCAGGCGTTACGGAGCCGCTGGTAAAACCGGTAAGCAGTGTAGGACCCCGCACCCGCCCTCAATGTCGGACTGGTACGAATTTTCGGATGAAGGGTCTCCACTAGCCGTCCGGCCTGGTCACGTGCCGGCGGACCCGGCACGTGACCAGGTCCCCGACCTCGCGCGACTGGAGGTGCTACCCGCCCTCAGGCTTCGAGTTGCTCCAGCACCTTGCCTTTGGTTTCGATGCCGAGCAGATGCACGGCCAAGGCGGCGAGGAACGGCACGGCTGCGAGGATGTAGAACGCCATGTCGAGATTTCCGCCGATCATGGTCTTCGAAACGATGGTGGGCGCGAAGATGGCCGCCACCTTCAGCCACGCGCCGCCCATCCCGCAACCCATGGCGCGGATGCTGGTGGGATAGAGCTCCGGCGTGTAGACGTAGGCCGTGATGAAGCCGCACGCGAGGAAGCCCAGCGCGAACGCGCAGAATGTCGCAACCACGTACACCGACATCGCGTGGCAGATGCCGGCCAGCGCGAGCGACAGCGCGCACAGCACGAACGAGACGTTGATGATGGGCTTGCGGCCCACCTTGTCGACGAGCAGCGCGCAGGTGAGCGAGCCCACCACGCCCAGCACGGACGCCGCCACCGCCAGATTCAGCGCCAGTTGCAGCGGCGCGTGATAGATCGTGCGATAGATCGTCGGCAGCCAGGTCGAAAGACCATACTGGATGAAGCCGCAGGTCATCCACAGCATGGCCACGGCGATCGAACGCTTGAGGTAGGCCGGACCGTAGAGATCCTTGACGCGGCGCTCCGGGTAGCGGTTGACCAGCGCGTCGAACTCCGCCGCATCCGGGATCGGTTCGAGCACGCCCTTCACCTTGCGCTCGAACGCGCTCACGGCGAGATGCGCGTCGTCCAGGCGATGGTGTTCGGCAAGCCAGCGCGGCGACTCGGGCACGAGACGGCGCAGCGTGAAGAACAGGATCAGCGGCAGGCCGCCGATGAAGTACATCGCCTGCCAGCCGAAGCGCGGCACCATCCAGGCGCCCAGCGCATTCGAGGCGAGCAGGCCGATGGGGAACACGATTTCGTAAAGCAGAACGAAACGTCCACGGCCGTGCGCACGGCTGATTTCATTGATGTAGGTGGCTGCCACCGGCAGTTCGCCACCCAGACCCAGACCCTGCACTACCCGCAGCGCAGCGAACGCCGCGAAGGTGGGTGCGAAGCCGCACGCGATGCTCGTCACGCCGATGATCCCCGAGCTCCATGCAATCGCGCGCACGCGGCCGTGCCGCTCGGCAAGCCACGGGAACAGGAAAGCGCCGAACAGTTGCCCGATCGACCCGGAAGCGATCAGAAAGCCGATCTCCCACGGCGTGAGATGCCACTTCTGGATGAGGATCGGCAGTGTCGCGGCGATCGCGATCACGTCGAAGCCATCGAAGAACGTGGCGAGGCCGATGAGGATACGCGCGCGCACCTGCATGGCATTGGTCGGCAGGCGTTCCAGCCGCGCGATGATCGAACCGCGCGTGTGGGCCTCGCCCACGCCTTGGGCGCTCTGCCGTCCGATGAAGTTATCGATGGTTCCCATGCGTCTCGTCCATTCCCGTTTCGTTGGTCTACGCAAGTGCCTTGCTGGTGTCGGTCAGGGTCGAAAGATCGACCGCACGGCCCTGGCTCATCCATTTGCGCGCGAGTTTCAGGTCGCGCGCGGCGTTGATCGCGATAACGCCGCGCAGATTGCCGTGCTCCACGAAGAAGAGCGTCGCGCGCTTTTCGTCGAGGTTGCCGCGCACCGCCAGTTCGGCGTCCGCGGGCAGATCGCCCAGGATCTGCAGGTTCACGTCGTATTGGTCGGACCAGAACCACGGAATCTCGGCGTACGGAACCTTCACGCCCAGCACGGCCTTCGCCGCCGCAATGGCCTGGTTCTGCGCGTTGGCCCACGACTCCAGCCGCACGCGCCGCTTGAGCCACGCATTCGGATGATTGGCCACGTCGCCGCAGGCGAACACGTACGGGTCTTCCGTCGCGCCGTATTCGTCCACCACGATGCCGTCCGTCACCGCGAGGCCCGCGTCCTGCGCGAGTGCCGTGTGCGGCGCGAGGCCGATGCCGGCCACGGCGAAGTCGGCGTCGAGCGTCGAGCCGTCGGCGAAGATGGCGCGCACGCGGCTCGCGTCCTCCGGGTGATCTCCGAGCGAGACGAGCGCCGCATTCAGGCGCACGTCCACACCATTTGCGCGATGCAGGTTCAGCAGAAAGTCCGAAACCAGCGGCGGCAGCGAGCGCGCGCACAGGCGCGGCGCGCCTTCCACCACGGTCGCCTCCACGCCGAGCTTGCGCGCCGTGGCCGCCACTTCGAGACCGATCCAGCCGCCGCCCACCACGAGCACGCGCTGGCTCGCGCGCAGACGTTCGCCCAGCGCCACGGCTTCGTCGAGCGTACGCAGGTAAGTAATGTGCGAAGTCTTCACGACGCTCGCCGGCAGACGGCGCGCTGCACCACCCGTCGCGATCACGAGACGGTCGTACTGCACCTCGCGGCCCTGGCGGGGGGTGAAGCCCCCCCCGGCACCGGCGGAGCTAGGGGGGGCAGCGGGGGGCCGCGGGTACCACGGCAGGTGGGGGGAGTAAGAGGGGGTTGAGGCGTCGGAGCGGTGGGG